>JANXRS010000160.1 GCA_025356745.1 Arcicella sp.
GCAGTAGTGTTTTTTAGAGTACGCTAATAATAATTTTTATTTTATGAAATCAAAAAAGTGAGGGTATAACTCTCTACTCATCGTTAACCCGAGAGCCGTTAATGTGGTAATAGTAAGACCTGAGTACATCAAAAAGTGTGGGGCAATCAGACTGAAGCTATAAAGAATCATTTCAAGGTGGGGAGGCTACTTAAACCAAATAATTTTCTAAATAGGTAAATCAAGAGCGTGAGACCAGCACATTTCCATTTTAAGGAAATCAGTTCAATATTGTGTATTCAATCTCGTTTGCTTTTAGGTTGAAAATATCAAATCTCATTTGCTCCACATTTTTTGATGCACTCTAACAATGATAAAACTATTAGATAAATTCATAATAGTCTAAGTGCCTGATATTGAGAAATATCCCGAAAAGAATACCTAATAATGTCGAGAGGAATGCCCAATTTCACCGAAATGAATACCGAAGGAATGCCCAACTTGAAAATTAGAAGGATTTAAGCTAAACATGAGCGATTAATCTCTTACAATCGCTCACAGTTGATTTTATGGAGACCAAAAAATCTATGGAAGTCATCGGAAATCTTCACATTTTTTATTTATAAGTTATTAGTTTTAGAAGTGGCCAGACTGAGCGGAAAGGCTTTTGAGATTCTGATGACCCTAAAAGAAATCAACAATTACGTTAATAATTTTAAAATTGAAATGCTCCTTGCAGACGGTAAGTTGTACACCATAGCTCAGATCTTTTTATGTTCCTGAGTGAGTAGAAGATCTGGGCAAGAAGACCGCACGGTGCGAATTAAATTAGGCTTATAGCAAGCCAGAAGCGGGATATGATTGAACAGACTGTAACGAAAAATAATGACAAAGCATTTAGGAAACCTCCTAAAAACTGGTAGTATACTTACAAGTGATAGATAGGATTAGAGCCAAAATGAAAACGGTAATGGTGGCATGGTAACCGTTCAGAAGGTAAAAACTTCTATAAATTGGAATTCAAAGGCTGAAAATCAAAAATACCTAAGTGACTGAAAATCATAGGGGTTCTTTTAGGAGTTCCGCAGTTAATGGAGAGTAGTCCCTAAAGAACCCTTTTAAAATCAAGGTGTTACATTTTCTCTTTTTTGACATTACCTTTTTTGCAAGGAACTCTCTGATAATCAGGGAGTTTCCAGTAGAAATTCCTAAGTACCCCTCAGGAATCCTTGAAGAACTCCGAGAGAATTCCAAAATGTTAAACGAAGTGAACAAAGAGCGATGAAACTAATTTGAGAGATGTATTTGATTCAGATGAATATTTTATTCAAAAATCTTGGATTCAGTGATTCAACAGATTCTATTGAGATTCCACCGAATCTTGGGATTCACAAATAGTTGTTTAAGTAAAACTAATCCAAACTTTAAATCTTTGTTTACTTACTTTTGGACTTTCTTAAAGGTTTTTGAATCTTATTCTTAGCCATCCAATTACTCAACGTCGCCTCGGTGGCTCCGTAACGATTGGCAATAAAACTTTGCGTTGAGCCATTTTGAAGGAGAGCTTCAATTTCAACTGGGTAAATATCTAACTTACTTTTGCCTGGTCCTTTCGGGCGACCTAAAATCATGCCGTTAGCTTTCTTTACTCGCAGAGCTTCTTTGGTTCTTTGGGAAATCAAATCTCTTTCAATCTCGGCTGCCATCGCAAAAACCATCGCCATGATTTTGCTTTGGATAGTATCGTCTAATTGCCAGTTGCCTTTGACCGTGTACATTTTGATTTCCTTGTCAATGGCAAACAAAATGATTTCCATAATTTCCAGCATACTCCTTCCCAATCTTGAAAATTCACTAATTAAAAGTACATCTCCTTTTTCGAGTTGATTGAGCACCGTAAAAATCTTTCTTTCCTTCCAAGACACTTTTCCCGAAATTTTATCTTCCACAAACTCGACTTTGCCCAAGCCTTTTTCGTGGGCTAAGGAAAGAATGTCGGTTTTATTTTTGGCGTTGTCTTGTTCGAGGGTTGAGACTCGTAAATAAGCAATATTTCTGGGCATTTTGATAAGATTAGATAAAAACCTCACCAAGATACTTATTTTATAAGAGTTGTATCGTTTTTATCAATGAATTTTGTTTGATTATTATGGTAATTCATAGGATGGTTTATTTTGTAAGAAAATGAATCAAAATTTGAAAATAGATTGGATACAAAACGGAGTATAATTGTCAACCCATTTTAGACGCATACGTCTTTTAGAAGAGTACAGATTTCATTAAAGAATTCTTGAATTTGATATAAATCGTGATGTTGTCCCTCTTGTGGAGTGGACATTGCTAACAGAACTCATTGGTTATCAGACATAAAAAGAAAATTAGTTGTATTTGAAGCCTTACGACCTTGATAACCAACACTTCAACAATTTCAATGACTCGTGCGGTAGGGGCAAATCCTCTACTTCCAACAGTTAAATGGGGCAAAATCCACGTTTCGATAGTATTTTTACTGAGTATTCCCATTAAGTGATGTTTTATGATTTAGCACCACAAAATCCTCACTTATTTGGGAATATTTTTCAAAAGTTTAAACAGCTTCAATCACTAATTTTCAATCAAAATCTTGATTTCACATACGTTTTTCCCGAGGAAGCACCTATTTATTCCTTATTCACCCAAACCGCCATTGGACTTAATTCACGGTGTCCCCACACAACATAAGGTACAAATTGAATGTTAATGGATTGCTTTGAATCGGCTGTTTTTGCCCAGCCTTTTCCTTTCAAAACAGTTACACCATTTAATAATCCTGCTTGATATTCTGCTGTTAATGCCTCGTTGGGATTCATTGAAAGCGTTAGGGCTTGGTTTTCGTTGTCCATTCCTTCCACACAATACAACATTGGTCCACGCTGAACGGCTAATTTATTGGTATTTGTTTTAATGTTTGGATGACTGGTAATAGTCTTGTTTTCCATCGGGAAATTCACGTTTATCTTATCGCCACTTTTCCATGTATTATGAATTAAAGCATAGCCGTTTTCAACTTTATAGCTTACTATTTTCCCATTCAATTTAATGACCGTTTGCCCTTTTGTGACATTATCAAAAGTATATAAATCACTCGGAACAGCCTCATTTTTTGCCCATCCTGGAATACGAATGCGTAAAGTGGCAGGCAACGCTTTTGTTGTTTTTACCGATAATGTAACGTCGCCACTCCAAGGATAATTAGTAGTTTGTTCTAATTCAAATTTTTGGTTATTTACCGCTAATTCTGACGTAGAATTCATGAATAAATTCACAAAAACATCGCTATTTTTCACGGCATACACATACCCTGAAACCGAAGGCACGAAACGAGAAAGATTAGAAGGACAACACGAACAGTCGAACCAAGGACTGCGACAAGTTGCCCCCTGATTGAATTTTTCTTTACCATCAAAAATTAATGGGTTTGGATAAAAGAATTTCTGTCCGTCCAAGGATAAACCAGACATTAAACCATTGTACAAAGTTCTTTCCAGTACATCCATATATTTTGAGTCGCCATGCAATAAAAACATTCGGTGATTCCAATAAACATTAGCGATGGCGGCACAGGTTTCAGCATAAGCATCGTTGGGAAGGGCATAAGCCACATCAAAACCTTCGTTGCTATGTTCTGCACCTAAACCACCAGTGATGTACATTTTTTTGCTAACAATATTATTCCAAAGTTTGTCAATGGCGGCCAAATATGCTTTATCTCCTGTAATGGCGGCAATATCTGCCATAGCCGCATACATATAAACTGCCCTGACCGAATGCCCAACGGCTTCATCCTGTTGGGTTACAGGTACATGGTCTTGGGCGTAGGTTGCCCCAAATAAACCGTTTTCATACTTCCGTGTGCCTCTGCCTCTTCTTTCTAAAAACAATTTGGCTAAATCAAGATATTTTTTGTTGTTAGTTACTCTGAATAACTTGATAAGTCCTAATTCAATTTCTTGATGACCTGGGAAAAAATCTGCTTTTTCGGTTACGCATAATTTATAAATTAGGTCGGCATTTTTAGTGGCAATTTTCAAGAAATTATCTTTTCCTGTTGCCCGATAATGAGCAACGGCAGCTTCATACATGTGTCCTGCATCGTATAATTCATGACTCATTATTGAGCCGATAAATTTCCCTTTGGGGTCATAAGTACAACAGGCAAAGTTGTTATAATCATTAGCTTTTAAAGTCCATGCAGTATATAAATAGCCGTCATCTTCTTGAGCAGCAGCTATATACGAAATCAATTTATCTAAGTAAGCAGACAATTTAGCATCTTTTTCATTCATTAATGAATAAGATGCTCCTTCAATAATTTTGTACACATCCGAATCGTCAAAACCAAAATGACCTTTAAATTTTCCTTCTTGTAAACCTCCTGCAAAGATGAAATTATTCACTCTGCCTGTTTCTTCACATTTATTGAAAGCATAGGGAATGGTGCGATGAGCCACCGTATCGAGTCTGCTTTTCCAGAAACCACCTGTTACTTTTACTTTGGTAAAATCAATAGGCTTGATTGGATAATCGAGTGATAACTGTTGTGCTTGGGCTGTCATTGAAGCGAAGCATATTAGTAAAAAAATAATTTTTTTCATCGTTGAATATTGTTTTGGGATAAATTGAAAGGACAGGTTTCAATCCTGTCTAAATGGACGTTATGAACAGAATTTAAACTGTCTAATGAACCTTAATGATAGATTGGGAATCTGTTCTACTTAATAATTGTAAAGCACTATTATTGTTGGAAATCAACAAGCAATCTTTATTGCCAACTTTAATGTATTGAATATCTCGTACTTCGTTTCGGGTGATAAAACCGCTTTTTTGTGGTTTTACATAATCAAAAATTCCATGCTGATTGCCTCTTAAATAGCCCATAAAACTGGAAGTCATTTGTCCGATTTGAGGTTTAAATCCTGAAAAGTTTCCACCCGAAATAACATCTATGTAACCATCTTTATTAAAATCTTTGGTACAAAAAGCAAAAATGGGAGCAAATTGTAATTCCGTAGGTAGAGGTTTTATTTGATAATTTCCTTGTCCATCATTGCGTAATTCTATGGATTCAAACGTTTCTGCTTTTCGGATAATAGCCTCTTTTCTGAAACTTTCGGGAAAAATATCTTGGAATTTACTACGGGCAAAAAAGCCAAACTCATGGAAACGATTTTGAATCATGGGCATTTGTTTTTTCAGCTCATCCAGTCCTTCATAAAGTCGTTCTTGCCCATGTCTAAAATGAGTAATTATTGGGTCGGTTGAAAAAGAGTTATCAAAGTCTTTCACCATTAAAGTTACAGGTTGGTCGGCTGATGCTCTCAAATCTGAATTCGTCCCTCTATTTCCTGCCAATATATCAGTATCGCCATCCTTATCTAAGTCGCAGATAATCAACGCATTCCACCAACCATTGGTATGTTGAATTTCTCTTTTTGTAAAATTTCCGAAGGCATCATTTTTCAAGATGGTAATCGACATCCAATCTCCAGCCAATACTAATTCTTGGCTTTGGGGTATCCATTTTGCCGAAGAAACCATTCCTAATCCCTTAAATAATTCGGCATGTTTACTTTTATCAAGCATAAAATTTCCTTTTCCTTGGTTTAAAAGTATATAGCTATCAGGTGAAATTCCGTACTGTTTTACGATAGAACGAGTGCCAATAAAAATATCAGTTAATTTATCATGGTTGAAATCGGCGGTGACTACGCAGGATTTATTGCCAAACAAAACAGGGAATTTATTGGGTGATTTACTGAATTTCCCTTTACCATCATTCAAATATAAACGGTCTTGGGTAAGCGGTGCAATGTTGGTTTGTCCACCACCACTAATAACTAATAAATCTAAATCGTGGTCATTATCGGCATCAAAAAACTGAGCATCAACATCTTCAAAAACCTTGTCTTGTATAAAAACGGTTTGATTTCCCTGTACAAAACGATACGAATCGCCATTTTTCACCTGCAAATACAAAGCTCCTGCTTGATTACTTGCACCACCCACAAAAAAATCCGTTAATCCATCAAAATTCACATCGGCTACCGCCATTTTTGCTCCTTGTGTTGATAATAATTGAGGCATTAATCGCTCATTGGCAAAATCTACATAAGGGTTTTCTTGATGGACAAAATTGATATTTGATTCATGAGTAATATCCTGCCAAATTTTATCTAATTGATTTTCAATGATTTCTGTTTTTATCGTAGCATTTTTCTGATACAATGTCACTAATTTATTTACGGAAATTTTCTGTAAAGTCTGTGTTTTCCCATCCGACCATGTTACGGTAATGCGGTTAATTATTTTCGTGTCTCCAAGTCCAAAATTTAACGGATAATCTACCGACGATAACCATCCACGTGTTGGTTGTAAGGTTTGCGAAAAAACACCATTTTCGGTTTCTATTTCAACTTTACTCCCGATGCCAAAGGTGTTTTTGGTATTGCCTTTTAACTGAATTTTCAAATAATTATGTTCATTAGCCCGATTTTCATAAATGGAGGCTACGGCATTTAAGTTATTGATAATCAGGTCTAAATCTCCATCATTATCTAAATCGGCATAGGCTGTTCCCATCGAAAAACCCTTCTCAATAAAACCCCATTGTTCCGAAACATCTTCAAAATGCAAGTCTCCCTGATTGCGATAGGCAACATTATGAACAGCCCCCGAAGGCATCATTTTAACGAGATTGAGCGACGAACTATTACGGACATAATTACTATATGAGTAGTTGATATAGTCCAAATCATTGGGTCGTCGGAGAATACCATTGGAAATAAAAATGTCTTTTAAACCATCATTATCAAAATCTGCTAAGAGCGTTGACCAACTCCAATCGCTGGCATCAACGCCTGCTAATTGTCCAATTTCAGAAAATTGACAGCCTATTTTTCCCGACAAATTTCCTTGGTTGAGTTGCAACATATTACGAGGAAATTGAGGCTGATATCCAAAACTTAATTTGAATTGAAAAATATCAAAAGGGTCTGCACCTGCCGATTGTTTCCGAATAATATCGTCATCGGGTTTCATGTCGAGCGTCATAATATCCAATAAACCATCGTTGTTGAGGTCAGCAATGTCATTTCCCATCGAAAAGTTACTGGTATAACTGGTTGCTTCTTTTACATTTTCAGCAAACGTCCCGTTTCCTTGGTTAAAATATACATAATCATTTTCGTGAAAATCGTTAGAAACATAAATATCTGGAAAGCCATTATTGTCTAAATCGGCAATGCCAACCGCCAAACCATAACCCGCTGCCCAACCCCAAATTCCTGCTTTTTCGGTGACATCTACAAAAATTCCATTATCATTTCGTAGTAATTTATCACCCGCTAATTTGTCTCGTTGGGTTCTCAATGCCATTTTCAAATACACTTCTGGACTATGAACAGAAAGGTGTAATTGGTATAAATCTAAGTCGCCGTCATTGTCATAGTCAAAGAAAGCCGCCTGCTGACAATAACCCACTAAATCAAGATGATAGTCTTTTGCTTTTTCAGAAAAAGTTAAGTCATGGTTGTTGATAAATAACGAATTTTTACCTGTAAAATTCTTATATTCAGACAATTGGCTAACATAAATATCTAACCAACCATCATAATTAATGTCCACCATAACAATACCCGTAGTCCAAAAGTTTTCACCAGAAAGACCTTGAACACCTGCTTTTTTGGTAATGTCTTTAAAGTTAATGACATCACCTTTTTTTGTATTATTCAAATATAGCTTATTTCCTGATTGATTAGAACTAAAATAGACATCAGGGTTTCCGTCATTATTAATATCTCCCACCGATACACCGCCACCGTTATAAGCATACAAGTATTCATTGATATTTACTTGCTCCGTTTCGTGTAATATATTCGCAAAATCGACGTGTGTTTGTTGGCTATCAAGTAGGTTAAAAAGCGGTTTTTTCTCGAAAGAACAAGCCCAACACAATGGCAAACAAACGAGTATTAAAATCGCTGTTAATCGTTGTTTTTTATAGATAAAATTGAATAAAATCATGCCTTTTTATTTTCGTTCAAAAATCTGAAATTGGGTATTGTTTTTAGCAAAAATCATGACTGATTTTTTTCCTATTTTTAAAGGTTTAATATCTCTGATTTGCCCGTCGAGATAAATACCTGATTGCTTGGCGTTTATTGCCTCAAATGTTCCATCGCCATTTCCCAATAAACAAAGACCTCTACCTGCATCGTATCGCCCGACTTCTGGTTTTGCTTCGTAGAGATTGCCGCCTACTAATAAATCGGGAAATTTATCATGGTTAATATCCGTAACATGAATGGCGTAAACTGGGAAAAATTGGGCTTGAATAGGAAGTTTTTTGAGTTTAAAACCCTCTTTTTGATGATTCATTAGCACAACACTTTCCAAGATAGTCACTTCGCTTTTAACAGACTTCGCTATCTGTTCTTTTGTAAATAAGTCGTCGATTTTCTGTTGTTTATAACTTTCATTTTTTAAGTATTTGGCTTTTAAATAAGGCAATTGAACCGTAATATTTTGATGTAAAACGAAAGGATACGAGTTATTACCGTTATAGCTACAAATTACTTGCTCAACAAACCCATTATTATCAAAATCACTGACAAATAATTCAATCGGTTTACTTTCTGAAGCTCTAAATCTGGAATTTAACCCATGATTTCCAAGAATTAAATCGAGGTCGCCATCCTTATCCAAATCGGCAGTTTCAATCGTATTCCACCAACCTTTTAGCTTATCAACACCCATTTTTTCGCTAATATCTTGGAAAAAACCTCGCTTATTTTTGAAAATATGAAGGCTCATCCATTCGCCCAACACCACCAAATCAAGTTGTTTGTCGTTGTCAATATCGACCCACTGAGCAGATTTTATCAGTCCAACTTGCCCTAATTCTTTTGCTATTTTTGAGGTTGTATTTTTAAAAATTCCCTTGCCATTATTTACTAAAATGTACCCATTTTGAGGTATGCCATAACTGCGATTACTCGCCCTAATACCAACAAACAAATCTATATCTCCATCGTGGTCAAAATCGGCAGGTCTAACACAAGCACTATTTTCAAATTTGAGCGTTGGCAAAAACTGAGATGACTTTGTAAAATTGCCTTTCCCATTGTTGAAATACAGGCGGTCGCTAAGTTCGGTGGCTTGTTCTTGAAACTCGCTTCCCCCACTGGCTACGTATAAATCTAAGTCGTTGTCATTGTCCGCATCAAAAAAAACAGCGTCTATATCTTCTGAATTTTTATCGGCTTCGCACAAAGTTTTATTGGTGCGAATAAACTTATTATCAGCAGTTTGTTGTAATATTTTTGCAGGAAATCCTTTACCACTTCCGATAAAAATATCCTCCAATCCATCGCCATTGATGTCGCCAATTGCCATGCGTGAACCTTCCGTAGAGTTCATGTGAAAGAGCAAAGGAGCATCGTCAAAGTCGCTATATTCATTTTCTTGATGGCTAAATTCGGGCGAAAATTTGCTTGAAATATCGTTGTAAAATGCTACATTTTGCTGAGTTTTAGCAAGATAATCAGTAGAATTTTTGGCAGAATTTTCATCTAAAAATAGCGTTTGATTCACTTTTACTTTATAAGATTTTGTCAATTTCCCACCTGACCAACGCACAATCAGGGAATCTATTTGTGTAATATTTCCTAAGCCAAAATGCAAAATTTCACTCACTGAAGACTGAAAACCTCGTGAAGGGGTTTGCTCCAACATCCATTGTTTTCCGTTGGCAAAAAGGGTTACTTTCGTACCGACTGAAAAGGTATTTAGGGTGTTCCCTTTGAGTTTAATTTTCAAAAAATGATTGCCTTCCTTAAGACGATTACTTTCATTTTGATAAATAAATGCGGGCATATTTACATTATTTACCACCAAATCCAAATCGCCGTCATTGTCTAAATCACCATAAGCAGAACCGTTGGAAAAACTGGGTAAATCTAAGCCCCAAGTAGTGGTTTTATCCTCAAATTGCAGCGTGCCATTTCCTGCAAAAAGATAGTTACTGATTGGTTTTGAGGGAATAATATCAATCAGTTTTTTATAATTTACGCCTTCTTTTGAAATAACGGTTTTTGCAAAAGTGTCACTCGAAATAAATTTCAAATAGTCTTGATTGAGAATATCTTTATAAATTCCGTTGGTTACATAAATATCTTTCCAGCCATTATTATCCAAGTCAACCATCAAAGCACCCCAACTCCAATCGGTTGCTTCTACACCGCAAAACCGCCCTATTTCGCTGAATGAGCCTTTTGAGGTAGCATTTACACCATTGTTGAGTTGCAACATATTACGGTTAAATTGCTGATGATAACCGTATTTTTGGTTGTATTGATATTTGTTCCAATCCTCAAAAGTCATAGAAGTTTTTAGCCTTTCTTCATCTTTGGGTAACATTTCGGTCACGAATAATTCGGGTAAACCATCGTTATTCAAGTCGGCAGCATCAGCCCCCATACTCGCCTGACTAATTGAGGGCATTTGTTGGGTCAATTCTTCCGAGAAAGTACCATTATGCTGATTAATGTACAAATAATCTCGTTCAAAAAAATCATTGCACACATACAAATCCAGCCAACCATCATCGTTAAAATCAGAGGTAACTAAGCCTAATCCAAAGCCAATACCACTTCCAAAAATGTGGGCTTCGGCACTCACATCTTTGAATTTCCCCTTGTCGTTTCTATATAATTTATCACCACCCAAAGCATCTCGTTTTTCTCGTTCATTGTCGGCTAAATTAAAAGAGCCAATCGGACGATAAGAATTATTGAGAATGTAAGCATCCAAATCGCCATCTTGGTCGTAGTCAAAAAAAGACGAATGGGTTGATAAGCCCTTGTCTGCCAAACCATAAGCTTCGGCTTTTTCGGTAAAATTTGGCGATAGTTTGTTTCCATTGTTAATAAAAAGCTCATTTTGCTTATCATCACCTGCCACATCTCCCGAATTACAGACATAAATATCTAAAAATCCATCGCCATTTACATCCGCAAATGTTACCCCAGTTGACCATGCTTTTGTTCCTCCTACGCCTGCTTTTTTTGAAATATCCTCAAATTTTCCCTTGCCTTTATTGAGGTATAATTTATTTGTACCCATGTTGGCAGTAAAATAAATATCCTGGAAACCATCGTTGTTGATGTCGCCAATGGCAACCCCACCGCCGTTATAAAAATTACGAAAAGTATAAATATTAAAAGCTTTGGTATCGGTTACAGTATTTTGAAAATTGATGCCTGTTTCTGCTGCTGATAACAGTGTGAAACGTTTGGGTTCTTCCTTTTTCTGCCATGAACAAGACGATAATCCAAGTAAGAAAATCCAAGAAAAAAGTAATAAATGCTTCATTTTCTATTGTTTAAGTGCTAATAAATCCACAAATCTAACATCCACAAAATTGTTTTGCGGTTCTTTGGATACAATAATTCTTCGATTTCCATGCACTGAAACGTACACATCATTTTTGAAAAAATAAGGGCTTTCTATTTTGATAAATGCTTTTCCATACCATTTTTCTAAGCGTAATAATGTATTTTTTAGTCCTAAACTTCCTTTATTGTTATCCAATAAGTTACCATCATAAAATGCCGTGTTTACTGCAAAAATTTTGCCTTGTTTAAATTCGGGAAAGAAATTAATCTCTACACTTTTATTAGTGCTATCTTTCATTTTTGTACAAATCCACGAGCCATCTTTCTGCCCTCCTTGAAAAAAGTCTTTATGTATATTTTTGGTTAGACAAAAATCGTAAAACTCTGCTTCTTTCATTCCTAAATACACGCCTTTAAAAAGACTATCTTGGCGAGTATTGGTAGCAAGTTCTTGGGCTTCTAATTTCAAATAACGCTCTTCTGGTGAGGATTGACAACTCAGCAACAACAACGTAAAAATGAGTAAGTTTATCGTAAAAATCTTCATGTTAAGTAGGAGGTAGGTTTTAGTTATTTGGACTTAGTTCTGTTCTAAGTAATTGAACACAATAAAACATCATTCTGAAATTTCATAAATGATTGATAATCAAATTTGAATACTTCTCAAATCGTCTTTTTACTTACTTACAAAGTTAAAAAAACAAGTTTTTCCTTATTTCTTGACACTATCCAATGCGGTTTGTGCTTAATTTTTATGCGACTCATTCCCCTAATTTCACCTTTGATATTCACCCCAGATGTAGCGATAGAGCAAACGTTGAAATTCCCTTTTCCATCTCCTTTGAGCCATTGCCCGACACTTCCATCGTAAATCCCAATTTCAGGTTTGGCAGTATATAAATTCCCTCCCCAAAGAATATCTTGATTATTATCGCCATCAAAATCGGTGACGACACAGGCATACATAGGCGAAAGTTGGGCTTCAATTGGTAAAGGATGTGCCGTAAATACTCCGTTATGATTAATAAAACACGTTGACGATGTTGAAAATATCGTGTTTTTGTAGGCTTGTTTTATAAGGCTTTCATCAAATAAATCATCCATTGTAGCATTCGCATAATCTTTGGCAAGTGGAAGTTTTGATTTGAGAAAAGGTAAGGTTACCAAAAGTTCCTTGCGTGTTGCCATCGGATATGATTTTTCACCATTATATACTGTAATGAGTTGTTCAATTTTTCCATTTTGGTCAAAATCAGCTATATACATTTCTATTGGTTGTTCTTGGGTCGCTTTCAAACGAGTATTTAATCCAAGATTTCCTACTATTAAATCCTCGAATCCATCCTTATTTACATCCGCAATTTCGATACAATTCCAAAAGCCATTGGTATTTTGCAAGCCTACTTTTTCGCTTTTATCGGTAAATTTTCCATGCTTATTTTCCAATAACTTTATACCCATCCATTCACCCACTAATACCATATCCATATCATGGTCATGGTCAAAATCCAGCCAAGCAACATCGGTAATCATGCCTATTTTTTGAAGCGAAAGAGCAAATTTATTCGTCACATCCGTAAAAATTCCTTTGCCATTATTTTGCCATAAATAGCCATTCATAGGTAGTCCGTAAAAAAACGATTTGGCTCTTATGCCAACCAATAAATCCATATCACCATCATGGTCAAAATCAGCAGATTTTACAGATGAAGTATTTTCATTTATTGAGGCTGGTAAGGCATTTTTTAAACGGTTAAAATTCCCCTTTCCATCATTCAAATATAGTCTATCTTGCAATTCTGGGACATTTTCTATAAACTGACTTCCACCACTGGCAAGATATAAATCTGGAAAATGGTCGCCATTGGCATCAAAAAACAGTACCGCCGTATCTTCGTGAAGTTTGTCCTTTTCAAAGCAGGATTGCGGCGAAAATTGAAATTTACCAGTACGGTTTTGCAGGTACAATTTCCCTGCTTTTCCGAGTGACCCAGATATAAAAAAGTCTTCTAATCCATCTTGATTGACATCGGCAACGGCTGTTTTTGGACTTCCACTACCAATGCCATGAAACAGTAAAGGCTCACGATTGAAGTCGATGAAATTACTATGTTGATGAACAAAATCAATGGAAAAATCAGCACTCACATCTTTGAATAAAGGTATAATTGGCGGTTCTTCTTTCCATCTTGTTAGGTTTATTTTACTTTGGTCGAGCGTGAGAAATTGGTTTGTTTTCACCTGTTTCAGCAACTGTTTTTGTTGATTAGGATAACAAATCAACACCGAATCTACGCTTGTTAAATTGCCTAACCCAAAATGCAATCGCTCATCCACATTTGACTGATACCCACGCATAGGGGCTAGTTCTTGATAATAGCGTTTGCCATGATGAAAAATCGTAATTTGTGTACCCAAACCTGCCGTATTTTGGTCAATTCCTTTTATTTTAAATGTCAAAAAATGATTTTCTTGCTTCATTTCTGTGGCATTATTTTGGAAGATAAAAGCGGGCATATTTACGTTATTTATCACCAAATCTAAATCGCCATCATTGTCTAAATCGCCATAGGCAGCACCGTTAGAAAAACTCGGAATTGCCAAACCCCATTCTTTTGCTTTATTGTCAAATGTCAAATTACCATTATTTTGAAAAGCATAGTTTGCCATTGGGTTAGAAGGAATTATGTCAATCAATTCTTTTAAAAACTTGCCTTTTTCTTCCATCAATCGCCTGACAGTCAGTGGGTCAGCATTATAATTTATATAGTCTAAATCCGTTAAATCTTTGTAAATTCCATTGGCAACATATATGTCTTTGAGTCCGTCGTTATCCAAATCGACTATCAAAGCCCCCCAACTCCAATCGGTAGCATGAACGCCTGCCATCCGAGAAATCTCACTAAAAGCTCCTTTTTCAGTCGCTGTTTTACCTAAATTTAATTGTAATACATTACGGGAAAATTGCTTGTGATAACCCGTATTAATCATACTTTGATATTTATTCCAGTCGTCAAAAGCCGCTTTTGTTTTTACTCGTTCGTTGGTTTCGGGAAGCATTTCGGTTACAAAAACTTCTGGGTACGCATCGTTGTTAATATCCGCCATATCAGCACCCATTGAGCCAAGGCTTATTTCGCCCATATATTGTTCTAATTCTTCGAAAAACGTACCATTTTTTTGGTTGATGTAGAGATAATCTTTTTCAAAAAAGTCATTAGAAACATAAATATCTTGCCAGCCGTCTTTGTTAATATCGCCAATGGTTACGCCCAAACCAAAGCCAACTGCACTGCCATAAATGCCTGCTTTTTGACTGACATCCTCAAAGGTTTTTCCATTATTTCGATACAATTTATTGGCTCCTTTGAGGTCACGAATATTGCGTTGGTCTTTAACTAAATCATATACGCCCACATTCCGAATAGAATTATTAAGCAAATACATATCTAAATCGCCATCTTTATCATAGTCAAAAAATACGGCATGAGTCGAAAAACCATAATCGGCAATGCCATATTCAACAGCACGGTCGGTAAAAGTCGGAATGGAATCACTTCCTGCCTTAAATCCGTTGTTGATATAAAGTGAATTTTTACGTTCTCCGCCTGTTGGTTTCCCAGATTTACAGACGTAAATATCCAGCCAACCATCGCCATTTACATCGGCAAAACTGACACCTGTTGACCATACATCGGTGGTTTTTAACCCTACTTTTTCGGTAATATCTTCAAAGGTAAAACGAGTATTGGGGTTATTTCCTTTGTTTAAATACAGTTTGTTACTGACCATATTTCCACAAAAGAATATTTCGGGAAAACCATCTTTGTTTAAATCGCCGATAGCAACGCCACCACCATTATAGAAATTTCGATATGTGTAGGTATTAAAGGCTTCGGTGTAGGTTAAATTATTTTCAAAATAAATGTGGGTTTGAGAGGCGGGCAAATTCGTGAATAATGTTTTTTGACGAAACTTATCACACGAAAACACTATAATACTCAGTATCAATAAACCCCAAAAATGTTTATGTAAAAGCATTAATTTTTGTATTATTTGTGGTTGATGATTAAGCGATTTTTTAACCACTCAATCATCAACCAATATTTAATTAATTAATTAGTAACCAGCGTTTTGCTTAAAATTTGGATTACCATTCAACTGGTTTGTTGGTACTGGAAATACCATTTTATTAGCGGTTGATTCTGGTTTTTCCCAACGAGACTTTGTAAACCTTCCAAAACGGATAGCATTTGTTCTTGAATGTCCTTCATAAGCCATTTCACGCATGATTTCTTTGTATAAATTATCTTCATTCAAAGGCATTGGATTGGTTAATGATGCACGGCTACGGATTTGATTTACTAAGGTTGCAGCTTCTGCACTGGCATTGTCTAAACGCCAAAGAGCTTCTGCTCTTATCAACAATACGTCGGCATATCTAAACAATGGAAAATCGTTATCCATATCCAATTGAATACCTTTTTGGAACTCAAATTTACCCAATCTTGCCCCCGACTGACTGAATGCTTTTGGGGTCAGTTCGTTGATAAAAGGCGTAAAAATCAAAGGTGCTCCATCAGGGTCTTTTGCTCCTTTTGAATCCACTTCAGTAGCTCCATTAGGGTCATTAATTGGTTTTCCATCAGCGGTAAATTGCTGACCTACAATAAATTGCTTCTTGCGGGCATCCTGTGAAGAATACGAATTATAGAATTCTTCCAAAGCAGTATAACCATTCCAAGGACTAGAAGAAAAGTTGTACGTTTCTTTGTTCAAAGGGTGCAACGTTCTCATGTGTAAATTGAATCCGCCTGCATTACCATTTTCGTAAGGAATGATAAAAATATTTTCCCGAGAAGCATCATTTTTCACAATAAAATTGTTAAAATAATTACCTTCTAATGAATATTTAGCCCCGTCAATCACTTGTTTTGCCGTTGAAGCTGCCAATGCCCATTCTGTTTTTCCTGTATAAATACCAGCATTCAAATACAATTTGGAAAGCAATGTTAAAGCACTCCATTTATTCATCCGTCCATACGTTGTTGAATTTACACCATTGGGTAATTTGGGAATTACTTCGTTCAATTCTTTCACGACAAAAGCAAAAACTTCTGCTCTTGGTTTTCTGGCTGGATTGGCTTCGGCGGTTGAAAATGAAGTAATCAAAGGAGCATCGCCAAACATATCAATCATCATAAAATAATAAAATGCACGCAAAGCTCTCAATTCAGCAACGAAAGCGGCTGATTTGTCGGGAGGAGCTAAGGCAGTCAATTGCTCAATTAAGCGATTGCAAGTAGAAATACCTCCAAAACCCATGTTCCAAGATGTATTAAAACCGCCAAAATTAGGGCTAAATTGATGTCTGTGAAGGGCTGCCCACACACCGCCATCGTCCCAAGGACCAAATTTAGCAGGGGCGGCACTGGTTTCTGAACTCAACTCTTGAATCGTCCAAGGGTCACCTGTATAGGCGTACAAGGGCGTATAAGCAGTTCCGAGGGCGGCAACAAATTGGTCGTCGTTCTTGAAAAAGTTATTGGGAGTAAGTTCACTATATAATTTTGAGTCTAAATCAGTACATGACAAGCATAAAAATGCAAGTAGTGGCATGACCGATGCTTTATACCATTTTTTCATAATACATTTTTTTTAAGTTCCTTAAAAACCGACATTTACACCAAATGTGAACGTCTTTGTTCTGAAATACGAAGTACGTTGGTCAATGCCTGGAGCCAATGGCGAACCCGTTGTGCCACCTTCATTGTAGTGAACTTCTGGGTCAACGCCTGTGTATCCAGAAATCACAAATAAGTTTTGTCCAGAAGCGTATAATCTAATTTTTTTGAAGGCAGATTTGCTATTTAACGAGAAATTATAACCCAAGGTAATGTTATCTAATTTTACAAAATCTGCTTTTTCAACGTAATAACTATTCCATGATTCACCTTGTTTGAGGTTGGGTAAATAGTATTTTGTTCTCACTGGATTATAGTTATTTGATGCCGCAGGGCTCTCATAATAGGCACGATTAATATTCACCAAACTATGTCCGAAAGCACCTCTTACCAAGAAACTCAAATCAAAATTCTTATATTCAAGGCTATTATTCCATGCTAATTCAAATTTTGGCAAACCATTTCCTACCACTTGATAATCATCTCTGGTAATTTGTCCATCTCCGTTTTGGTCTTTGATAATTCTATTGCCTTTATCATCAACACCTTCAAAAATAGGTGCCATAATATCCCCAATTTTTTCGCCTTCTTTCAACCGAACAACCAAAGTTCCATTCAAACCTGGAGGACCAAGATTAGCTAAAAATATTTCAGATTGTTTGCCGTTAAAACTTACTAATTCAGTATTATAAGTTGAATACACCAAGCCTGTGTTATACTTCAAAGCGTGCTTATTGTCCTGTAAAACAGCGTAATTCATGGTAACTTCTAAACCATTGCTTCTGAGTTTACCAATATTTAACAAGGATGTTGAATAAAAATTGGGTGGTACAGATACACTAACCGTCTGCAAAACATCTTTGATATTGCGAACATAATAATCAACTGTACCCGTCAAACGATTACTCAACAAACTAAAGTCAAGTCCGATGTTCGTTTCCGCTTTTTGTTCCCATTTCAAATCAAGATTTGGGTTTGAAGCCACCGCCACACTCGGCACAAAACTACCTTCGTACAAGAATCTTGCTCCCGTTCCTAAACGTTGCAAATATTCATAATTTTGGTTAGGTAAAGCACCTGTTACACCATAACCTGCCCGTAATTTTAGGGTGTTGAAGGCTGGCAAATTGACAATTTTCAATAAATCTGCTCCACCACTTACCGAGAAGAAATCTCCCCAACGATTATTAGGTCCGAATTTTGACGAACCTTCATGGCGTAAAGCCGCTGATAAAAAATACGTATCGTCATAATTGAACATAGCTCTACCGAAAAATGCAATTAACCGAGATTCTTCTTTGGCACTTCCAACGCCTGCTAATTTATTGGCAATGTCCAGCCCAAGTCCTAAATTATTATACTGTAAATCGTCAGTAATAAAATTTCCATTACTCGCAAAAATATTCTCAAAATTCAAATACTGTCTTGAATAACCACCTACTAAATTCAATTTAAACTTATTGAATGTCTTTTTGTAAGAAGTCGTCATTTCAAAAAGTTCATTATTTTCATCCATTGAAAACTTCGTGGCAAGTCCACCTCTACCACTGGCAGAATTATAGCGAATTTTTGAACTTAAATAGGTGGAAGCCAAATTACTCCCAATTTGATTTGAGTAAAAAGCACCCACTTTCCAACCATCCAAAATTTCATATTCGGCACGCATACTGCCAATTAAGGTTTTAATTTTTCCATCCGAAACTGCCTCTTTTGCAATGGCAACTGGATTGTGAAATTCTGGGGTATTAGGTTCTAAATAGCCTTGTGTGGGGTCATTATTGATGTAAACGGGAGCAGTAGGATTAGCAATAATGGCAAAACGTAAACCATCTGTAAATCCATAACTCGCCGAACGATTGGTCACGCCAACATTGAACGACAATACCAAACGGTCATTAATCGCTCGCTGTGTTAAGTTCAGTCGGGCAGATACTTGTTTAAATCCTGTGCCAATATAAATACCTTCAACATTTCGATAATTAATTGACCCTGAGTAACTTGTAGCACCTACCGAATTGGCAAAAGACAAATTGTGAACATTAGAAATTCCCGTGCGAGTGACTAAACCTAACCAATCGGTTTTAGTACCAAGGTTTTGTCCACCTGCTTCAATAAATTGTTCAGGCGTTGAGTTTTGCACAAATTTGCCAACTTCTTCACTGGCAACATACGTATTGTATTCAATGCTTGGTTTGCCGTTGGTTGTTCCTCTTTTAGTAGTAACAATGATTACGCCCGAAGAACCTCTTGTGCCATAGATAGCCGCCGCCGAAGCATCTTTTAATACCTCAATCGACTGAATATCATTAGGGTCTAAAGCATTTAAAGAGCCTCCAATTACACCATCAATCACGATAAGTGGCTGAGAATTAGCCCCAAAAGTAGATAAACCTCTTAATCTGATGCTGAAATCTTCATTGGGATTTCCCCCAGGTTTTACGATAGATAAACCCGCTACTTTGCCTTGTAATAATTGAGCAGGGTTATTAACGTTTCCTTTATTAAAATTTTTTGCCTCAATTTTGGCAACTGAACTGGTCAATTCTTTGCGTTCAACCGTTCCATAACCAATCACTACTACTTCGCCCAATTGTGTGTTATCGTCTTGCAATACAACATTGATATTTCTCTGCGAACCAACAGTTGTTTGATAGGCTTTATAGCCAATAGAAGTGAATACTAAAATCGACTTTTCACTTTTTACTGAGATAACGTATTTCCCTGCGGCATTTGAACTAACGCCATTGCTTGTACCTTCTTCTTGAATACTTGCTCCAGGGATGGGTTCACCTTTAGCATTATTAACCACTCCTGATACTTCAATAGCTACTTGCTGTTCGGTAGTGGCAGGAAATATCTGTGTTTTTTCAAGTCCCGATTCAGCGGTACTCAATAAAATTCGTTTTTTATTAACCTCATAGTTAATTTTTAGCGGTGCTAAAAGTCTATCCAAAACATCGGATAGTTTTTCATTTTTGGCAACGAAAGAAACCTTCCTTTTTACCTGAATGACTTCCGCACTGTACATAAATTTGACAGCGGTCAATTTTTCGACCTGCGATAAAATAGTTTTGATGTCACGGTTCTCAATATTCAGCGAAATCTGCTGATTGAGTAGCTCCTGAGCATGAGATTTACGAGCAAAAATGAAGCTCGTAAATAAAATCGTCATACAAATTTGAATCAACGTCACCCTCATAATTCCTAATAGTAAGCGTTGTAAGTCTTGCTTTTTTTTCATACTTTTGAATGTTTTGTACGGTTTTCAATCATATCTGGACAAAATAATCCCCTAAGGTTTTGTGCAAAAAACCTGACATTTTAATGTTTGTTTGAGGGAACACAATTCAATTGAAGTCGGTAGTGCTGCAAACACTATCGGCTTTTCTTTTTGAGGTTGTTTGTAAATATTATGTTTTCATTATATAATGGGTTTTAGTGAAAATTTATTGAATCAATGTTTTCGTAAAAATTATAATGACTGCAAAGAAAAAACTAACGGTAAGTAAATACGTTATTATTTTAAGGCATTATTTACTACAACTTTTCACATTCATGACTACTTGTCCTTCTATCATTTCATATTTTGCATGAATAATTTTACAAATCAGATTTAGTTTTTCTAATAATGGCTCCTCTGATAAAGAAGCAGTAATGGTACAATTGGCAACTTGGTGTTCATCTACCACGATTTTGATACCATACGCTTTTTCCAATTTTTGAAAAACCTCAATCAAAGGTGTTTCTTCAAATACAAAATCTTCTTCTTGTGTAAGAGCATCAATAATTTCGGGACTTTCAATAATTGTTTTCTCAAACTTGGAGGTTTCTTTCAAATATTCTACTTTTTGATTCGCCGTAATGATTACCCCACGAATGGTTGGGTTTGTGGTATTTTTAATTTTCTGCCAATCGTCTTTTTCAAAAACCGATACTTTCCCTGTTTTTACCAAGACTTGCATTTTATTGTCATCTTTGTTGGCTCTAATCGTAAAACTTGTCCCTAATACTTTGACAACCAACTCGTTAAAATGAACAATAAACGGTTTGTCTGGATTTCTAACTACGTCAAAAAATGCCTCTCCAATTAAATTGACTTCTCTAATATCGCTATCAAATACTTTGGGGTAAACAATTGAACTGTTGGGTTCGAGGGTAATTTTTGAACCATCAGGCAAAATCACCTCTTCTTGAACAGTAGATTTATTAATTTTTTCAACTCTACTTGACAAAGTTGTTTCCACAAAAAGTTCTGATAATAAACCCGTTATAGGTTGCTCTTTTTCCCTAAAGAAAAAACACACAACCCCAATTACTAAAATGATGGATGCAGCAATGGCTACTATTTTATAGCGACTTAGGGTAACGATTGGTTGTTCTTCATCAGCTTGACTATTTTTGTTTTCTACGGTTTTCCAAAAATTATTTATCTTATCTTCCACATACTCTTCTGAAACCTCAGGTAAATCATCTTGGATATTCTGTAAGTAAAGTTTTGCGATTTGAACCTCATGATTTAGGTTTGGATTTTGTTCCATCCATTCGGATAAATCATTCTTGCAATTTAAGGCTTTGTTAAACACCCAAGCTCTAAATGCTTGGTCATTCACAAAGTCAATTGCCCTGTATTTGTCATAATTATTCATAATTAAATCAAATATTTCGTTGGTTTATTTAGATTAGTAAAAAAAGGAAAGGAGATACTCAATATTTAAAGAAAAAATATAAAAAAATAGTGAATAAATAATAAGTATCTGATTATCAAAGATATATTTTGACTAAAAGGACAGATACCAGCCAATTATTTTTGAGGATATTGATACTTTGTTGAAGCAAATTAGAAACAGATTGCTTATTTATTCCCATAATGAGCGAGATTTCATCATGGTTTAGACTTTCGTAGTATTTTAAGTGAAGGGCTTCTTTTTGACGTTTCGTGAGGAGTTTAAAATATTGATTAAATTTTGAATTGAGTTCATTCAAAGAATCCTCTGCCATTAAAGTTTGTTCAATATTTTCCATTTCACCCAGTAAACAGTCTTCTTGTTCTATCAATCCAATAACAGGTTCAACGCATTTAAAAGTACAATAAAACTGCTTGGAAAAATACAAATTGAGCTTATTTTGGATAATGAAAAAAGATTCAATTTAAGATAAAACCTAAAAATGAAGTATTTATGTTAACATAAACCTAAAACCA
>JANXRS010000203.1 GCA_025356745.1 Arcicella sp.
AGCCAGAACCAAGGTATTGAATAACGATTGGGAAGGCGAATTCAGAAAGAAATATCCCAAATTTAGGGCAATAAAATCTTTGAACGAACCCGCTGAAATCAAGTTAGCGGCGTGATTGCCCCACACTTTTTGATGCACTCCTAAAATCCGTGGTGTTTATTTCAAAATCCGTTTTGAGATTTAAAAGGGTTTTTAACTTCGTTTTTTCGATAACGATAAAATTTTCGTTTTGCTTAATTTGTTGTTGCAGCTCCTGTTCTTTGGCGATGGCGGTCGTTTTTTCTAACTGATTGGTTTCACCCGTTTTGAACCGTAGGGCAGAAGCACTCACAAAAATTTTGAGCAATGAATCTTGTTGAAAATTATTTCGATTTACTTGTCGCAGGTATAAAATGGCGTTCCAAGACTGTCTAATTTCTAAGGTAATTTGCTGTTTCGTTAAGTTTTTTCTGAGTTCAGCATTTTTTACATTGGCATCTAATAATCCTTTTTGAGCCTTCCATAAATACGGATTGATACTCTGGGTAATGCTATAATTTTGGTCAAAATTTCGGGTATTGTACTGACCTAACGTGGCGTTGATATTGGCTTTCGGCATTTGGAAAGCCGTGCCTTTCAACTGATTTTGCCTAATAATATCCAAATCATTTATTTCAATTTGGATATTGTTTTTCAAGCCTAAATCAAGGGCTTCTTGTAACGTTAAATTTGATGAGACTGGACTGTTTTGAGCATTTGCCTTAGCCCCCATCAATATTAAAAACACTACTGAAACCGCTGGAATCACCTTTTTGATTTTCTTCTTGAAGCCATTTTCAAAATAAAAATACAAAATGGGTAATACAATCAAGGTCAGTAATGTAGCCGAAATGAGTCCGCCAATTACCACAGTTGCCAAGGGTTTTTGTACTTCTGCCCCTGCACTACTGCTCAGAGCCATAGGTAAAAAGCCCAAAGAAGCCACCGATGCCGTCATAATTACGGGACGTAAGCGGGTCTTTGTTCCTTCCTTTATTCTCTCCAAAACATCGCTGATTCCGTTGGCTTTTAGTTGGTTAAAATAGCCAATCAATACAATTCCATTCAAGACCGCTACGCCAAAAAGTGCGATAAAACCAACCCCCGCCGAGATGCTAAACGGCATTCCACGCAACCATAAAGCAAACACGCCCCCGATGGCTGAAAAAGGTATAGCGGTAAAAATCAAAATGGATTGCTTTATGGAATGAAAAGTAAAAAATAATAAGACAAAAATCAGTAATAATGCCACAGGAACTGCCACCGCCAAACGTTTATTGGCTTCAACTAAGTTTTCAAATTGCCCGCCGTAGGTAACGTAATACCCCGCAGGTAATTTGAGTTTTGCATACAGTTTTTGCTGAATTTCATCAACGATTGTCTTCACATCTTTACCTCTCACGTTAAATCCCACGGTGATTCTTCGCTTTCCGTCTTCTCTACTGATTTGCATGGGACCTGGCTCAAAATTAATATCTGCTACTTGCTCCAAAGGAATTTGGCTACCCGATGGAAGCGTAACAAAAAGTGTTTTGAGGTTCGTAATATCCTGACGGCTACTCTGTGCCAAACGTACTACCATATCAAATCGTTTTTCGCCCTCATATACATACCCTGCGGTTTCGCCCGCAAAACCTATCCGAATTACTTTGTTCAAATCACCCACATTTAAGCCATACAAAGCCAATTTATCTTTGTTATAACGAACCGTGATTTGTGGTAAACCTCTCACCCGCTCGGCTTTGGCATCTGTTACGCCCTCAATTCCTTGAATCAATTGTAGGGCTTCTTCACCTTTGCTAACCAGCATTTCAATATCTTCCCCAAATATTTTCACGGCTACATCACTTTTCACGCCCGAAATTAATTCATTGAAACGTAGTTGAATCGGTTGCGAAAACTCGGTATTTGCCCCAGGAATATCCGCCAGAGCTTCTTCCATCTTTTCCATGATTTCTTCTTTGGTTTGGGCAGATGTCCAATATTTTTTATCCTTCATTTTAATAACAATATCGGCAGATTCCATCGGCATCGGGTCAGTTGGAATTTCGGCACTTCCTATTTTACTAACAATCATTTCTATTTCTGGAAATTTTGCTTTCAAAATTTGCTCCGCTTTTGTAGTAACTTCTATCTCCTGAGAAAGAGAGCTACCAGAGGCAATCGTAATATTGGCGGCAATATCGCCTTCGTCAAGTGTCGGAATAAACTCCCCGCCCATTTTGCTGAAAACAAAAAGAGCAATCACTAACAATAGTATAGCAACGGCTATCACGGTTTTTTTCATGGTTAAAACCCAGGATAAAAGCGGTTGATATACTCGGTAAATGGCATCAATTAATTTATCAGAAATGTTCTTTTATGAGAAATACTTTTGCTCAAAAACAAGGCGGAAGCCATCGGAACGTAGGTCAAGGAAAGAATGAAAGCTCCCAAAATGGCAAACGAAACGGTCTGAGCCATTGGTTTAAACATTTTTCCTTTGATACCTACCAGTGCCAAAATGGGTAAATAAACTATCAAAATAATAATTTCACCAAAGGCAGCACTACTTCGTATTTTTACAGATGCTTCATACACCTTCTCGTCCATAGATTTACTCGAAAGTTTACCTTCGGGATTGAGGTGTAAGCTATGAATAATGGCTTCCACGATGATTACTGCCCCATCGACAATCAACCCAAAATCAATTGCTCCCAAACTCATTAGGTTGCCACTTACGCCAAAAAGGTTCATCATGCTTACCGCAAAAAGTAATGCCAACGGAATCACCGAAGCAACCACTAATCCAGCTCGCCAATTACCCAAAAGCAAAACCAATACGAAAATAACAATCAATGCTCCTTCAATTAAATTGGTTTTGACCGTATTGATAGCCCTACTCACCAAGTTGGCTCTATCCATAAATGGCTCAATATCAACGCCTTCTGGCAAGGATTTTTTGATTTGCTCCATTTTTAATTTTACGCTGTTCACCACTTCGGAACTATTTTCGCCTTTCAGCATCATCACCATTCTTGTTACTTCTTCACCTTTTCCGTCTTTGGTAACTGCCCCGTAACGTACACTACTCCCCCGCTGAACGCTTGCTACATCACGGATTAAAATGGGAATTCCATTGTTATTTTTTACAACAATTTTATTAATATCATCCATTGAATTGACCATCCCGATTCCTCGAATAAAGTAGGCATAGGGCTTTTTATCAATGTACGCTCCCCCTATATTTTCATTATTTTTTTCAAGGGCTTCAAAGATTTCCGTGATGGTGGTATTCATGCTTTTCAGCTTGTCGGGTTGTACTGTAATTTCGTACTGTTTCAAGAAACCGCCCAAGGTATTCACTTCTGCAATGCCTTTCGTACCAATCAATTGAGGGCGTACTATCCAGTCTTGAATGGTTCTTAACTCAGTGGCATCGTATTTTTGTTCAAATCCTTTTTTGGGAAAAACAACGTACTGATAAATCTCGCCTAAACCCGTACTAATAGGGGCTAAATTGGGGTTTCCAAATCCTTTGGGAATTCTATCTTGGGCTTCTTTTAATCGTTCAGCAATTTGGGTTCTTGCCCAATAAATATCTACGTCTTCTTCAAACACAACCGTAATCACACTCAATCCAAAACGGCTAATAGAGCGTAATTCAACTACTTTGGGAATTGATTTTACGGATTGCTCGATGGGATAAGTGATAAATTGTTCAACTTCTTGGGTAGCCAAAGTAGGCGAAGTAGTGATGATTTGAACCTGATTATTGGTAATGTCAGGAAGGGCATCAATGGGTAAACGGGAAAGAGAATACCCTCCCATGAATACCAAAGCCAATGTGAATAATCCCACAATAAATTTATTATTGATGGAAAAATGAATGATTTTATCTAACATTTTTTGAATCTAAATTTTATAGAAATACAGAGAATCATCCTGAAAAAAATCTCAGAAATGATTAAAAGCAATAAGATATTAAAATTTAGATTTTGGGCGGTTGCCAAATACTCCCGTAATAATTAGAAGCGAAAGAGTCATTTTCTACAATAACTCTCTCCGTTAAAGGGAAAAAAGAAGTGGTATGCTCTGTCATCGAAACAGAACCTTGAAAATTGAAAGCAATGTTTAACCCACAACAAGCACATATACAGAAAGGCGAACAAGATTCCGTATCTTGCTGATGGTTGTGGTGGTCAGTTTGGGAAAATGTTTCTTTGCCAATATCCAATACTTTACAGTCCTCCGTATCACCGCAAGGCAAGCACGAAAGTGTAAGAATATATATTGTGAATATGACTGAAAAGATTTTCATATCGCAAATTTATGAAAAAATGTAATGCAACAGGTAGGCAAAAAGGAACTTTTAGGCTCAATCATTCATTCCAATCTTTCAAAACTTATACTCATACCCAAGCCTATTTATAAATTAAAATTAGAAGTCCCGCTGTAATTAAAACAGCCGCAACGCCTATTTGCCAAGTGAACGGTTCTTTCAAAATGATGAATGAAAGCAATAAAGTTACGACAATACTGGCTTTGTCAATCGTGGCAACTACTGAAACGTTACCTTCTTTGATGGCACGGTAATAAAAAATCCAAGATATAGTTGTGGTAACGCCCGAAAGGCAAAGAGACATCACATCTTTTTTGGAAAGTGCAGTCAATTTGCCCACATGGTTAAAGACAAAAGCATTGAGCCAAACCAATAAAAATACCATACTGGTACGAACCACCAAGGCAGTGTCACCGCCTACGTTTTTCATGCCATATTTGGCAATAACAGAAGTGAATCCAGCAAATAGCATTGAGATTAAAGCGTAAGTTATCCAGCGTTCCATGATTTGGTTTTTAAATAAAAGGGTTACAAAATGGCAAAATACTAATTTCTATTTAAAACTACTAAAAACGACTTGAAACCCGTAACTGAAATGCTTATAAGGTTTTCATTACAATTAGATTAAAAGTAGCGGTTTCAACCTACAAAATTAGTTACAGCACATCTGTTTTACCCGCTTTTGAACGATAATTGTAACCCGTGCCATAGGCAATCCCCAAAGTCTTTGATATTTTATTCATTGATACCCTTTCCCGCATTAATCCTATAATTTTTCTTGTAGCTGCTTTGAAATTGATAGACGAGCGGATGTGTTTACCTTGTGCCTTGGCTCTTGTCATACCTGCTTTTACCCTTTGGCTAATTAAAAAACTTTTAAATTGAGCCAGCAATGCCATGACATAAAATATCAATTCTCCTGTTGGTATAGTGGTGTCTATATTTTCTTGATAAGAGATAAAATCAATCCCTAAACTTTGAAACTTTTTCAAGGCATTCACTAATACCTGCGTTGAATGAGCAAAACAGTCATATCGCCAAACCAAGACTACATCAATTTTTCTTTTCTTAGCGATTCCCATCATCAACTAATACTGCATTCTGTCCTCACTTATTCCAGAAGAATAGTCAATGAATTTAGTAATCACTTCAAAATTTCGAGCTTGGGCGTACCATTGTAATTGTACTAATTGTGTTTCAGGGTGTTGTCCTTTGTCAAGCGTATAAACCCTTGCTTATGAAGCAACCCGTTTTGTGGTATTACATTGATTTTTCATTTATTTTGTCTATCAAAAATGAACTTCTTTACAAGAATTTTGTCTGCCATGAAAAACACTTTAAACTCATTTATAAAAGGATGGTTTAGAAATCTTGAAAGTAGAGAGACGAGATTAATTATTTAACTAAATTCGTAAAACTTGCTTGAAAATAAAGAAAGGGCATATGGTCATCCAAGAATACCATTTTAAAAAATCATTGATAAAATAACATACTCCAATATTTCTCCAACATTGATTTCTACTTTTACATCATAATTTTTAAAAAACATAAATATGAAACGTACCATCTCAATGATAGCAATTGCTATCACGATTACAACGGGAACTTTTGCTCAAAAAATTAACGCAGATAAAGTACCAGTTACGGTGAAATCCGCTTTTGCCAAAGAATATACCGAAGCAACGAGCGTAAAATGGGATAAAGAAAAAAGTGATTATGAAGCCTCTTTCAAAATGAAAGGTGAAGATTTGTCGGTTTTATTTAGTTCAGAAGGAAAAGTAATTGAAACAGAAAAGGGGATTGCTGTAACGGAATTACCAACTTCTGTACAAACAGCGTTGAAAGGAAAAAAAATTAAAGAGGCTGCCATTATTATCAAAAATGGTAAGACGTATTACGAAGCCGAAGTTGGCGGTAAAGATCATTTGTTTGATGCTCAGGGTAAGGCAGTTGATAAATTGTAATGTTTAATCAATTTAACCAAGTTCCAGAAATACCCCCAAAAATTGTAGTTTTGGGGGTATTCTTATTTCAGAATTCAGAAATTTATGAAAATATTACTGATAGAAGACGAAAAAAATCTGGCAAATAACATTCAAGATTATTTGAATAGTAATGATTTTTTGTGCGAATGGATAAATAATATTGCTGGGGCATTGGATAAAATTCAGGTTTTTGATTATGACTGTATTTTGCTCGACTTGATGTTACCAGATGGCAATGGGTTCAAAATTTTGGAAGAACTTAAAAAGCAAAATAGAAATGACGGGATCATTATCATTTCAGCCAAAGAGAGTCTTGAAACTCGTATTGAGAGTTTCAAATTAGGCACAGACGATTATTTGACAAAACCTTTCCACCTTTCTGAACTATTAGTGAGAATTCAGGCTTTGATTAGACGGAAAAATTTTAAGGGAAGTAGCCTTGTAATTTTTCAAGAAATTGAAGTTGATATTTTTGCAAAAACCGTGAAAGCTCACGATATTTTCTTGGATTTCACTAAAAAAGAAATTGATTTATTACTTTATTTGATTGGCAATCAGGGCAGGGTATTATCTAAAAGTGCCATTGCCGAATATCTTTCTGGGGATATGGCAGATATGCTTGATAATCACGATTTTGTATATTCTCATATTAAAAATCTTAAAAAGAAATTGAGTGAAGCGGGTTGCAACGATTACATTAAATCGGTGTATGGTTTGGGTTACCGATGGCAAACATGAAAAAAAAATTATTACAGAAAACGCTCAGAACATATCAAATCCTCTCAGTCACTGTGTTGGTAATCACGGCATCATTGTTTTATGTTGTTACCGAAAAATTATACATCGAAGATGCCGATGAAGCACTATTATTGAGAAAAAATGAATTCAATAAATATAGTTTGAATACTTTAAAAATAACCGATATAAATACTTGGAATAGGTATAGTAGAGACGTTAAAATTGAACCAATGACGTTAAAACTCAATACTGACTATTTTTTATATAAGAATTATTATGATACGCTCAACCTTGAAAATGAGCCGTATCGAGTATTGATAAGCCCCATTAGCATTCAAAAGCAATCGTATATTTTTTTGGCAAGGGTTAATTTAGTTGAAAGTCAAGACTTAATGAGAAGTATCATTTTTCTATTTGGAATTGTTCTTTTTTTACTATTAGTTGGTCTATATTTCATTAATAAACGAATATCCTTGGAACTGTGGCAACCATTTTACGATACACTTAATCAAATTGAAACTTTTGAAATTGACAGTTTTTCACACACTAAACCCATAGATTCTGACATTGAGGAGTTTCATCGCTTGAATCTCTCTGTGGAGAATCTCATTCAAAAAAATGTGGCTATCTATCATTCACAAAGAGAATTTGTTGAAAATGCCGCTCATGAATTACAAACCCCGTTGGCAGTTTTTCAAGCTAATATTGAAACACTGATTCAACGCCAAGACATTACCCAAGGGCAATCAGAAATATTGTTGAAATTGATGGATACGATTTCAAGGTTGAACCGATTGAATAAAAATTTACTGCTCCTATCAAGAATTGATAATCATCATCATCATTTTAGTGAAATGGCTGACGTTTCAATGATGGATTTATTAGAAAAGAATTTTAACTTTTTTGCAGAACAGGCCACTTCAAAAAATATAACGATCATCAAAAATTGGGAAAATGATATAGTGCTGAAAACCGATTCATTTTTAACAGAAATTCTTATCAGTAACCTTTTTCTAAATACCATTAAACACAATCTTGAAAACGGGAAAATTGAAATTACCCTTACCAAGGATAAACTCATCTTTTTTAATACAGGGCTTTTACATCCATTATTAGCCACAAAATTATTTCACCGTTTTTCAAAAGCAATTGCTTCAACACAAGGCAATGGATTGGGCTTAGCGATTGTCAAAAAAATTGCCGATTTAAATCACTGGACAATCGAATACCAATATGAAGATAACCTTCATATTTTTTCATTAACCTTTTAAAATCCAATATTTCTCCTAAATCGACCTATAACTTTACCCAAACTTTAATTCATAAAACTATAAATTTTACAAAAATGAACAGGTTCAACGCATTTAAAAGTACAATAAAACTGCTTGGAAAAATACAAATTGAGCTTATTTTGGATAATGAAAAAAGATTCAATTTAAGATAAAACCTAAAAATGAAGTATTTATGTTAACATAAACCTAA
>JANXRS010000204.1 GCA_025356745.1 Arcicella sp.
TTAGGTTTATGTTAACATAAATACTTCATTTTTAGGTTTTATCTTAAATTGAATCTTTTTTCATTATCCAAAATAAGCTCAATTTGTATTTTTCCAAGCAGTTTTATTGTACTTTTAAATGCGTTGAACCTGTACTTTAATGTAGAAAAATTCTAAATACAAGAACTATTGTCAGTGTTTTAGAGTTAAATTTGTAGGATAAACAAGCTAAAATTTGTCGTGAGTTTATATTTACTTTCGACTGAAAATAAAATGGCAAAAGAAGAAATAGATATTTTAGAAGAAGTAACCTCCTCGGAGTACAAATACGGTTTTCATAATGATTTTGAGGCTGACGAAATTCCAGCGGGTTTAAGTGAGGATGTAATCAGACAACTTTCTGCCAAGAAAAATGAGCCAGAATGGATGTTGGAATTACGTTTGAATGCTTATGCCATTTGGTTGGAAATGAAAGAACCAAAATGGGCGAATGTGAATTACACACCAATTGATTATCAGTCAATTAAATATTATTCTGCTCCTAAGGCTGCAAAAGTTGTAGAGTCAATGGATGATATTGACCCAGAATTGAGAGCCACTTTTGAGAAATTAGGTATATCGCTGAAAGAACAAAAGCGTTTGTTGAACGTTAAAGACGGCGAAGAATTGTCAGGAATTGCTGTTGATGCGGTGATTGATTCAGTATCGGTTGGAACAACCTTTAAGGCAGATTTAGCGAAAAGAGGCATTATTTTTTGTTCAATTTCAGAGGCAATTCAAGAGCATCCAGCATTGATTAAAAAATATATGGGTTCGGTTGTTCCTGCGAAAGATAACTTTTTTGCAGCTTTGAATGCGGCAGTTTTCTCTGATGGTTCGTTTTGTTATATACCAAAAGGAACTCGTTGTCCGATGGAACTTTCAACTTATTTCAGAATAAATGCTTCAGGAACTGGTCAATTTGAACGTACTTTAATTGTGGCAGATGAAGGTTCTTATGTAAGTTATTTAGAAGGCTGCACAGCACCACAACGTGATGAAAATCAGCTTCATGCAGCTGTGGTTGAGATTTTTGCTCATGCAAATGCAGAAGTAAAATATTCAACCGTTCAGAACTGGTATCCTGGCGATAAAGAAGGGAAAGGTGGTATTTACAACTTTGTAACTAAACGTGGTATTTGTGATGGTGATAGCTCTAAAATTTCGTGGACACAAGTAGAAACGGGTTCAGCAATTACTTGGAAATATCCCTCAGTTATCTTGAAAGGAGATAATTCGATTGGAGAATTTTATTCAGTGGCGGTTACCAATAATATGCAACAAGCTGATACGGGTACAAAAATGATTCACATTGGTAAAAATACTAAATCAAGAATTGTTTCAAAAGGTATTTCAGCGGGCAGATCTCATAATTCGTACAGAGGATTAGTTGAAGTAATGAAACGGGCGGATAATGCACGTAATTTCTCACAATGTGATTCGCTTTTGATGGGTGACCGTTGCGGAGCTCATACGTTTCCTTATATAGAAGTTAAGAATAAAACGGCTACTGTTGAACACGAAGCAACAACCTCAAAAATTGGTGAAGACCAATTGTTTTACTGCAATCAAAGAGGAATTTCAACTGAGGCTGCCGTTGCATTAATTGTCAATGGATATGCAAAAGAGGTTTTAAATCAATTGCCAATGGAATTTGCTGTTGAAGCTCAAAAGTTACTTGCGGTTTCTTTGGAAGGATCTGTTGGATAATGACATATTAAGAATTTGATTCAATAGGCTTTTATTCAATGAATAGAAGCCTATTTTGTATATTTATAAAATACAACTGTTAAGAAAAAAATCCTCCCAATTCCTTCATACGCCCACGCAATCCACCTGTGTGAATCACGCAAATAGTTGTTCCTGCCTTAAATTTACCTTTTTGAATCATTTCATAAACGCCAAACATCATCTTTCCCGTGTAAACTTGCTCCAGTTTGATAGTTGGATTCCTTTTCTCAAATTCTATGATAAATTCGATTAATTCGGGGGTTGTTCGTCCATAATTATTAAAAATATAATCATTTGTAATATCAAATTCTCTTTCTTCGGTGAGGAGTTTGGAAACGAAGTTATACATTAAACCTTTATCTTTCAAAACGGCAAAACCTAATGCTTTTGTTTCACCACGCAAACCAACTACAATTCCTGCCAAAGTTCCGCCCGTGCCAGCCGCTACACACACTACATTAGGTGTAATTTCTGCATAAATTTCGTCCATCATTTCCACAACCCCTTTAATTGCAAATTCATTTGAACCACCCTCGGGAATTACGTAAAAGTCATCCTTATACTGTCTGGCAATTTTATCTTTGAAACCATAATTCAATCTTGGCAAAAAAATTAAGTTCATTCCGTTAATTTTTGAAAACATTAAAATTTCATTGGAAGTTGGGGTTAATTCTTCCCCTCGGATGATACCTGTTGTTTCAAAACCGAATTCTTTTCCAGCCGCAGAAGTTGCGTAAATATGATTGGAAAATGCCCCTCCGAACGTCATAAGGCTTTTAAATCCTTTTTCTCGTGCTTCAATTAAATTGTATTTGAGCTTTCGCCATTTGTTTCCAGTTATTTCTGGATGGATTAAATCGTCTCTTTTAATGTATAATTTTACGGGATAATCCTTCAGTAATGGGTCATCAATTAGTTGTAAAGGAGAAGGAGGTAATTGAATCATGGTAAGAATGTTTTAAATTTGGGGTTATATTGGCATTATGGCTGATAAACACAAATATATGCAAGATTTAGAAGAAGATTACGAAGAATTATATGAACACCATCGAATAGTGGTTGATAAGGGACAAAGTCAGCTTAGAATTGACAAATTTTTGATGATGAAAATGCAAAATGCCTCACGGGTAAAGATTCAGGAGGGAATTGAAACAGGGTCGGTTAAGGTGAATGATGAATCGGTGAAAGCAAGTTATAAAGTAAAACCGCTCGATGTTGTAACGGTTTCATTAGCTGAACCTCCACGAAATACAGAAATAATTCCACAAAATATTCCTTTGGATATCGTTTACGAAGACGATGAATTATTGGTAGTAAACAAACCTTCTGGGATGGTTGTACATCCCGCACACGGCAATTGGGATGGCACTTTGGTAAATGCTTTGGTGTATCACTTTCAGAACTTGCCGACTCATCGGAATGGAGAAATTCGTCCAGGATTAGTCCATAGAATTGATAAAGATACGTCTGGTTTGTTGGTAGTAGCCAAAACTGACCAAGCTATGACCCATTTAGCGAAACAATTTTATGACCATTCCATCCAAAGAACCTATAATGCTTTGGTTTGGGGAGAACCTAAATCTGAGGAAGGAACCATTGAAGGAAACATTGGTAGAAGTTTAAAAGACCGTAAAATTATGGCGGTTTTTCCCGAAGGTTTGCTAGGGAAAGAGGCAGTTACGCATTATAAAATTTTGAAAAAAATCAGGTATGTTTCCTTGATTCAGTGTAATTTAGAGACTGGAAGAACGCATCAGATTCGGGTACATTTGAAATTTATAGGAAATACACTTTTTAATGATGAAACTTACGGTGGAAATAAACCTTTAAGAGGAACTTTGTTTTCAAAATATGAGCAGTTTGTTAATAATTGTTTCAAGTTATGTCCTAGACAGGCTCTTCACGCTAAATCTTTGGGTTTTATTCATCCTAAAACGAATGAATTTATGCACTTTGATTCTGAACTTCCAATCGAAATTCAAAATGTGATTGAAAAATGGGAAGGTTATGTAAATAATGAATAAAATATAGTTGGATAAAAGCTCTCACAAATATTTGTTAAAAACAAGCCTTTGTGAGACGCTTAAACCAAAAAATATTAGCCACTTGATTTTTAGTAAAAGTTTTATTTGTCAGTAAACAGTTTTCAGTTTTAGTAGTATTTCATTACTTATAACTCATTACTTATGAACTCATAATTTAATGCTAAACTTTAAAACAATGGATACAGTTGAAAAAAATCTCAATGATTTTGTGGAGTATCTTAGTGGTATGGATCGAGAGAATAGACCTAAAAAGGCTAAACCCTTGAAAAATTATATTACTGGATATTACGAAGCCATAAAACACCTTAAAGTTAATCCTCATAAAGTCATTAAAGAATTAGAAATAAGAAACTTGCTTTTTGTGGGGCTTAACGGTGAAGTAATTTATAATTTTTAAGGTATGTCAATAATTATTCGTGATGGTGTGCGTGAAGATGTACCCACAATGTTTGAGTTAATCAAAGAATTAGCCCTGTATGAAAAAGCTCCAGAGCAAGTAACAAATACGATTGAGCAGATGTATTTGGATGGTTTTGGAAAAAATCCTATTTTTGGTTCAATTGTTTCGGAGGTTGATGGACAAATTGTTGGTATGGCTTTATATTATTATCGCTATTCAACTTGGAAAGGGAAACGTCTTTATTTGGAAGATTTAATTGTTTCGGAAATCATGCGTGGAAGAGGATTAGGCGAAAAGTTGTTGAATGCAACCATAGAAAAGGCCCGTGAATCGAATTGCACAGGCTTAATGTGGCAAGTTTTGGATTGGAATGAACCTGCTATTAATTTTTATAAAAAGTTTGGTGCAAGATTTGAAGCAGAGTGGTTGAACGTACATATAGATTTTTAATTTTTCTATGAATAAAATTTTTCATATTTCGATTGACACGGGCGGGACTTTTACGGATTGCATAGCTACTGATAATTTTGGAACTGAATATCGAACTAAAATTCTTTCAAACAGTACTATTAGAGGAGAAGTTATCGAACGTATTTCAAGTAGTAAATTTAAAATAAAACAAACTTGGTTCTTGAAAAGAGATATTCTAAAAGATTATCTCTTTTTAATTTTGGGAGACTGTTTCAAGGCAAGAGTGAAAACTTTTGATGTTGAAAATTCCATCCTTGAAATTGATGAAAATTTGCCAGAAATATTTGATAATCAAATATTTAGTTTTGCTTTAACAGCCAATGAAGAAGCTCCAGTTTTGGGTGCAAGACTCATTACGGAGACAAGTTTGCACGAAAGATTTCCCGAAATTCAGATGCGAATTGGCTCAACTAAAGGTACAAATGCTCTTTTAGAATTGAAAGGAGCAAAAACTGCTTTTGTTGTTACGAAGGGGTTTAAAGATTTACTGATTATTGGGAATCAAGCACGTCCAGATATTTTTGCCTTAAATATTATTCGTCCAAAACCGCTACATGATGTAGTGGTGGAAATTGATGAACAAATTGATTATGAAGGAAAAATTATTAAAAATATTGACCTTTCTAGTTTTGAGAATACGATTCAAATCCTAAAAAATCAAGGAATTGAATCTATTGCCATCTGTTTGAAAAATGCTTATCGAAATAATCTGCACGAGAAAATATTACAAGATTTATGCTTAAAATACTTCAAATTTGTCAATATTTCTACCGAATTAAGCCAGCAAATTAAGTTTGTCCATCGGGCAGAAACAACGGTCGTCAATGCTTATTTATCACCAATTATATCCAATTATCTTCAGAACATTACTGATAAATTACCCAACCAATCCTTACAGGTGATGACCAGTGCGGGGAGTTTAGTTCGGGCAGATAATTTTTATCCAAAAGATAGTCTATTTTCGGGTCCTGCTGGGGGTGTTGTGGGTGCTTCGGTGATAGCAAAACAAGCTAACTATCAACACTTCATCGCTTTTGATATGGGTGGGACGAGTACAGACGTTGCACGTTTCGATGGTCAATTTGAATATCAATTCTCACAACAAATTGGTAATGCCCATATTTTTAGTCCTTCCTTAGCAATTGAAACGGTTGCAGCTGGCGGTGGTTCAATCTGTTTTTTTGATGGATATAAACTTTCCGTTGGACCTGAGAGTGCAGGTTCAACGCCTGGTCCAGCTTGTTACGGAGCTGATGGTCCACTCACAATTACGGATGTAAATTTATTATTGGGACGATTAGATGCTACTCAATTTTCAATACCTATTTTTCCAAATAAGGCAGAGTTGAAACTGCAAGAATTGCTGCAAATTTCTGATAATCAATTAAGTAGAGAAGAAGTTTTGGAAGGATTTAGAGCCATTGCTAATGAAAAAATGGCAGAAACCATCCGTAAAATATCCATTTCAAAAGGATATGATACTACCAATTACGCCCTCGTTGCTTTTGGTGGAGCGGGTGGATTACACGCTTGCGGAATTGCTAAATTATTAAATATTAATACGATTCTCTTACCAAGAGATGCGGGTATTCTATCCGCTTTTGGAATTTCAATAGCTTCAATTGAACGATTTGCGGAGGCTTCAATACTTAAAATTTTTAATAAAGATTTATGCAGAAATTTGCACAAAGATTTTGAAAAATTAGAGATTGATGTTGTTCAAAAATTGGAAAACGATGGTGTTTTAACATTAAATATTGAATTTAAAAATCATTTTTTATATCTAAGATTTAAAGGACAAGATTCAAGTTTAGAAATTGAATACTCTGATTATGAGAAAGTTATTAGCAAATTTAAAGAAAAATATATTTCCATTTTTGGTCATTGGGTAGAGAATAAAGCAATTGAGATTGAGAGTATTCGGGTGATTGGTTCTGAGAAAATAGAGATTGAAATTACAGAAAATGTAAGTAAGAAACTTGTTGAAGAATATTTACCAAAACCCTCTCACTTCATTGAAGCTTTGGTTGAAAATGAATTCCAATCCATTCCAGTTTTTATTCGTGAAAATCTAAAATCAGGTGCAAAAATTACAGGATTTGCTTTGTTGTTAGATAGATTTAGCACAAATGTTATTGAAAAGGATTGGGAATTTATTTTGGACGAAAATGGAACTGGACGGATTTCTACTGTGCGTCAAAATGCTATTGGACTGCATTCCGTTTCGAGCAACAGCAATTCCAATGAAGCCTCCCAACTCGAACTCTTTACTAACCGATTCATGTCAATTGCCGAGAATATGGGCGTTCTTTTGCAACGAACTGCTCTTTCGGTAAATGTAAAAGAACGTTTAGATTTCTCCTGTGCTGTGTTAGATGCGGAGGCAGAATTGATTGCGAATGCCCCGCATATTCCTGTGCATTTAGGTAGTTTAGGCGTATGTGTAAGGAGTGTTTTGAAGCATATTAGCATTGAAAAAGGAGATGTTGTTATTACAAATCATCCAAAATATGGTGGTTCTCATTTACCCGATGTAACGTTGATTTCTTCTGTATATTCATTTGACAATCAGTTGATTGGATATGTAGTTAATCGTTGCCACCATTCCGAAATTGGTGGAATTCGCCCTGCTTCAATGCCCCCAAACTCTACTAATTTAGCTGAAGAAGGCGTTGTGATTCCACCCATGTATTTGGTTCAACATGGAGAAATTCATTGGGAAGAAATTAAACATATTTTAACATCTTCGAAGTATCCAACTCGTTCTGTAGATGAAAATTTAGCTGATTTAAATGCAGCCTTAGCCGCTAACAGAAATGGTGAATTAGCTTTGCAAAACTTAGTTCAATTGCATGGTTTAGAGAAAGTTCATTTCTACATGAATCGTTTGAAAACTTATTCTACCCAAAAAATGAAAGAGCGTTTACAAATATTTGGGAAAGGGATTTATGAAGCCGAAGAATTTTTAGATGATATAAGTGCGAGGGATTTTCAACCTATCAGTAAGTTAAAGGTTAAAGTTCAAATAACTGAAAATGAATGTGTTATAGATTTTACAGGGAGTGCTGGAACTCATCATGGAAATTTGAATGCCAATATTTCTATCGTAAACTCTGTGGTAATTTATGTTTTACGATTGTTATTAAACGAAAAAATACCTTTAAATGATGGAATTTTAAAAGCTGTAAAACTGATAATTCCAGAAAATTCAATACTAAATCCAGACTTTCTAGACGACCCAGAAAAATGTCCTGCCGTAGTGGGTGGAAATGTGGAATTGAGTCAAAGATTAACCGATACACTTTTAAAAGCTTTCGGAATTGTGGCGTGTTCGCAAGGAACGATGAATAATTTTTTGTTCGGTAATGATAAATTTGGTTACTACGAAACCATTGGCGGTGGGAGTGGAGCGGGGGAAAGTTTTGCGGGAACATCAGGAGTACATACGCACATGACAAATACCCGAATTACAGATGCCGAAATAATGGAATTGCGTTATCCAGTTTATCTAAACCGTTTTGAAATTCGTAAGAATTCGGGTGGGAAAGGACATTTTAACGGTGGAGACGGTATTATTAGAGAAATTGAATTTTTGGAAAATGTGGAAATTTCTTTAATTAGACAACATCAAGAACAGCAACCTTATGGATTAGAAGGTGGTGAAAATGGAAAAACTGGAAAACATTTACTCAAAAAACCGGATGGATTTATCTTTTCTTCAACAGAATTTTCCGCCGAAAAAGGTGATATTTTAACAATATGGACTCCAGGCGGTGGAGGTTTCGGTAAAGCAGAATGAAATATAACCAACTGAAAATTATAACTTTAAGTATATGGTGGGGAGCATTTACGTTCTACGCTGGCATTGTTGTAACGGTAGGAATGCAAGTTTTAGTTTCGCATATAGCAATGGGATTTATTACGCAACAAGTAACGGTTTATTTGAATATTTTTAGTCTAATTATTTTTATAATTTATGCTTATTATCTTAATAGTGAGGAGGTTACGAAAAGTAGTCTTGTCGAACAAATAATTGCCATTAGTGTCATTGGCTTTCAATTGTTGTTATTTCTTCTACACTTTTATTTGACAGATTTATTAGATTTTGAAAAACATACCATTATTAATCAGGATAATTTTTATCTTTTACATCAAATATATTTGATTATTGAAACTTTAATTTGGATGGTCGTTAGTATTTTGATTATAAAAGAAATTATTAAGCTAAGAAATTGATTTAATGAAAAAAGCTATCATTTGATTTATTGGGCAGAAAATTTTACAAAGATTTCCGCTCAATAAACCGACTTTCATTCACAAACCGTCCTTTTTCACGAGATAAAATCATTTCTGCCGCCCGCTTACCCATGAGTGCAAAATCATTGGAAATTACAGAAATACCTTCCGCCAAAATCTCTTTAATGGGTGTATCATCATAAGAAATTAACCCGATATCTTCGCCTAATTTCCAACCTTTTTTATTCGACCAATTGATAAATCGGACCAAATCATTTTCTCTAAAAACTAAATAAGCATGGTCTCTTTGAAGGTGTTCTTCTTCTTCTAAATTGGAAATTATTTCGTAACGAATGTTATTATTTTTACAGAATTTTTCAAATCCATTAATAATGCCAATGGGTGTGAATTGAAAATTTTTGCTACTTAAAACCAGCGATAGCGTTTGATATTTTTTTAATAATAAAATAGCTTTTAAAAGCCCATGATAGATATTTTTCTCAAAATCTTGGTATAGAATGGCATAATCATTACCTAATTTTGGCGTATCAATATCTAAAATTAATAGCTTTTCTTTAGGTATATTTTGCAGTATTTTTGTTACATCCTCCTTAAAATGAGGCATTACCACATAAAAATTATAATGCCCTAAATTATTTAATAATAGATTTTCAAATACTTTTAAATTATGATGATGAAAAAAAATATTGACATTAATTCCTTCACCCAAATTAGCCATTAAATTATCAAATAAAATTTCCTTAAAAGGAGTCAAAGCATCAAAAAGTACAAAAATATTTAATTGAGTGCGTGTATCGGTACTTGCCAGATAAAATCCTTTCCCATGATGTGATGTCACTAAACCTAATTTACGTAATTCATCATACGCCTTTGCCACAGTCATACGGGCAATATCAGAACTTTCAGATACTTCATTTATTGATGGCAATTTTTGCCCCTTCACCAGTGTGCCATCCTCAATTGAATTAATTATGTAATCAATTAATTGTTGAAATTTAGGCTTACTTGAATTAGCTACAAAGGTTATACTTCTCATAAATTTCTATTATAGTTGGTTTTGATTAATCAAAAATAGGCTTTTAATAGCAAACTAATGTAATTAACATATTTTATCATAAAATAATACAGGTTGAACGCATTTAAAAATGCAATTTTGAGTTTAAAATCAATGAATAGTACAATTTTATAACTGTAATTTTGCCAGAAATAATAAATTGATGAAAATTTGAATCTGGTTTTAGGTTTATGTTAACATAAAT
>JANXRS010000205.1 GCA_025356745.1 Arcicella sp.
TCAACTTATTCACAAAGCACTTTTCTTTGTTGTGATGCTATTGGGTTTAGCTGTTTTGGTGAGGGCAGCAATGGGACTCAGTGGTAAAATAGTATTTGCAGAAACTGACCGTAAATTGGGTCTTTTCTTCTTGATTTCAAACCATACACAATTGCTGATTGGCTTGGTTTTATATTTATTTTTAAGTCCTTTTGGATTAAAAGCCTTTCAAGATTTTGGTTCAGAAGTAATGAAAATTGCTGAATATCGTCAAATTGCAGTAGAGCATATTACCACAAATATTATTGCCATTATTTTGATTACAATTGGCTATTCTAAAAATAAAAGAGCCACTGATTCAACAGTGAGACATAAAAATGCGTTGATTTTTTATGGTTTAGGACTTATACTTTTGTTAAGTCGTATTCCTTGGGATAAATTGTAAGATATATCATCTTCAACTGCTGACGGGACTTTTAATCGCCGTCAGCCGTTAGATTATTAAGAAATAAAATTAATGAGGGAAGTAAAATCTATACTAAAAGACTACAAACTCCGTCAAACTGACTGTCGGGAGGAAATCTTGGATGTATTTATCAATAAACATCACGCTCTGGCTCATGCGGACGTAGAATCTCAATTAACCGAACGATTTGATAGAGTAACGGTTTATAGAACATTGAAGACTTTTTTAGATAAAGGCTTGATTCACAAAGTTTTAGATAATGAAGGAGGCGTAAAATATGCCCTCTGCAAAGACAATTGCCACGCTGGCGACCATTTGCATCATCATGACCATGTTCATTTTAAATGTACCACTTGCGGACTAACCACTTGTTTAGACCACGTAATTATTCCCAATATTATCCTCCCAGAAGGCTACCAACGAGTTGAAACCAACCTTTTGATGCAAGGAGTTTGTAAGACTTGCTCTTTTTAAGTTCTTAGCTCTCTATACTTATTTATGAGTTTTTAAGACCATAGAACCCGAACAAAAACAATAAATGATACAAATTATTCCAGCCATTGATCTCATAGACGGGCATTGCGTGCGTTTGACACAAGGAGATTATTCTCAGAAAAAAATCTACAACGAAAATCCACTTGAAGTTGCTAAATCTTTTGAAGATGCCGGTATTACTCGCCTTCATTTGGTAGATTTAGACGGAGCGAAACAGAAGCGAATTATCAATCATAAAATATTAGAATTGATTGCAACAAAAACCAATCTTCACATCGATTTTGGCGGAGGCGTACAGTCAGATGAAATGATTGAAATTGCCTTCAACTCAGGGGCGAAACAGGTAACGGGGGGCAGCGTAGCCGTAAAAAATCCAGTCCTTTTTGAAAGTTGGTTACAAACCTACGGAGGTGAAAAAATTATTTTAGGGGCAGATGCTCGTGATGAAAAAATCGCCATTTCGGGATGGGAAGAAGCTACTACCAAGTCAGTCTATGATTTTGTGGGTGAATACATCAAAAAAGGAGCAAAATACGCCATCTCAACGGATGTAGCCAAAGATGGATTATTACAAGGTCCCAGTTTTGATTTATACCAAAATCTACAAGACCAATTTCCCGATTTACAGATAATTGCATCGGGAGGTGTAGCAGAATTTGATGATATTGTAAAGTTAAACGATATGAATATTTTTGGTGTAATCGTTGGAAAAGCAATCTATGAAGGAAGAGTAACTTTGAAACAATTGGCTGAGTTTAATAGATAAATATGCTTACAAAAAGAATAATCCCTTGTCTCGACATCAAAGATGGGCGAACTGTGAAAGGTACAAATTTCATCAATCTCCGTGATGCTGGCGACCCTGTGGAATTAGGAGCAATTTATGCCGAACAAGGTGCAGATGAATTGGTGTTTTTGGACATTACCGCAACGGTAGATAATCGAAAAACATTAATAGATTTAGTTAGAAATGTAGCCAAAAACGTTAATATTCCCTTTACTGTTGGCGGAGGAATATCATCCATTCAAGATGTTTCCGCTTTATTAAATGCAGGAGCAGATAAAGTTTCGATTAATTCTTCAGCTGTTAGAAGACCAGAATTGATTGATGAATTGGCTTTACAATTTGGTTCACAATGTATTATTGTGGCAATTGATACTCGTTTCGTAGACGGACAACACGTTGTGCATACCCATGGAGGACGAAAGTCAACCGAATATCGTACCCTCGAATGGGCAAAAGAAATAGAAAATCGTGGGGCAGGAGAAATTTTATTAACCTCCATGGATACTGACGGGACAAAGGCAGGTTTTGCCAATGAACTAACAGCAATTATTTCTGGAAATGCCTCAATCCCTATCATCGCATCGGGTGGAGCGGGAACGATGGAACATTTTTATGATGTTTTTACTACAGGAAAAGCCGATGCAGGACTTGCCGCTAGTATTTTTCACTTCAAGGAAATAGACATTATCGACTTGAAGACCTATTTGAAAGATAAAGGGATTTCGATGAGGTTGTAATTATTTTGGTATCTTTACTTTAAAATAGAAAAGATTAATGAATTTAGATTTCAATAAACAAGGCGGACTTATCCAAGCGGGATTAATTCCTGCCATTATTCAAGATGCCAAAACCGATAAAGTTTTGATGCTTGGCTACATGAACCAAGAGGCACTTGAAAAAACTGAAAAAGAAGGAATTGTAACGTTTTTCAGTCGTTCAAAACAACGTTTATGGACGAAGGGGGAAACCTCTAACAATTTTCTGCACGTAGTAGAAATCATGAAAGATTGTGATGAAGATACGCTTTTAATCAAAGTAAATCCCGATGGACCAACTTGTCACACAGGTTCGGATACGTGTTGGAATGAGAAGAATGATTCCCGACTGGATAGTCCAGGACAAGCAGGTTGGTTAAACCATTTGAAAATGGTTATTCGTGATAGAAAAAATAATCCAAACGAAAAATCTTATACAGCAAGTCTTTTCGAGAAAGGAACAAATAAAATTGCTCAAAAAGTCGGGGAAGAAGCCGTTGAATTAGTCATTGAAGCGATGGATTCTAATGATGAATTATTTAAAGGGGAAGCCGCAGATTTGTTGTTTCATTATTTGGTACTTTTAGAGCAAAGAGGCATTGATTTTGACGAAATTATTGACGTACTTCGTGAAAGACATGGAAATTAAGCTTTAAATTTAAACCAAAAAACATGATAAATTTTATTATTAGATACCTCATTATTGCCGTATTAATAATGTTTGGTGCGAAATACATAGATGGCATTAAAATTAATAATTTTGAAACTTCACTTTATGTGGCTTTAGCCATGGGTTTTGTCAATACTTTCATAAAGCCAGTCTTAAAACTTATCAGTTTTCCAATTACGATTCTTACTCTCGGACTCTTTTTGCTGGTAATCAATGTGATAATGGTTTACTTAGTAGATTATTTTATTCGAGGATTCTCTGTTCACGGGTTCATTCCACCTCTTATTTTTAGTTTTGTACTTTCTTTTATTTCGTATGTATTGGGAATGCTATTAGACGGGGATTGAATTATTAGAAAAATACAAATATTTTTATTTATGTCACAGATTAAAAGTCGGTTTAAATTGCGTTCCAACAATTTAAATCGACTTTTTAATCTCTTATTAAATCGGAATAATAGTATTTTAACTTTTCAAAGATACAGACTTATACAATATTTTATCAAATAATTAATTTAGATTAAAGTACAGGTTCAACGCATTTAAAAGTACAATAAAACTGCTTGGAAAAATACAAATTGAGCTTATTTTGGATAATGAAAAAAGATTCAATTTAAGATAAAACCTAAAAATGAAGTATTTATGTTAACATAAACCTAA
>JANXRS010000206.1 GCA_025356745.1 Arcicella sp.
TTTTAGGTTTATGTTAACATAAATACTTCATTTTTAGGTTTTATCTTAAATTGAATCTTTTTTCATTATCCAAAATAAGCTCAATTTGTATTTTTCCAAGCAGTTTTATTGTACTTTTAAATGCGTTGAACCTGTTAAAAACATCAATATTCAATAATGTTGTTGCACTTTTGTATCTTTATGGCATAAATATTAACCAACAAAAAATGAAAAAATCCCTAATCATCCTCCTAACTCTAACAACCCTAACAGTATTTTCTCAAAAAAAGAAAGCTAGTATTGTCATGGCACAAAATACTGATAAACAGGTCGTTATATCAAATATCGACAAGCGTTTTGATGAATATGCGGGCATATCTAAGCAAATCTGGAACTTTGCGGAGTTGGGTTATATGGAGGAAAAATCTTCTCTTTTATTACAAGAATTACTAAAAAAAGAAGGGTTTAGCGTTCAAGCGGGCATTGCAGGAATCCCAACGGCTTTTTTAGCCACTTATGGTGAGGGTAAACCAACCATCGGAATTTTAGCAGAATACGATGCTCTTCCTGGACTCGCTCAGGAAGTAATACCCGAAATAAAACCAATTCCAAACCAAAAAGGCGGACACGGTTGTGGGCATAATCTTTTCGGAACGGCTTCGGTGGCGGCGGCCATTGAAGTAAAGAATTGGCTACAAAAATCGGGTCAAAAAGGAACGGTTAAAATCTACGGTTGTCCTGCCGAAGAAGGTGGTTCGGGTAAAGTTTACATGGTCCGTGAAGGATTTTTCAATGATGTGGACGTTGTTTTGCATTGGCACCCAGGTTCTCAAAATGCAGCCGATGCGGGAACTTCTTTGGCAAATAAGAATGGTAAATTCCGTTTTAAAGGTATTGCCGCACACGCCTCAGCTTCACCAGAAAGAGGTCGTTCGGCTTTGGATGGTGTGGAGTCAATGGATATGATGGTAAACATGATGCGTGAACATATTCCGCAAGATACTCGTATTCATTACGTAATTACGAAGGGGGGAGATGCCCCAAATGTGGTTCCTGCTTATGCAGAAGTATATTATTATGCCCGTCATAAAGATCGTGACATTCTGCAAAGTATCTGGAAACGTATTGAAAATGCAGCTCAAGGTGCTGCGATGGGAACAGGTACAAAAGTAGAATGGGAAGTTTTGGGTGGTGTTTTTAACCTTTTACCAAACGTTACCTTGGCAGAAACCATGCACAATAATTTAGCAATGATTGGTGGAGTAACTTATACGGAAGAAGAGAAAAAATTTGCCGAAAAAATTAGCGAAACTTTAGGTGAACAAAAACAGCCTATCGAAAATGCAAGTAAGATAAAGGATTTTAGAGATGCTTCAGAAAGTGCTACAAGTGGAGGCTCAACGGATGTTGGAGACGTGAGTTGGACTGTACCGACGGTAGGTTTACAAACTGCCACTTGGGTTTCGGGTTCGGCAGCACATAGTTGGCAATCAACGGCGGCGAGTGGCATGACGATTGGTCAAAAAGGAATGATTGTTGCCGCTAAAACATTGGCCTGTACGGCTTTGGATTTATTTAAAGATGCTGCTTTGATTGAAAAAGCAAAAGCAGAATGGCTACAAAAAAGAGGTGCTAACTTTAAGTATGAAGCTCTTCTGGGCGATAGAAAACCTGCCTTAGATTATCGAAAATAAACTTTTAATTAACTTTCCGAAAGATATGAGTCTTTCGGAAAGTTAAATTTTTTAGCTATTATATCTGCGAATATTCTGCAGGAGTCAAAAAGTGAATTTCCGCTTTTGTCATAGCATGGTCATATTCAGGAAGTGATTTAATACGATTCCATTCTGAATCAGCTCCGAAGGCTTTCCAGTGTTCATCTCTCGATTTTTTATTATCAAAAGTTGTCATATACACCAAATTAGGCTGTTTCCCTCCAATAATTGTTTGGGCATAAAATGCAGGATTGAAGCCCAATCTTACAAAAATATTAATTTCTCCACCTTCGTTAAACATATCAACTTTCTTATTTCCTTTCGCTTCGCTGTGGCTTTCATACAAACGGTATTCATACACTCTTTCCGATTTTGGGGCAGTTGTGGTTGGCACTTTCAAGGTCGTCCAATTTTTGAATGCAACCGACAATGAACTTTCAAATCGTTCATAGGCAGGCGTTGTGTGGTCGGCATCCAAATAAGATTTGGCCATTTGCTGATAAACTGCATCAGCCGATAATTTAGCTCCTATTTTACTAAATTCTTCTAAAGATTTATAAGGAATCAAAACATAAAGTTTTAAACCATCTTTCTGATCTGCTTCGTCAAAAATGCCCACAGAGGCAATTCCTGCACGATTATACGCAGCAATAGCCGCATTTTTGAAATAGTCTTCCACAATGGTTTTCTGTGCCGCAGTCTTGAAACTATAAACCCGTGTTTCGTAATATTGTGGTTTGCTTTTAGCAAATGTGGGGATAGCAAAGATGGTTGCCAATAAAAAAATACTGAAGATTGAAATGCGTTTTAACATGATTTTGGTAAAAATGGGTTATTGTTACAAATGAATTAATTTTTACTGTAACCAAATATTTGGTCATTCTGTTTCCTATTTTCTGTTTCAATCCATACAGATACATGCAGGCAAAAAAACGGGATACAGTCTATAAAGACCGTATCCCCTATATTTTACTTACCTTAATCGGTGCTAAAAATTCACAAAACTTATGCTTTTTTTCCGTAACCTTCCCTTGAAGCTACGCCTTTCAATCACCAAAAACTTCTTTTGACAGTTTTTTATCTAAATCATATAAATCATTTCTAAAGTTTAATTGTCCATTCACATCTACCCAAGCCGTAAAATAAGTAATATAAACTGGAATGGTTGGTTTAATATTAATGCCAATTTGTTTATCCGTTAAAAGAACGTCATCAACTTTCGCTGGATTCCATTTTGGGTCATTTCTGAGTAAATAATTGGCTAATTTTTTAGGGTTTTCTACTCTAATACAACCATGACTAAAGGCTCGATTAGTTTCGTTAAAAAGCCTTTTGGAGGGTGTATCGTGCAAATAAATATGATAATTATTGGGAAACATAAATTTCATTTTGCCCAAAGCATTATTTTTTCCAGGTTTTTGTCGGAAGTTAAAAGGAACATTTCCTTCATACGAACCCCAATTAACAGTTGATGGATTAATCTCTTTTTCGCCCGAAAAAACTTCGATATCATTGTTTGCCAAATAATTAGCATTTCTTTTGATGTGGGGTAGTATTTCATTTTGAACAATGCTTACGGGAATTCCCCAATATGGATTTAAAATAATTTGAGACAAATCTCCTTTGAAAATACTTGTTTGCTTAACTTCATCTCCTACCACCACATTCGTTGTCCAAAGTTGCTTACCATTTTCAAAAACATGTAGTCGGTATTCAGGAATATTAATGAGCAAATAATCTTTTTCCATCTCAACAGGAATCCATCGCAAACGTTCCATGTTAATCATCATTTGCTGAATCCTAAATTCGATTGGTTTATTAATTTCATTAAGGGTTTCTTTGTTTAACTTTCCATTTTCAGATAAGCCCATTCGTCGTTGAAAGTTGATAACAGCATTAGCCAAAGTATCTGTATAAATGATGGAATTATCATTTATTTTCAAGTCATTGGTTAGGTATAAATATTTTTTGGCATTCAATAAACATGAATCATTATTACCAACTGAAAGTGATTTTTTACGGGTAATAATGGTCGGAAAACCACCTTTACGCTGAATAACTCTGTATAATTTCAATTGCTCTCTTAATCTGATATAGTATTGATTTACAGGTTCTTGGAGTTTCTCGCAGAGAGCAGATGAAACTAAGGAATCAATCAGGATTTGGTAATTTTTCTTTTTTCTGGGAATAAACCACTCCAAATCAGAGGCTTTTTTGGTAGTACCGCCATAGACTTTTTGGGCGTATTTAAAGAAGGTTGCTGTTAATAACAAATCTAATTGTTGTATCTTTTTTATATCCGTTAAAAATCGCTTTTCATCGGTATTAAATTCCCTCATTAAAGTGTCTAAATAAACATTTTTTAGACTATTATCCGCAAAATCACGGGTGTAATTTTGTAGTTGATTATAAAAATTGGGAGCGGCACAAGTCATGCCACTTTGATTAAACCAACCTAATTGATTATTGCGTTTTGTATAAAACTCAACAACTTCATTACTGAGATTAGTTGTTATTGAATTTTCTTTTACGAATGATGTAACTGCTTCACTATCAAGCGTTAATCCACTAAAATTTTGAGATGAATATATACTGGAATCAGATGAGGAGGTTTTCCTATTGCCTTTATTCTTATTACATCCCGACAATATTGAAGAGACAATTAAGCAACTTAATAAAGCAAAACCTGCCTTACTAAAAATAGTGGAAAGTTTCATGGAAGAATAGCTTTTAAAAATAAAGAACAAAGAAAATTCTTAATATCTTAACTACGAATATAAAGTAAACTACCGTTAGCAAGTACGGGAACAACCTGTGGAATTAGGGAATTTGGTAAAGCTGGACAACCAAAACTACGACCCAAACGACCAAATTGTCGAACAAATTCATTGCTTACATAATTTGCTCCGTGAATGATAATTTCCCTTTTCCGAGCATTATCGTTGATGCCTTTTTGTAAACCAAACAACAGTAAAGCCAATCCATGCTTAGGACTTTGAATTTTACCTCCGACTAAATAAAAACCTAAACTACTTTGATGAGATTCCATTTTATTAGAAAATAAATGAGCTACATTATCACCCGATTTTTTTCCGTGAGCCACCAAAGACGAAAACAGTAATTTCTTATTGGAAATATCAATAACAAAGAAACGTTTTACATCCGAAGGTAAAGCAAAATCTACAATCGTAATAATGGGTTTTGTGGGATGAAATTCTTGATAACCCACTACAGACTGTTTAAAAGCATCGTAATCAACAATTCCTTGAAGTTGACAATCAACGTATAGTTGTTGTGTGTCGTCAATTTTAGTATTAATTTTTGAAATTGGGGGTCTTTCTATAGAAAGAGAAAGCAAAAAGGAAACAAGCTGAAAGAAAATAAGCATTTTATGGGGGTTTGTATGTTCTGTTCTAAATAACATTATAAATCCGTTAAACATTGCATAAAAGATTCAAAAAATCTATTCTTTTACTGTTAGTACACTTTTAAAAAGTACAAATTTGCGTCGGATTTCTTGTTTTTTTAAGGTATATAGCATCAAGTTAAGAAATCTATATGAAAGAACTTTTCCAAAACTTTAATTTACAACGGAATTATGTAGGAAAGATTATACCAAGTTAAAATTCTATAAAATCCCATAGTATTTCAAATTTTGTCGAGTTATACTTATTAGGTAAAACAAAAAACCGTTTCAAAATACCATTTGAAGGTTTATGAAACGGTTTAAAACTTTTTATATAATCTATCTATTCATTGAAACTAAAAACTCTTCATTGGTTTTCGTTCCTTTCATTTGCTGTTGTAAGAATTCCATGGCCTCTACCGAGTTCATATCACTCATGTGTTTTCTTAAAATCCAAACCCTCTGTAAGGTCTCTTTGTCCATCAGTAAATCTTCTCTACGTGTTCCAGAGGCAGTAATATCAATGGCAGGATACATTCTACGATTCGATAACTTACGGTCTAATTGTAATTCCATATTACCTGTACCCTTAAATTCCTCAAAGATAACCTCGTCCATTTTTGAACCTGTATCAATCAAAGCCGTAGCGATAATGGTCAATGATCCACCGTTTTCAACATTACGAGCCGCTCCGAAAAAACGTTTTGGCTTGTGTAAAGCATTCGCATCCACACCACCCGAAAGAATCTTTCCCGAAGATGGAATAACCGTATTATAAGCACGTGCCAAACGAGTAATTGAATCCAATAGAATCACTACATCATGTCCACATTCTACCATACGTTTCGCCTTTTCCAACACAATACTAGCAACCTTCACATGACGTTCAGCTTGTTCATCGAAAGTGGAAGCAATTACTTCTGCACGCACACTTCTTTGCATATCTGTAACCTCTTCAGGACGTTCATCAATCAATAAAATTAATAAGTAAACTTCAGGATGATTTTTAGAAATGGCGTTCGCTATCTCCTTAAGTAACACCGTTTTACCTGTTTTGGGTTGTGCTACAATCATACCACGTTGTCCTTTTCCGATTGGAGCGAATAGGTCAAGAATACGAGTTGAAAATTGGTCTGGTCGAGTTGATAATTTTAATTTTTCTTCTGGAAAAAGAGGTGTTAAATACTCAAATGGAATTCTATCACGAATCTCTTCCGTAGTTTTTCCATTAACTGATTCAACTCGTAAAAGGGCAAAATATTTCTCTCCTTCTTTCGGTGGACGAATTGCCCCACGGACAGTGTCACCCGTTTTCAAACCAAATAATTTAATCTGAGATGGCGATACATAAATATCATCGGGCGAAGCCAAATAATTATAGTCTGCGGAACGCAAAAATCCGTAACCACCATCTTGCATAATTTCCAAAACACCTTCATTTTCAATAATTCCATCAAATTCACGAATGGCTTGGTTGTAGATAGGTTTCTTAAATCCATTACCAGCCTGACGAGATTCTTGACGAGTTTCAGTCTCTTGTGGAAGCCCAGAATGTTCATCTGGCGTAATAAATGATGTATCTACTGAAAAGTCTTCTTCAATATCACTCGGAAAATCTACAATTGGTTCTTCGTCAAAATCGTAAGAATTAACTTCTGCAACTACTTCTTCGGTTGCTTTTGGTTTAATTACACTTCTTGCTTTTGTTGGTTCTTGTATATACGCAGGCTCAGTTGCTGAATGAGTTTCAGTAGCTGTCACTTCATTTTCATCTTTTGCGATGCGTGTTCTTTTTGGGCGTGGGGCATCTGTTGACGGAGCAATCTCTTTCCTCACTTTTCTTTCTTGTTTGTTATCGTCTTGCATAGTATGGTTTATAGCAGATTTGTGGTTATGTGGTGTCAATATCGCCTGCTTACTGAGTAACTTTTCGATAAGTTCTTGCTTAGGAAGGTCATTGATTTCTGGAATGGCGCACTCTCTAGCAAGCACCCGAAGCTCTGAAATGAGCATCATCTCTAATTCTTCAATTTTATACATAATGAATTATAAAAATATATATACAAAGTAAAAACTTTGCGATTTTGTGGTTAATGGTAAAAAAGGAATTTTTTAATAAAGATGATAAAGATTAAAGTCAAATCGGGAAAATTCAGTACGAGATGGATATTTGGCGTTAAGCACTTGTAAATCAATACTTTAACGGGAGAAATCACAGGTTAGTGAAATGTTCTACAATGATAATGCCAATAAATGAGAATGTCAAATTTTTTTGGCATTATTTATATTAAGTAAATAACGATTGCAATTTATAGCAGATAATTGAATCTTACTATTATTTACAGGTTCAACGCATTTAAAAGTACAATAAAACTGCTTGGAAAAATACAAATTGAGCTTATTTTGGATAATGAAAAAAGATTCAATTTAAGATAAAACCTAAAAATGAAGTATTTATGTTAACATAAACCTAA
>JANXRS010000254.1 GCA_025356745.1 Arcicella sp.
TAAAAGGTTTTCGGCATATTGTACAAGCTGAAAATGATATTGAATTTATGCTTCGCCCAAAATTTAAAAATGGGATTATTGCTTTAAGTCTGTATGATTTTACGTACGATATTTTGATTTATCATTACCAATTGGAGCAAGCTATTCAATTTGTAGCGTTGTTTCCAAATCAAAAATTTGTACTTGACCATCTCGGGAAACCTGATATAAAATCGGGTGAATATGCTTTATGGCAAACAAATATCAAGAAATTAGCTTTACATCAAAATGTATTTTGCAAAATTTCAGGCATGATTACGGAAGGCGAATGGAACGATTGGAAGCCATCTGACTTTAAAGTTTATTTGGATACAATCGTAAAAACCTTTGGAACTGACCGCTTAATGTACGGCTCAGATTTTCCAGTTTGTACACTTGCGGCAACTTACGAAGCACAATTGAATATTATAACAGTGTATTTTTCAACTTTTACAAATTTAGAAAAAAAGAAAATTATGGGCGATAATGCCTCAAAGTTTTACGGAATATGAATTTAGGACTTAAAGAAAAAGTAATTATCGTTTCGGGAGGTGCTAAAGGCATTGGCGAAGGTATCTCGGGTGTTTTGGCAACGGAAGGTGCGTATGTAGCAATCGTTGGAAGGAGTGAAGCAGATAATAAAAAAGCGATTGAAAAAATTAATGCTGCGGGTGGGCAGGCTTGGTCATTTGTGGCAGAATTAACCCAACCCTGTGAATGTGCAAAAGCCATTCAAGAAGTCGTAAAAATGTTTGGCAGAATTGATGGTTTGGTTAATAATGCGGGTGTAAATGACAGCGTAGGATTAGAAAATGGAAGTTATGAAGGCTTTGTTCAGTCACTACACAGTAATTTGATTCACTATTATTTATTGGCTCATCATGCACTTCCTTACTTAAAAGAATCAAAAGGTTCAATCGTGAATATTGGCTCAAAAGTAGCTGATACGGGTCAAGGAGGCACATCTGCTTATGCAGCATCCAATGGTGGACGCAATGCTCTCACCCGTGAATGGGCAGTTGAATTGCTGAAATATGGTATCAGAGTTAATGCAGTAATTGTGGCAGAATGTTACACGCCTCTCTACGATAAATGGCTAAAAACGTTGCCCAATCCAGCAGAGACTTTAGCAAAAATAACCGATAAAATTCCGCTTGGTAAACGCATGACAACTTCCGAAGAAATTGCAAATATGGTAGTTTTTTTAATGTCAAAACGTTCAAGTCATACAACAGGTCAGTTGATTTATGTGGATGGTGGTTATACACATTTGGATAGGGCGTTGATTTAGAAGAAAATACCGTAATAAAGTTATTTGATGGCTCAAATAACTTTATTACGAGGAAGAAATCAAGAACTAACTACCATATTAAATTAGCCTTATATTTAACCTATTAATTTTCTTTTCTAAATTTTGCTAATAATTCTAAATCATCCGTTCCTATATAATCTACTTTTAGCTTTTTCAACGTTTCAAAACCTAAAGTTGTATTGGGAGTTGCCCAAATCCTTACTTTCTTGCCTTTTGCATGATTTGCTTCCACAAAAGAATTTATTTTTTGAAAAACTTCGTCTGATAATGGCGTTTTTCCAGTCCAATATTTTCCAAAATCCATGAAACTCGCACTAACGAGAGACACCCGTTTAAAAGCATTTTCAGGATAAGTCAACTTCTGCCGACCATCGAAATGAAAAATTTTATCGAATTTCTGAAATTCATCGGGCTGAGGCATATCGCCACTAATACTGATTGTGACGTGTCGAAGTTCTTTTTTGTAGGCACTCATTTGCGAATACAGTAATCTTAAAATCTCTTTTCCATCCTTTTTCAAATCTAACAAAAGTTGTAAAGGTTTTTTATTTGGGTAAGGAAAACCTTTATTGTCTTTGATTTTTGCTAAAAGAGGTTCTAAATACAAATGGTTGAATGTACTTTCGGGCGTAATTTTATCCCAATCATGAGCCACGTAGAGTTCGTTATCTTTTATATATAAGTCTGCTTCAATGGAATCGAAACCCAAATTATAGGCAGCTAAAAAGGGTTGTTTTTGCTCATAATCATTATGAGAATGAATTAATTGTGCCGACAAGTTAAAACACAATAAAAGTAAAGTTGTTAGAAATGTAAGTCTCATGGATTTCGTTTTTTAATTGTAAATTTAGACTCTAAAAGTTAAACATCCATATTCTAAATATTAACAAATGAATCGTAGAAATTTTATTCAAAAATCGACTCTAACAATCGGAGCATTTAGTCTTTTACCCAATGGCTTATGGGCAAAATCTGTAACTGATACGCCTTATAAAATCAAAGAATTACGGGGAGGCGTAAGCATTTTCACTGAAAAAGGTGGAACAATTGCTTACCTAAATTCTCCCAAAGGTATGGTTGTGATTGATTCTCAATTTCCAGAACAATCACAACATTTGATTGATGAGTTGAAAAAGCAATCAACTAACCCTTTCAAATTATTGATAAACACGCATCATCACGGCGACCATTCGGGTGGGAATATTTCTTTCAAGGGTTTGGTTGAACACGTAGTTGCACATCAAAATTCGCTTTTGAATCAAAAAACGGTTGCCCAAAAACAAAAAACGGAAGAAAAACAATTGTATCCTGATGTGACTTTTTCGGATACTTGGAAACAGAAAGTAGGGAAGGAGCGAATTAAAGCCTATTATTTTGGAGCAGGACATACAAATGGTGATGCTATTATCCATTTTGAGCATGCTAACGTTGCTCACATGGGCGATTTATTGTTTAATCGTCGTTACCCTTTTGTGGATAGAACGGCTGGTGCAAATATAAACAGTTGGATTAAAGTGTTAGACAAAACCCTCAATACTTTCGATAATGAAACTATTTTTGTGTTTGGACACGCCTTTGACCCAGAGAAAATTACAGGAAATAAAGAAGATATTAAAGCCTTCAAAGATTATTTAGAAAAATTATTGGTATTTGTAGATTCTGAAATCAAAGTAGGAAAATCGAAAGAAGAAGTGATAAAAGCAACTGAAATTCCAGGTGTAACAGAATGGAAAGGCGATGGAATTAGTCGTGGTTTGCAATCGGCTTATGAGGAATTGACAGAGGGCAGATAGAGTTTAAAGAAAATAAATGCTCTTTAATTGTTTGACAAATAAAGTAAAATTGATGATTTTGTTGGGACAAATAGCTTCCTTCCAATCTTTAAATGATGGAAGAAGGCCATTTGTTTCTATATCAATTCTACAAATTAATAGCTTAATGTTTTTTTTCCTGCGGAGTTTTAGAATTCTTCATATATGAAATTTATAATTATACTTTTCAAATGCGATATTCATATTTTTCTTCTTAACAATAATCTACCCTCAATATTTCTCTTTATCTTCGTAAATCCAGAATCAAACAATCTTCAATGCAAAAATCAAAACTCTTTTTCCTTATTTTAATTCTATTTGTAGTTGGCTTGGCAGGAGCTTCATATTGGTTTGAAAACCAAGAAGCCAGTCCCGAAGATAATCATTATATTGTCCTTCCAGATAGTTTAATTCAACAATTCGCCAAGCATGATTCCACCGAAAAAGCTGATTTTCTAAATGCTGCTCCGCCCAAAATGCAAGGTCTCAGCATGGAAGAAATGTTTTTTGAACAGAAAAAGGATGCCTATACTTTTCAGCTTTTTAGGGATTCTTTAGGAGTGAAATTGGTAGTATTGTTTGGAACGAAAATAGTGGCAAAGAGTAGAGATAAAGCGTTAGAAAATACCACAAAAGCTGAAACTAGCGACTTAAATTCAGACGGTTATCCAGAGATTTTGATTTATTCTAAAATAAATAATAAACTCACATTCATAGGCTTTGAAGTACAAAATGGCTTGCGGAAGTTCCTATTGCCCGTTCTTATGGGCAGACAATCCTTTGGATATGCAGGACAGGATACATTGTTTGTCGAAAATAATAACCTTGTCCGACGATTCCAATTTAGAAATGCACAATTTTCTACTTTCCCATCGGGTACACGCACTTGTGAATATGCGCTTGGAAAGGATTTAAAGTTTTCAATGGTACGGACTTTGGATACGGAGTAATGTAATGACAGGTCTGGGCAACCCCGCCTGAATTTAAATTTTTAGTTTATTCTACAGGTAGTTTAAATCATTGTATCTTATAATCCTACGAATCCAAATTCAGATTAAAAGCAATGAAAATTATAAAATAGATGCCCCATAAAATTATAAAAGTACTTCCCACAGACCACAAAATTCTTTCGGATTTATGTTATCAAATCTATCCTTAAACCTATTCAACTTGGTGGTATGACGGAGGGAGATGGTATATGGGAACGATGTATAATTCTGAGAAAATGTTAAATGAGTTAGTAGATAAAAATGCCGAATTTTACTTTCTGACTATAAATGATATTCCTCGAGGGTTTTTAAAAGTGAATCATACTTTTAAAGATGAATCTAATGGTTTTGAAATCGAAAAAATATATTTAGACCAAACGTATGCAGGACAGGGTTTAGGGAATATTTTACTAAATTATGGAATTGAGATAGCTCGTTCAATGAACGAAAAAAATGTATATTTGAAAGTAATGGCTTCTGGACTTAGACTAATCATGTTCTATGAGAAAATGGTTTTGAAACAATTGACTCAAATCTTTTACCCTTTGAACTCTTAAAATCTGAATTTAGAACCATCAATACAATGAAAAAAATACTTTAAAAATACTTTACAATGGAAAAATTGCGCTCACAAAATTGGTTCGGAAAAACTGGGAAAGACGGTTTTATTTATAGAGCTTGGATGAAAAATCAGGGGATTCCTGACGATATGTTTGATGGTCGTCCAGTCATCGGAATCTGTAATACTTGGTCGGAACTCACACCCTGCAATGCCCATTTCAGAGATTTGGCGGAATCGGTAAAAAAAGGTGTTTATGAAGCTGGAGGCTATCCAGTAGAGTTTCCTGTGATGTCATTAGGCGAAACGTTGATAAAACCAACTGCCATGCTATACCGTAATTTAGCCAGTATGGACGTTGAGGAATCCATCCGTGCTAATCCGATTGATGGCGTTGTTTTACTTTGTGGATGCGATAAAACCACGCCTTCGCTTATCATGGGGGCATGTTCAGTGGACATTCCCACGCTAGTGATTTCAGGTGGACCGATGTTGAAAGGACATTGGCGAGGAAAAGACATTGGTACATCGGACGTGTGGCGTTTTGACGAAGCCTTTAAATTAGGAGAGATAAATGAACAACAACTCATCGAAGCTGAGGGTTGTATGGCTCGTACACAAGGTCATTGTGCCGTGATGGGAACTGCTTCAACGATGGCGACAATGGTTGAAGCATTGGGACTTTCATTACCAAATAATGCGGCAATTCCAGCGGCTGATGTTCGGAGAAAGGTAATTTCGCAGTTATCAGGACGTAGAATTGTGGAAATGGTAAAAGAAGATTTGACGCTTTCAAAAATTCTGACTCGTGAGGCTTTTGAAAATGCCATTATGGTTAATGCTGCCATCGGTGGTTCAACCAATTTTGTGATTCACCTTTTGGCAATTGCGGGTCGAATTGGCGTTGATTTGAATATGGATGATTTTGATAAATTTTCTCAACATATTCCATTATTAGCCAATCTTCAACCTTCGGGAAAATTCTTTATGGAGGATTTGTATTATGCTGGAGGTTTGCCCGCTGTAATTAAAGAAATGAAAAATGTGCTTCATAATAATGCTTTGACTGTTAATGGAAAAGCAATTGGAGCAAATTCTGAAAGTGCTGAGGTTTTTGATAGAAACATTGTGGCAACGATGGAAGCTCCTTTCAAGGAAAATTCTGGTATTGCGGTAGTTAGAGGAAATCTTGCTCCCAATGGTGCCGTTATTAAACCTTCGGCGGCAACGCCTGCTTTAATGACACACCGTGGAAAAGCAGTAGTTTTTGAAACCATCGAAGATTATCACGCAAGAATAGAAGATCCCGATTTAGATATTGATGAAAATTCAATTATGGTACTCAAAAATGTTGGACCAAAAGGTTATCCAGGCATGGCGGAAGTAGGAAATATGGGTATCCCAAAGAAATTATTAGAAAAAGGCGTACATGACTTGGTGAGAATTTCAGACGGAAGAATGTCGGGAACAGGTTTTGGAACGGTTGTTCTTCACGTATCCCCAGAAGCAGCAGATGGAGGAAATTTAGCCTTAGTTCATAATGGTGATTACATCAGTTTAGACGTACCAAATCGTACTTTAAATTTAGAAGTTTCAGACGAAGAGTTAACTGAAAGACGTAAAAGCTGGCAACCAATTGATATGAATATTACCCGTGGATATGTTAGTATGTACATTAAGCATGTAGAACAGGCACATTTGGGAGCAGATATGGACTTTTTGAAAGGGAAATCGGGAAGTATAGTTACCAGAGATTCACATTAGAATTTTTATAAGATAATAGCAAGGAACAAAGCTCAAAATATTATATTTTAAGCTTTATTCCTTGCTATTATCTTGTAATTTAAAGTCAACCAAAACCCTGATTAATGAAAATAGCCATTAGATTTTCGCCTTAAAGTCTTTAAGAGCGGTTTTTTACACCAACAGCGATTCTCTGTATTTTTAAGTACGCAGTTCTTTAGTATTAACTTAATAATGCTTTCTATGTCAAATCGCATACCAAATCAAATATACACATTTACTTAAATTGGATATTCAACTATCCAAAATCAGCTTTTAAATATTTTATTTCTACTTAATAACAATTTTTTTATAAATTATTCAATTAAAACAGTAGATTTGTATTACATTCCACACAATTCAAACAATTATTATTTAAACATAATTTTCTAACAATTACTTAATGTTGTATGTCAATAAGAAAATAAAGTATGCTTATATTTCCCAATATAAAATCCTTAAAAATTTAATAACTTAGCCATGAAATTTAATAAGTTTATTCTCTCCATATTATTGTTAACCTCAACTGGTATTTCTAAGGCACAATATTTGGAATTGTCTCCCGAAAAAGCTCCTTCCAATTGGTTCAATCTTGATTACGTTGAAAATGGTGTCAGAGGTATTAGTACAGAAAGGGCTTACCGTGAGTTTTTAAATAAAAAATCTTCAAAAACCATTACAGTGGCTATTATTGATTCGGGAGTGGATATAAATCATGAAGATTTGAAGGATATTATTTGGGTGAATTCGAAAGAAATTCCGAATAATGGAATTGATGATGATAAAAATGGATACATTGACGATATTAACGGCTGGGACTTTTTGGGTGGAAAAGATGGGACTGACATTACCCGTGAAACGATGGAAGTTACCCGTGAATTTGCTCGTTTGAAAAAGGTTTATCAATATATTCAAGATATTTCGAGTTTATCACCGGCAATGAAAATGGAGTATAACTTATACAAAAAATATAAAAATAAATACGAAGCGAAAGTACAAGAATTGGAAGAGCAAGGACCTCTTGTTATTAAATTATATGAAAAATATATTGACTCTAAATTACTTCTTTCTTCCTATTTAAAAGTTAAAGATGTTAGTAAAGAAGACCTTAACAAAATTACTAATAAAGACCCTGAAGATATCAAAAAAGCTAAACGAGTTTTTGAATTATTGGAGCAAATTGGTCAGGATGAAGAAAAATTGAAAGAGGCTTATTACACTGTTTAATAAGTTTTCTGGTATTTGATATTGTCAGGATTTACTTTCAAATAAT
>JANXRS010000280.1 GCA_025356745.1 Arcicella sp.
CAAATTTTTACGGCTTTTTTTTGGTTTCAAATCCAAAAGCATCCCCTTTTGCAATAAATCCATCTATAATAATTCAAGTAAACAGTTTATTATCAATGGGTTGTGCATAATTTTGAGTCATTGTATTTTCCCCAATTTAAAGGAATGTTTAAAATTTAATAATAAAGAGTTTCTATCTAACTGTTATATTAATTTGGGCAACGTGGCAGTACAGAAGAAGGAATATGATAAAGCCATTTCTTTTTATAATTATCCTCTTGACAGTGATGAATCTGAAAACAAGAATATTATAGCAATTCATGGTGCGGCATACGAAGGATTAGCATCTGTAAACTTGAAATTAGAAAAATTAGCTTTAGCAAAAGCTTATGCACTTAAAGGGCTGAATCTTGGTGCAAAGATTACTAATAAGTCATACATAAATCTGAGCAAGATATTAGTCCAAGTTTATGAAAAAGAAAAAGATTTTGGTAAAGCGTTTCGTTTAAGTCAAAAGTTAATGACAAAAATGGAAGAACAAAATGGAATAGAAATAGAACGAAAACTTAAAACAGCACAATTTGAATATGATTTACAAAAGCAAACAGAAGAAAATATAATTACTAAAGCGAAAAATCATTGGATGATGTTAACACTTCTTATTCTATCTATGGGTACAGGTTTTATTATTTGGAATTTACTTCAAATTAAGAGAAAGAATAAAGAGATTATATACCAAAAAGAAATAATCACAGATTTGAATATGGGTTTAGAATCCAAAATCTTAGCTCGTACCACTGAATTAAGAATTGTAAATGAAGAATTAATCCAGAGAAACAATGAAATAACAGAAGCATTAGTTAATGGGCAAACGATTGAAAGAAAACGTATTGCAAGTGAATTACACAACAATTTAGGAAGTACACTTTCTGCCTTAAAATGGCGATTAGAGGTTTTAAATATAGAAAGTCTAAGTCAAAAAGAAAAGACTGTATATCAAGGAATTAAAGAAATGATGGATAGTGCCTACGCTGATGTAAGGAATATATCTCATAATTTATTACCTGTGGAGTTTGAATCAAAAGGGTTAATTGGAGGAATAAGAAAAATGGTTGAAGAGGTGAATTATGGTGAAAGATTAAAAATTTCGTTTGATTCTTATGGTACTTTTGAAAATATAGACAAGAAAATAGCATTAGAGTTGTATAGCATTAGTTTAGAGTTAATTAATAATATTATAAAGCATTCGCAAGCTAGGGAAGCATCTATTTTTATTGAAAATGATAAGGAATTACTTCTTATCATTTCGGATAATGGAATGGGAATATCAGATGAGAAACTTAAAAGTAATTCCTTTGGTTTCAACGATATCAAGAATAGAGTTACCAATCTTAAAGGTATCTTAGATATTAAAAATACTTCTGGAAAAGGGCTATCTGTTAGAATTTCCATTCAACTTCATTAAGTAATGGAAGTTCTGAATCATATTGCTTCAAAAAGAAATAACCTATGCCTGCAACACCATCATAAAGACCAGGGTTATATACGCCTTCGCCTAAATTAAATGTTGGAAAGCTATCGTATTGTAAAAAATTGCTAACTAATTTATCAGAATATATTTTAATAAGGGTTGCTACATATAAAGGTGTAAAAGTTTGAGGAAATAATTTTGATAATATTTCTAAAAATTCAAAATATTGAAATAACCCTTCATTATGAAATGTATATTTTTCTTCTTTATTTTGAGCATCTAACCATTTAACTTTAAAAAAATCAATAATTTCCTGAACATCTTTTAACGTTTTTCCAAAATGCTTTTTAAGTTTTGAATAAATAAAAATTATCTCTCTAAAATTTTCAAAGAAATCTGTACTTGGGTTTTTATAAACTTGATTTTTAAAATATCTTTCAATCATTTTATCAATTATTCCCAATATAAATTCTTTTTCATCGTCAATCCAAACGGTATCTATTTTTAATAATATAGATACCGAAAACAGGATATTGGATTCTTTCAGCTTATCAGTTGAAGTAATTATCTTACTTTTAATAAAAGTCATTTGGGGAGTTGATAATTCTATAGTTCTACTCTTTAAAATAAAAAGTATAAAAATTAAGTCATCTTCAATTTCATTCTTTTTTAGAATCTCGTCAAAGTTTTTTCCAATTTTTACATTAATCTGACTTTTAAAATCTTCTAATTGTACATCAATATTAAAACTAATGATGTTTATTTTTTGAAGAGCAATATATATACTCTTGCTGTAAGGTTGATCTTTCAAATAATCATTAGAGCGAGCGAAAAAAATATTAATAGAATAATTTAATGCTCCCTGTGCTAAAAATTTAAAATATTCATTCCCCGTTTTTTTGTACAATATTCAGGTTGAACGCATTTAAAAATGCAATTTTGAGTTTAAAATCAATGAATAGTACAATTTTATAACTGTAATTT
>JANXRS010000288.1 GCA_025356745.1 Arcicella sp.
ATAGGTACTTACGAAATTTGATTCCTGCCATTTCCTAATTATGTGTTCAATTTTCAAGCTGATTGCCAAAAGCCGAAAGCCAATAACTAAACATTATGTCCCTAATTACATTAATCAAGAAACCAAGGAGGGGAAGAAGAGGAATTAGTGTAATTAGGGACATAATGTTTAGTTATTGGCTTTGGGCTTTTGGCAATCAGCTTGAAAATTGAATACATAATTAGGAAATGGCAGAAATAAATTTTTCGTAAATACCTATCAATTGACTTTTTCAAAGCTTAATAAGTTTTCGATATTTTATGATTGACACTTTTGTCAGCTAACACTTTGATTTTAAGTCTGATAGCCGACAGCCAAATGCCGAAAGCTATTTACCATTTCAATTTATTCAATAAACCAACGTCAATGGTTTTGATATTTCTGTAAATCATGACGATAATTGCGAGTCCGACTGCTACTTCCGCCGCCGCAACTGCCATAATAAAAAAGACGAAAATTTGACCTGCGGGATCAGATTTATACGATGAAAATGCGGCTAAAAGTAAATTAACGGCATTGAGCATTAACTCGACCGACATGAAAATAATAATCGCATTTCGACGAGTCAATACGCCGATGATTCCGATACAAAATAAGGCTGTACTAAACCATATATAATTTTGCAAAGGAACGAGTCGGATAATGTCAGGTATTTGTTGCATAATGTTTGTTTTTTCGTAATAATTGCAAAAATACGGTTTTGCCTTTAAAATTGAAATTTATGTATTACTTATTATTAAATCCTCGCAATTTAATTTCAGTCAGTTTCCTCTTGGTATCCATTGGGAAGTCACCTTTCATCATCCAATCGTAATAAGAAGGTTCTTCTTTTAACACTTGGAGGACAGGTTTTCCAGCGTGTTTTCCAAAATTAATTACTTCAATTCCGTCTTTATTAAAAGTCATTCGTTGAGCGAAATCGACTAATTTTGAGGCAGTTATCTCGTGCAAAGCATCCATATCGTTCTTTACAGGTTCGATTTCTACACCATGAGCATCTTTGATTTTTACGCCTTCATAATGTTTTACTTGGGCATTCAAAACTTCCAAAGTAGCAATAGTATCCGCTTCTGCTGAATGAGCATCAATTAACTCCTTATGACAGAAAAACTTATAAGCTGCTGAAAGGTTTCGAGGTTCCATCAAATGAAAAATACGTTGAGCATCAATTAAACGACGATTTTTTACGTCAAAATCAACATCGTTTCTCAAGAATTCTTCTACCAACATTGGCACATCGAAACGATTGGAATTGAATCCTGCCAAATCACAACCTTCCAAAAATTGAGCCATTGATTTAGCGATTTGCTTAAAATTAGGCTCATCTGCCACATCTTTATCATAAATTCCATGAATCAGCGATGACTCCAAAGGAATTGGAAATCCAGGGTTCACTCGACGAGTTTTTATCGTAACAGTTCCATCAATATTAGCTTTGGCAATACTGATTTCAACAATACGGTCTTTAATCATGTTGATTCCCGTAGTTTCTAAATCGAAAACTGCGAGAGGCTTACGGAGTTTTAACTGATGAGTTAGCATTAAATCTTGTTTGCGGTTGGGAAATTTGATGTAAAATTCCATCAATCGCAAAGTTAGCCAAAATAAATCTGAAACGAGTAAGGGGTTTAAATTCTTCTTTCTAAATTTGGTGGAAAGTTGGGTTTATTAGGTGCTTGTATATTGCCATTAACTAAATGAGCAATATCTTACCAAAAGAAATAACAATTTGAAGGATTTACTTAATTTTGTTACAAACTACCAAAAATGAAATATGGATAATCTTACAGTAAGCTCGTTAGGACCAATCAGAGATGCAAATATTGACTTTGGAGACCTGACTATATTTGTAGGTTCACAGGCAAGTGGAAAAAGTATTTTGCTTCAATTAATCAAACTAATTTTAGATAAAAATCATACTCGTGAAACCTTAGAACAATACGGTTACATTTGGGGTAGTGATGCAGATAAAATTTTGGATAGATTTTTTGGCGAAGGAATGTCTGCCATCTGGAATGATGAAACAACCATTAAATTTGGGGGTAAATCATTTACTAAAAATAGCTTAATTCCAAAAAGAGGAAGAAAAGGAAAAGAAGAAAATGAAGAAGAAACAATTTTCTATGTACCAGCTCAACGAATTGTCTGTTTAAACAATGGTTGGCCTCGTTTTTTTAGTGAATATGATGATTCAGCCCCTTATGTTTTAAGATATTTTGGAGAAACGTTAAGACAGCTTTTAGAAAATGGATTGGTTGATAATAAAAATGATGTCATTTTTCCGCAACCTCAACGTTTAAAAGAATCTCTGAGAGATTCTTTTAATGAAAGTATTTTTCACGATGGAAAAATTATTTTAGACCAATCAGGAAGTAAAAAAAGATTCAAATTAAGTATTGGCAATTCTATAGGAGTACCATCAGCCAGTATTCCTTTTATGACATGGAGTGCAGGGCAAAAAGAGTTTATGCCTTTGTTATTAAGTTTTTATTATTTGTGTCCAGCTTCAAGAGCCAGTAGAAAAGATGCCATAAAGTATGTAATTATTGAAGAACCCGAAATGGGTTTGCATCCCCAAGCAATTGAATCGGTGATTCTACAAGTTATTGATTTGCTTTCTCGTGGTTACAAGGTAATTATTTCAACCCATTCTCCTGTTTTACTGGAATTTGCTTGGGCATTCAACCTACTTAAAAAAACCAAAGCAAAGGATAATGCCCTTTTTGAGTTATTTAACGTAAAGAAAACGCCAACATATTCTCGTTTATTTAAAGACTTATTAGAGACTAAGCAATTAAATACTTACTATTTTGATAGGGTAAATAATGCTGTTTCTGTTAAAGATATTTCCTCCTTAGACGCTGGCAGTGAAGATATTGCCATTTCTGAATGGGGAGGGCTTTCTTCGTTTGCCTCAAAAGCATCAGATATCGTCTCAAAATCCGTAGCAAATGAAGAATAACAAAATTAAGCCCAAAACATTCAAGCAAGCGGTAGAAGAAACGGAAGAAATTAAAAATGGCTATCAAAACGGATTAAAGGCATTGGGGAATTACAGCAATAAGGTTGAACTTGGGGATACAAAAAAGTGTGAAGGAAGTGTGGCTATCGATGATTGTACTGAAAGTTTATATCCGCAAGAGAACCGTTGGGATTATGTTTTTGGCTATAAAGGGGATGCATATTTTGTTGAAGTCCATTCGGCTCATACTTCCGAAGTAAGTGTCGTTTTAAAAAAACTGCAATGGCTGAAAGATTGGCTAAATAGCAAAGCTCCTAAAATTAAGAAATTACAAGCAAAAGATAAGGCATTTATATGGATTCAGACGAATGGAAATCATATACTGCCCAAATCGTCTCAAAATAGACTTCTTGCTGAAAAAGGATTAAAGCCTGTTTCAAAATTGATTTTGGATTAATTATTTCCTACCGTTATCTGTATTCATGGGATTGCCCAGACAGACGACCATAAAGCAAATCAAATAAACAAAAAATATTTTCTGTAAAATACAGATAACGGCAAGCAAAAAACACTAAACGCCAATCAAAGAACTCAGTACCAAAATATGACTACCAAAAACTTCCAACAAGCACTAAACGAAGAATTTTCTCAACAAACTTACGGTGAAAATCCAGTTGAATTATACGAACCCATCCGCTATTTAATGGCACTCGGGGGCAAAAGAATGCGTCCGCTGATGACCTTAATGGCAACCGCTTTATTCACTGACGATTGGCAAAAAGCCGTCAAACCTGCCTCGGCGGTGGAGGTTTTTCATAATTTTACGTTGATGCACGATGACATTATGGACAATGCCCCACTTCGTCGTGGAAAACCAACGGTTCACGAAAAATGGAATGCCAATATCGCCATTCTTTCGGGTGATGTGATGCTCGTGCAGGCATACCAACTCTTGATGGAAGTGGAAGATTCTCGTTTCAAAAAAGCCATGAAACGCTTCAATCGCACGGCAGCTGAGGTTTGTGAGGGACAACAATTAGACATGAATTTCGAAAATCGTGAGCAAGTTACCGAACTGGAATATCTCGAAATGATTAAACTCAAAACGTCCGTTCTTTTGGGTTTTGCCTTAGAATTAGGCGGAATTATTGCGGGAGCGAGCGATAAATCTTGTGAATTATTATACGAAATAGGTATTAATGTTGGTTTAGGGTTTCAGTTAAAAGATGATTTATTGGATGTTTACGGCGACCCTGAAAAATTTGGCAAGCAGGTAGGCGGTGATATTATCTCCAACAAAAAAACCTTCATGCTCATCGAAGCTATTGAAAAAGCATCGGGCGAAACCAAAGAAAACTTAGATAAATGGCTGAATATCAGAATATTTGATAATGCCGAGAAAGTAAAAGCCGTTAC
>JANXRS010000292.1 GCA_025356745.1 Arcicella sp.
ATTATTTACGAAATCAGCGAGCTTCGATTGATGAAAATGGTAATAATAGGATAACAACGTACCAAAGAACAATGAATCAATCCGTAAATGAGTAGGAGATACGTTATTGATGTGTGAAAAAGGATGGTTTAAAGTCGCCAGTATTCGGAAAACCAAACACCCAATAGCAATTACTATAAAAAGGTCTGGAATGATATTAAAAGCCTTCTCTCCCGTTTTTGAAATACCAAGCAACGTAAGAAATAATAGGGGCAGTAATAAGTAAAAATGTTCCTCTATATCAATCGACCATATGTGAATCCAAAAGACATCTCCTCCAACATAATTTTTGTAAAAAAGCGTTTCTGGTAATAAATCAGGATAATTTATTTTTTTAGTGCGGTCTAATTTAATATCAACAAAATATAGAGCGAATAAAAAAGCGGATAAATTTTAAGTCCTCTTCTGACAAAAAACCTGATAAAATTAATTTTTGTTGTCTTTTTGTATTCTCTAAATAACAATCCAGATACCCAAAAACCACTCAATACAAAAAATAAATCTACCCCAACCCAGCCTATTTTATAAAGATAAATATTTATCCCAAAATGCCTAAAAAGCGTCAAGAAAATCGCAATACCTCTTAAAAAATCAATTGCTTGATTTCTATTATTCGTGTTTTGAATCATATAAAGAAGTTTAAAAATTTTACTTCCTAATCCCTTCTACCAAAATCTTCGCAATAATTTTATGAGCCATTGGATTAGGATGATTATCATAAAGAATCGAATCCGTTTTACTTACCTTTCCCCATTGCACATATTTTGAATAGCTTTCTTTTGGTTTTATACCCGCCCGTAAAACTGAATCCGCATCAATAAAAGTTACATTTTTAACCATTTCCGAACTCATTGTTTTCTGAAAGTGCTTACGGTCGTGATGATTGCTCATGCGTTGCTCGTCCGAATATCCAAAACCTCCTAAGTTCAATACGACCAACCTAGCGCCATTTTGTTTACAAATTTCATAAATCCGTTCGTAAACATATTTTTCAATCTTCTGATTATCAGATTCTGCCGTTGGTAAAATTTCCAAAATTATTTTCCACTGAGCAATACGTTGTTTCCAACTATCTACAATTACTACAGGAATGCCCACCTTAAAAAAGAACGAAAACTTGTCTGTAAATGATTTTGGTGAAATTTTGTAATATTTATAATCAGGATTATACAAAGCAGAACGAAAAAATGGTTGGTGAATATAAAATTTTGACTTCGCATTTTTAGCTACAAAAGGGAAAGGCATAACGCCGAAAGCCGAAGGGAAAAACATAAATTTTGCCCTGTCTGCCAACCACGGAGAATACTGAACTGACACAATTTTAGGATGATGTTGAGGTATTTTTCGCTGTGCTAATATCAACATTTGAGCCAATCCGTAGGCATCAGTTCCACAATTTAATGATTTATATTTCAATAAATTAATTGCTTGCAATGGATAAGTTTCTTCTGCCAAAGTATAATCCCCCCAAGTAAACGAACAACCCAAAAACATCATTAATGTATCAGAATCAATATATTGAGGTTTCGCAGGAATTCTAAAACCTTCACTATCTAATTGAATAGGCACGCTAATTTGACGATTTTCTAAGGGATAAACACTCACACCCGAACCATTCGGAACGCCCCGATGTCCCAGCGTATCATCTGCCATAAAAACATCGCCCAATATTCCGATGTTCTTTTTGTAATAAAAATACAGTTTATCTACCGCCCTAAAATCAAAATAAATTTCTTTTGCTGTAAGAAAACTAAATATAAATGCAAGCATAAAAAAAACTGTGGAACTAACATTTTTGAAGGTCTGTACATCCCAATATTTTTTATAAGTAATGGATAGTAAAAAAAACAGAACAGTAAAAATACCGAAAGCATCACATAGACGTTCAATTAATACAAAATTCAATTTTATATGACGAAAACGAGCATGGTCAAAGAACCATTCTAACATAGTTGGAATCTGATAAATTCCTAAAACGAGTATAATAATAGTGGAAGTAAATTTTACCTTTTTCATAAAAATAAATTTGTGAAGATTGTTGTTTCAAAAATTTCTGAAACTTAATGTGGTATTTCAAATTTTTCTCTTAATTTTGAATAGCTATTTAGGGTTTCCGCAAACATATATTCTCAGTCAGTTATTGCATAATTATTTCATTATCAGTAACTTATATCGTTCATTCATCATGAGACGATTTTCCAAGTTTATAATTTTTACTTTTAAAGTTGTTTTAGTGATAGAATTTAGATTTTGAATTGAATTAGTTTTTCGAAATTAAATATTAAATCACACAACGAAATTAGCAAAATATTATCCTAAATTCGCATAGTTAAGCATTGTTATATTCCGCCAATTCAATTAATCCTTACCTAAAAAAATATGGCTTTTTACGAACATAGTATCGAAATCCCTTCCGAAAAGAAAAATAACATTATCAAAGTCATTGGCGTGGGCGGTGGCGGTAGCAATGCCGTTGAACACATGTATATAATGAAAATTCAAGATGTGGACTTTGTGGTCTGTAATACTGATCTACAAGCACTTAATGACAATAAAGTTCCAACAAAACTTCAATTGGGGGCAATACTCACCGAAGGTCTTGGAGCAGGAACAGAACCTGAACAAGGTCGTTTGGCGGCTTTGGAGAGCGAAGCACAAATCAAAGCCTTATTACAACCAGAAACCAAAATGGTGTTTATCACGGCGGGTATGGGTGGCGGTACGGGTACGGGGGCAGCTCCAGAAATTGCCCGAATTGCCAAAGAATTAGACATTTTGACGGTTGCCATCGTAACTGCTCCATATTCATGGGAAGGTACCGATAAAATTGATGCTGCCAATGCTGGTATCAAAATTCTTCAAGATATTTGTGATACAGTTTTGGTAATTTTAAATGATAAATTACTTGAAATTCATGAAGACCTTAATATTTTGGAAGCCTTTGAACACGCTGATGATGTTCTGGCAAATGCCGCAAAATCAGTAGCCGAGGTTATTACAAAGTCGGGTAAGGTAAATGCTGATTTTAAAGATGTTAAAAAAGTATTGAAAAATGCAGGACAAGCTGTAATGAGCCAAGCCTCCGCACAAGGTGTAAATCGTGCGAAAGAAGTAATTGAACAAGCCCTTGATTCTCCATTATTAAATAATCAAAGTATTAGAGGAGCTCAACGTATTTTAGTAACGGTTTCAACGAGTAAAGAAAATGTGATGGGTGTTAAGGAGCAAAGTACTATTACCACACACATTCTTGAAGCCATTGGTGGATCACCCCAAGGATTCAAGTTAGGTTTTACTATTGAGGAAGATTTGGGCGACAGAATGAACATTACTGTAATTGCAGCAGGTTTTGATAAAAGGCACTTAAAAATAGAACCTGTTACTGTTACAATCGAAGTACCTAACGTAGATGCCGAAGATGATGAGGTGATTGAAAATGAAGATGATGAGGAAGAAAAGCTTAGACCGATACAACCGATTGTGTTTACGCACCGTGAGGATGACACCCTTCGTTTACGCAAAATGATTGATGCTTTTTGTCAAAAATTACCAACTGAAGATGAACTCGAAACGCCTGCATTTCAACGCTACGGAATTAAATTATTAGACGTTTCCGAAATAAAAGGTGTTGAATTTCAGAGACATTCATTATAGATAATCTACTTTAAACTAAACTTAGTAAAAAAACTAAAAATTAGTATATCATTTTAAGTCATATTTTGTCGTGAATTAAGTATCCAATCCCGCAAAGAAGTACATATTCTTTTGCGGGATTTTTTTAACCAAACTACTTACCAATCAAATGAAAACGTTTTTAACCATTCTCCTTTTTATCATTTTTACTAATTTTTTATATGCTCAAGAGCAAATCAACAAACTCACTCTTGAGCGAGAATCACTTTATCGCAATTATAAAGAAACTGAAAATCTTTCAACGGGTTTATTTGGCAATCGTTCAAAAGACAATATGCAAACAACTATTGATGCTTTAAACAAAATCATCAAGAAAGACAATGAAATATTAGATGAACTCAAACACATTCAAGAGAATTCAAAAATAGAATTTACTAATAAATACAATGATTTAATTAGGCAAAATAATGATTTGAGTCAGAAGAATAGGGAATTAATACAACTTTCAGAAAGACATAAAGGATACTCAAAAGAAAATCATCAAATCATTGAAGAAACCGAGCAAAAACAGACATTATTAATTTCATTTTTAGCTTTATTTGGCTTAATGTCACTAATTTATACAATAAAATATTTTGTACTAAAAGGCGAAATGAAAAGATTATCAGATAATATCAAGCCTTGAAATCTTTTCAAAGCAGCTATCCATAGGGTTATATAAAAATCACATCCTCAATAATTTCTTCACCAACTTCTTTATTAATTAGGGTTACAATTTTAGATTTTGCCATTAAGAGTTCATTTCGTAAAGGGGCAGAATCTAATTGAACAAAAAGTTTTTTATCTTTAATATAAATTTCCGTAGTTCTTGAAGAAATAGGTTGTCCCATAATCTGTTCCCAATATGCCACAATGTAGGTTTCGTTAAATTTAGAACGTAATTTATATAATTCAAGCATATCTTCAATTGCCTGTTTCAAGGGCAAAGCCTTATTATTTCGTTTTGAATTCTCTCTATTATATTGATATGCTTTTGCCAAAGTATTTTGCGATTGATGAAGCTATGAAGGTAATTACGATTAAGTGGAAAACAAAATCATAAGGTTTAATTGTCCCTATTTTATATCTTTAAAATATACCATGAATTTATTTTTATACATACAAATTACCGAAAATTTTGAGGATGTAAAATTTTATAATCCTATCATTTCAAAAATAAAAGAGAAAAATCTTGACATAACTACTTATGATATAGATAGTCATTCTGAACCTTTTATCATTGGTTATGCCAACAAATTATTATCCGAGGCAACCAAAACAATTATCTTAATTGAGACGAATCAACACAGTAGTTTTACCAAATTAATGTCTTTACTAACTTATATACTTGATAATCCAGAAGGGAAAGAAATCATTATCATGGGAAATAATTTGAGATTAGAAAAAATACTAAGCGTTTTTCCTCATTCTAATGTTTCAGAAACTACTTACGAAATTGAGCAAAATTTAGCCAAGTTTTTCTGAAAAATGTGCATCTATGAAAAATCATACCTTTTCTACGAAAATTTATTTTCTTGAAATAGTACCTTAAAAAAGTTTCAAAACCCACAATTTTATTGAGATAGTACAATCCAAACTATTTGTTAAATATTTTTTTACTAAAACTTGACACAGTGCATATTAAAACTAAAAAAAAATTATGTTAGATTTGTCAAACTGTCTAAGCAACGTTTTTCAATAGAATATTTTGCTTATTCGTCATTTTTCATTTTTTTATTTTAAAATTCACCTAAAACTGTGTTTTAACTTAAACCCAAATTACCAAACTAATGAGTACACAAGCAAAAACCCCAGCTGCTAAACCAGCAGCATCAGCTCCAAAAAAATCAGGCGGCATTCCAGCAGGCGTGGTTATGTTAATTCTTTTTTTTATTGCAGAATTGTTTTTCCATTTTGTTATGGGTGACGGTTCTCGCTTCGAGGGTGGTACAAATGAAGGTGCCCCAAAACAAGGCGATTATCTCGCTATCGCTTTTAAAGGCGGTGTTATTGTACCAGTATTAATGACTTGCTTTTTGACTGCTTTGACTTTCTCAATCGAACGTCTTATCACAATCGGAAAAGCAAAAGGAAGTGGTGATGTAAATGCTTTCGTTCGCAAAATCCAATCTTTGTTAGACAAAGACGATACAGATGGAGCGTTGAAAGAGTGCGACAAGCAAAAAGGTTCGGTAGGAAACGTAACGTTAGCAGCTGTAAAAAAATACAAGCAATTAACATCTGACGGTTCATTAGACAAAGAGCAAAAATTGGCTGCTCTTAGCAAAGAAGTTGAAGAAGCTACTTCATTGGAATTACCAATGTTAGAGAAAAACTTAACTATCATTGCAACATTGGCATCAGTATCTACCTTAATCGGTCTTTTGGGAACGGTAATCGGTATGATTAAAGCGTTCTCGGCACTTGGTAACTCAGGTGGTTCAACCGATTCAACAGCTTTGGCAAATGGTATCTCTGAAGCCCTCGTAAATACGGCTTTAGGTATTGGTACATCAGCGGTTTGTATCATTGCTTATAACTTCTTTACGTCTAAAATTGACGAATTGACTTATAGCGTTGATGAAATCGGTTTGAGTATCAACCAAAACTATGCAACACACCATAATTGATAATTTGATAATTAGGTAATTGGTACGCCAATACATTTGAAAATTTAAAATAATTTTCAAATCTAAAATCTTCAAGAAGTATTATTGAAAATTTATCTAATTAATCAATTTGTGAGTTAGTTGTTCGTTAAATAATTGTCAAATTAACTAATTCTCAAATATTCAAATTAAAACATTATGTCAAAAGTTAAAGCAAAACGACAAAGCGTTTCTCTCGATATGACAGCAATGTGCGACGTGGCGTTTTTGCTACTGACTTTCTTCATGCTAACTGCCAAGTTCAAGCCCGAAGAAGCCGTAACAATCACTCCACCCTCATCTATCTCAGAGAAGAAACTTCCAGCAGGAGAAGGTTATTTAACCATCTCCGTTGGACCAGACGGAGGAATTTTCTTAGGAACAGAAGACAAAACTGCAAAAGACGCCATGCTTGAAAGAATGGCAAACCGAATGGGAATAACCGTAACGCCAGAAATGCAGAAGAATTATAATGCTTCAGAATTGGTAGGTTATCCAGCAGGTGCAATGCGTCAAGTTTTAGGAATGAAACCTTCGGATGTAAAAGCACAAGGTTTATTAAAAGGTATTCCTTTGGATACCGCAAATAATGAACTTTTCCTTTGGGTTAGTTACGCAAAAATTGCGAATCCAGCCTTGAAGGTGGCAATCAAAGGTGATGCAAATTCAAACTACAAAGTATTTAACTCAATTGTTAGCACTTTGCAAGATCAAAATATCAACGTATTTCAGTTGATAACATCACCAGAAGGTAAGCCAAAATAATTTTATTTTAGTTGTACTCAGTAGTTTTAACCCTGCCTCTCTTTCGAAAGGCAGGGTCTTATAAA
>JANXRS010000305.1 GCA_025356745.1 Arcicella sp.
GATAAAGGGCGACCCCGCCATGCCTGACCCTTCGGGATATCGCAAGTTTGGGCGAAATGCAGGGTGGCGCCATCTTTATGCTGCTAACATTCTTTCTATGCCTGATAAATGGGAATATCCTTGGTTTGCCGCTTGGGATTTGGCTTTTCACACCATCCCTCTGGCAAGAGTTGACCCAAATTTTGCCAAACGTCAATTAGCAGTAGTTTTACGGGAGTATTATATGCACCCGAATGGACAAATACCCGCTTACGAGTGGTCGTTTTCGGACGTGAATCCACCCGTACACGCTTGGGCAACTTGGAAGGTTTATGAAATTGATAAGGAAATAAATGGCAAAGGAGATATCTCATTTTTAGAAAGAATTTTTCATAAATTATTGCTCAATTTTACGTGGTGGGTCAATTTAAAAGACGAAGGAGGCAATAATATTTTTGGTGGAGGCTTCTTAGGAATGGATAATATCGGGGTTTTCGACCGTTCTTCAACCCTGCCAACTGGTGGTCGTTTAGAACAAGCCGACGGCACGGGTTGGATGGCTATGTACAGTTTAAATATGTTGAGAATTGCCTGTGAAATTGCGTTAGAACGTCCCGTTTATCAGGATATGGCTTCCAAATTTTTTGAACATTTTCTGCATATTGCGGGAGCCATGCAGTCGTTAGGCGGGGATGATGTTAGTCTGTGGGATGAAGAAGACCAATTTTATTACGATATGCTTCATCTACCAAATAATGACAGTAAGTTATTGAAAATCAGGTCAATGGTTGGATTAATTCCACTTTTTGCTGTTGAGATTCTTACCCCCGAAATGCTGGAAAAACTTCCAGATTTTAAGCGTAGAGTTGAATGGGTTTTGAATAATCGTCCCGATTTAGCAGGATTAATTTCTCGTTGGTATGAATCTGGCAAAGGAGAAAATCGTTTACTTGCCATTTTACGGGGACATCGAATGAAGATGATTATGAAACGAATGTTTGACGAAAAAGAATTTCTTTCTGATTTCGGTATACGTTCTTTATCGAAATATCACCTCGAAAACCCATATCAATTCCGTGTTAATGGCGATGTACTAAAAGTTGATTATACTCCTGCGGAATCCACAGGCAGTATGTTTGGAGGAAATTCCAATTGGCGTGGACCAATTTGGTTTCCGATGAATTTCTTATTAGTCGATTCACTTTTGAAATTCCAGACTTATTATGGCAATGATTATGAAGTAGAATATCCAACTGATTCGGGCAATATGGTAAGTATAAAAGAAGCAGCGATGAGCCTTTCGGAACGCCTAATAAAAATCTTTACGCAAGATGATAAAGGCAGACGACCGATGTATGAAAACTATGAAAAATTACAATCTGACCCACATTTTAAGGATTTAATTCTTTTCAATGAATACTTTGACGGCGATACGGGTAAAGGTTTAGGAGCTGCCCATCAAACAGGCTGGACTGGACTAATTGCGGAATTGATTTTAACGGTTTCTAAGGAGAAGCAAGGCATTTTGAAAGATGTGATGTAGAGAGTTTAGGAATTTTATTACTCAATTACCAATGTTCAGTGTAGTAGATAAAGTTTATCTACTACACTGAACATTTTTATTTTATAGAATAAGAATAAGTTTAATGTTCTAAATCTTAAAAAGATACTATTTTTATAAAATAGTATTAAAAAAATATTCATACAAAATTATATGCATATTTAGTATTTAATTCTATTAAATATCACTAAAAAAGATTTATAATCTTTATAATCATAAGTTTTAAGTAATATTTAGATTTTAATTCTGAAAATCAATTTTCAAACATTTGCTTTTACAAATCGGTAAATGTATTTTTGACTAAGAATAAAACAAATAACACAAAACCAATGAGTCAGAAAATTCAAGTATTCGATACTACTTTACGTGATGGCGAACAAGTGCCAGGTTGTCAATTGAACACTGAAGAGAAATTGCAGGTTGCCGAACAACTCGAACTCTTAGGCGTGGATATTATTGAGGCAGGTTTTCCAATTTCTTCACCAGGTGATTTTCGTTCGGTGGAAGCCATCAGTAAATTAGTTAAAAATGCAACGGTTTGTGGTTTGACTCGTGCTAAAAAGGAAGATATTGATGCAGCGGCGGCGGCTTTGAAACACGCCAAATATCCAAGGATTCATACGGGCTTAGGTTCTTCTGATTCGCATATTATTCACAAATTTAATTCAACTCGTGAAGAAATGTTGGAGCGTGGCGTTTGGGCAGTCAAATATGCAAAATCATTTGTGGAAGATGTAGAGTTCTTTGCGGAAGATGCTGGTCGTGCAGATTTAGAATATTTAGCAAAATTAATTGAAGCAGTAATTAAGGCAGGTGCAACGGTGGTAAATTTGCCTGATACTACGGGTTACTTACTACCCCATCAAATGTTTCAACGCATCAATTATTTGTTTGAAAATGTACCAAATATTCACAAAGCAACGATTTCAATGCACAACCATAATGATTTAGGACTTGCCACTGCCAATACAATTGCAGGGATTCAAGCAGGTGCAAGACAGGTTGAAGTTACCATAAATGGTATAGGTGAACGTGCAGGCAATACGTCTTTGGAAGAAATTGCAATGATTTTGAATGTTCATAAAGATTTAGGCTTTCATACTGATGTTAATGCTCAACTTTTGTATCCTTTCTCAACGATGGTTTCAAATCTTATGGGTATGCCCGTGCAAGCGAACAAGGCAATCGTGGGGGCAAATGCCTTCGCACACTCGTCAGGTATTCATCAAGACGGTTTCTTGAAACATTCAGAGACCTACGAAATCATGCGTCCAGAAGACGTAGGTGTGCCTTCATCGGCAATTGTTTTAACTTCTCGTTCTGGACGTGCTGCTCTTCGTCATCGTTTACAATTGATTGGTTTTGATTTTGAAAAAACAGAATTAGATAAACTTTATACTCGCTTTTTATTAATGGCAGATGTTCGGAAACAACTGAATGATGAAGATTTGAAGGAATTGGTGGGGTAATCGTTGATGGCACACGGATTAAAAGGATTGGACACGGATTAATGTAAATCTGTTTCTAATCCTTTTTTTATGTTCTAATTATTGGTTTGCTTAGAAATAAAATACAATAATTCATTATCAATTCTATTTTCCCTTATTTTTGTAAGCAAACATTCAATTTTATGAAAATTAGAAGTTTAACATTAAAACATATTGGTGTCTTTGAAAATGAAACCATTATTTTTCCTAAAAAAAAGGACAAAGACAAAGCGGAAATTCATATTCTTACTGGTCAAAATGGTACTGGGAAAACTACGATTTTGCAGGCGTTAGCGAGTAAGATGTTAGAGATAAAACCATTTGTTGAATTTAGTGCTTTAATTCCAACCAATTTTATGTCGAATTTTTTTAAACGATTCGAACATGATAATTGTCAGGGAGAACACGGAAAAGTAGTCTTTGAAAATGAGGAAGAGTTTGCTTTTAAAGGATTTGAAGTTAAAATAAGCGGTGTCCATGACGGTACAGAATTAGGTAAAACTGTTTCAGAAAGGCAAGAGAAAATCTATCAAGCTACTTTAAAAGAATATGCTAATAATTACACCTGTAATTTCGTTGCTTTTGCTTATTCAGGTTATCGTTTCATTGAACATGAAGAGAACGTTGAAACTAAAGATAAACCTAAATATAATCCACTCGAAAAAGCCTTAGAATTTGATAAATCGTTTACCCAAAACGATTATACGCTTAATCAATGGCTGGCTGTGAATAGTTCAAAAAGAGCCTTAGCTCGTGAAAGCGGTGATATTAAAGGAGTAGAGCGTTATGATAAAAATATCAAAAATATTGAACTAATCATTCAAGAAATTACTGAAAAAGCCATCAAATTTGAAACAGTTTATGATACAAATATCAAGATTGTAGCTAAAGTAGAAGGCAAAAAACTTGATTTTGATTTGCTCCCCGATGGTTTACGTTCTTTAATCTCATGGATTGGTGACTTATTAATGCGAATGGATGCTTTGAAATGGGAAAATGACTTGCCCGTTTTTGAAAGAGAATTTATATTATTTTTGGAT
>JANXRS010000171.1 GCA_025356745.1 Arcicella sp.
TCAACCGTGCTTCCCTTATTGTGGAACGTCTGCTTCATCCAAAAGCACGCCGTCGAGCTATTTAATAGCCCAACAAGTTCCAGATGCTTGTCCGCATCTGCTTCCGCCGCAAGTTTGATTATTGGTGCGGAACGGTTGAAGACCTTACCGCCCCGATCAAGGATGAAATTGTTGTGTGTGGCGACAAAAGCGAAGGAAATCGAGAGAGGCGTCCGAGCACGGTCTTTCGGAAACTGATGAAAATCGTACCAAGGCCGACCCGACGTTCGATATGTACCGCCACCGAATGTACTGCGTTGCCAAAGCCATGTTCGCTGTTGCCAAAGCCAATTCCATACAGGGGCCAACGGAAATTCTGGCCACTGTTGCAAGTCCTCGTATAGATAAAACAAAAAACGCCCAATAGTTTTGAAATTATGGGGCGTTTTCACACAAGCTACAATCTTATTTTATATCAAAACTCCCCTCTCCTATCTTGAAGCCTTCTGAGTATAATTCAATTTTATAATGTCCTTCACGGTATTGAATTGCCGTTCCACGACCATAAATAATTTCAACACCTTGTCCATTATTTTGAAATTGAATATCTTTTTTTGCGGTGTAAGTTGATTCTTTCCCGAACAAATCAAAATTTCCAGAGCCTACTGCTGAATCATATAAAAGTGCACCATCTGGATCAAGAACACGCATGAAAATAGTTTTAACATCTTGTTTAGCAATTGGATTAGGTTGCAACTGGAAAATCACCTTAATCTTATCCACTTTAGAGGCACGATAAACGCCTCCATCACGTTCTTTATTTTTATCAGAAAGAGCAAGTGCTTGTACAAATTGTGCCTGTAAAGCGGACGCACGAGTAACTGTAGCAGTCAATTCACGATTACGACGATAGGCATTATCAACTGAATCGGCTAATCCTTGTTTATCCGTTTTCAAGCCCATATTTTCATTCGTAAGCGTACTATTTTGGGTAAATAAATCTTTATTCTTGGCAACCAACGTTGTATTTTCACGTTTTAACTGATCCAACTCTGCATCTTTTGCCGCTAATAATGTTACAAAATCGGCAATTTTTACGTCGTATTTTTGTTTAGAAAAAGTATTCACTTGTCTCAACTGTACTTTGTCAGATTCCAACTGTTTTTTGGCTGCTTCCAATGATTCAACATTACCACCCAAGGCTTTAATTTGGGCAATTTTTGCATCCAATTGCGACCCCACAGAATCTAAACGAACTCTCGCAGAAGCCAATTCTTCCACTTTCTGATTAATAACCTGTTCTTGGTTTCTATTCATACTTTTGGCATCATTTAATAAGTAGCCAAGTATACCAGCTATTACTGCCAAAATTGCGACTCCTGCTTTCCAGATGCCATTACGTTGCGTTGATTCTTCCATAAAATTATACTAAGTTTTGGGTTAAAATGTGGGGTTAAAATTTTATTTTTTGTATTTTGAGTATCGAATTTAGTAATTATCAGTGGATAACAGAAATTTTAGGCATAAAATTGTATCTCATAAACCGTAAAGGCATTAGCTTTGTTGAAGAGTTATCAGTTAATGGTTGATGGTTATAAGGTGATAGTTTAACTTTTATCGCAAGTTAAAATGACATTTAAAACTTAGATTTTACAAAATCCTTTTCAACTAAGAGCTCATAACCAATAACTTATAACTGACATAATATGCCCCAATACGACTTTTTAGTGATTGGCTCTGGAATTGCAGGGCTATCCTATACCGCCAAAATTGCAACTTATTTCGAGGAACAAGGTAAAGATATAAAAATTGCTATTATCACCAAAACGACTGCTGAAGAAAGTAATACAAAATATGCTCAGGGTGGTATTGCTACGGTGTGGAAAGATGATGATTCTTTTGAGAAACACATTGATGATACAATGGTGGCAGGTGATTTTCTGTCCGACCGAAAAGCGGTTGAAATTGTAGTTACAGAAGCCCCAGAGCGATTAACAGAGTTAATTGCTTATGGTACAAATTTCGACAAAAAAGCCGATGGAACGTATGATTTAGTGAAAGAGGGTGGTCATTCAGACCAGCGAATTTTGCACCATAAAGATTCAACCGGCAACGAAATTGAAAGAGCTTTATTAGAAACAGTAAAGGCTCATAAATCAGTAGATTTCCTTACGCATTATTTTGCCGTAGACTTGATTACCCAACATCATTTAGGCGAAAAAATCACAAAAGATACGCCTAATAAAAAGTGTTTTGGGGCGTATGTTTTCAATACTTTAACGGGAAAAACCGAAACATTTTTAGCCAAAACTACCCTTTTGGCAACGGGAGGAATTGGACAAATATATCAAAGTACTACCAACCCAACGATTGCCACAGGCGATGGAATTGCGATGGCATATCGAGCAAAGGCTTTGGTGGAAGGAATGGAATTTATCCAATTTCACCCAACATCTTTGTATCAACCTGGCAAAAAACCTTCATTTCTGATTTCTGAGGCTGTTCGTGGACACGGTGGCATCTTGAAAAATATTGACGAAACCACTTTTATGGAACGTTATGACGAACGCCTTTCGCTCGCACCCCGTGACATTGTGGCTCGTGCCATTGACGCTGAAATGAAAATAAATGGTGTTGATCATGTCTACCTGGATACTCGTCATCTCGAACCAGAAGACTTTAAGCATCATTTTCCAATGATTTATAAATATTGCAAAGATAATCTGGGTTTAGACATCACGGGCAAAGATATGATACCTGTTGTACCTGCTCAACATTACCTCTGCGGAGGCGTGAAAGTCAATGAATTTTCGCAGACAAATATCAACTTTTTATATGCTGCTGGCGAATGTTCGGCAACAGGTTTGCACGGAGCTAATCGTTTGGCTTCAAATTCTTTATTAGAAGCTATCGTTTATGCTCATCGTGCATTTTTAGCATCCATCGAAACATTTGAAGATAATATTTTGCCAACCAATATTCCTGATTGGAATGAAGACGGAACAACCCATCCAGAAGAGTTAGTTTTAGTTACAGAAATGACCCGTGAATTAGAATCAATCATGAGTAATTACGTAGGAATTGTGCGAACAGATCGACGTTTAAAACGTGCCTATGACCGTTTAGAGTTGATTTATATTGAACACGAAGAATTATACAAACAATCAAAAATCTCCGTAGAAATTTGTGAATTACGGAACATGATTAATGTGGCATATTTGGTTATTAAAGATGCCAGAGCAAGACACGAAAATCGTGGTTTACATTATAATTTGGATAATATAAAATAGTGGTAAGTTATCAATGATGAATGTTTTATTGAAAATTATGCAAAAATTCTTAATTCGCTCAACGCTTATAACAGCTTCAATGCTACTAATCTGGATTGGCCTAAACCAAATCCTCAACGGAAGTATTTGGGAAGGCATGACCATTAGTAAATCAGCTTTAACGGTTGAGTATTGCGAGTTTAACAATCCTAGTAAATTCTTTCATCAGTCTATGAATACCTATTCCAATTTGGTGTATTTCTTTTTGGGAGTATTAATTTGTCAAATTGCTTGGGGGGATTATAAAAATAGAAGTTTTCAAAATCGTTTGGCAAATTTTCCATTATTATCAGCTTTGATGGGCGTTTGTTTTATCTATCTGAGCTTCGGAAGTGCCTTTTTTCATGCCTCCCTCACGTGGGCAGGTCAGCGAGTAGATACGAACGGAACGTATAGCATTACATTAACATTAGTCAGTATTGGGCTATATCATGTATTCCATAAAATTAATTTCTCAGAACAAGCAAAGAAGATTTGGATTGTCATAATGGTTATTATTATTCTCTGTTTTTACCAAATTCACCTTTTAATTTCGAGTAGTATTTTAGTACCTATTTTAATCCTTTTGATGTTAATTTTGATGGGAATTAATTACTTCCAATTTCCCAAAAAACGATATTTATTTTTAGGAATTTTGAGTTTAGTGTTGATAATAATTGCCATTAAAATCAGAATAATGGATGTTCAAAAAATCAACTGTGACCCTTATTCACTTTATCAGGGGCATTCCATTTGGCATTTATTGGCGGGATTGAGTAGTTTTTGCAACTATGCTTTTTTTCGGTTTTGGAAAAAACAAGCATAAAAGAAGGCTCAAAATCATGATAAATTTTGAGCCTTCTTTTGGATAAAATTTTTTAAAACAATATTCCCGCTAAAGTTGCCGACATATAACTCGCCAAAGTCCCTGCAATTAAAGCACGAACCGCCACTTTGGTTAAATCAGCCCGACGACTCGGCTCAAGGGCTGAAATACCTCCAATCTGAATCCCTAACGAGCCAAAGTTGGCAAATCCACACAAGGCAAAACTTACAATGGCAATCGTCTTAGGAGTCAATGTACCCGCTTTAATCATCGGTGCCAATTTCAAATAAGCCACAAATTCATTGGCTGCCAATTTCGTTCCCATCAATGAACCAGCTTGCACAATTTCCTCTTTCGGAACACCCATACACCAAGCAAATCCCGCAAATAAATAGCCTAAAAGCGTATCTAAACTAAAATCTGCATAATTGAAAATGCTCCCTACTTTGCTAAAAACAAAGTTCACCAAAGCAATTAAGGCCAAGAAGCCAATCAACATTGCCAACACATTCAAGCCCACTTTCAATCCGTCTGAACAACCCGCAGAAATAGCATCAATCAAGTTAGAATGTTCTTTTTCAACTTTTAATGTTACCGTTCCTTTGGTTTCTGATTCTTCAGTTTCAGGATAAATAATTTTTGAAATAGCCAAGGCGCCCGGGGCAGCCATAATACTGGCAGCAATCAAATAAGAAGCAGGTACACCAAATTGGATATACGTTGCCATGACACCCCCCGCAATACAAGCATAACTTCCCGACATTGAAGCTGTCAATTCAGACAATGTCATACCTTTCAAATAAGGTTTAATCATAATCTGAGCCTCTACCTGCCCCACAAAAGCACTCGAAATATTGGAAAGAGCCTCTGAACCACTTACGCCCATTAAGGTTTTCATACCTTTAGCTAACCATTTAATAATGATTTGAATAATGCCCAAGTGGTAAAAAATATTCACTAAAACCGCTACGAAAATAATAGTAGGAATGATATTAAAAAAGAAAATAAATCCTCCTCCCCCGAAGGCTTTTGTTACCAATGGCACATCAGCCAAAGGTCCAAAAACGAATTTTGCTCCCTCACTACTAAAATTGATTACCCGTGTAACCCAATTTCCCAACGTTGAAAAAACGACCGCTCCAACTGATGTTTTCAAGATAAAAATTGCCAAACCAGCCTGCAAAGCCAACCCCATCCCAACGGTACGAAAATTTATAGCTTTACGATTATTTGACATTAAATAGGCAATGCCCAAGATTAATATTATTCCAATGAGTCCTGTGAATCTTTCCATATTTTATTTGTTGTGGTCGGTACGAGATTTTCTTCTACCTCCTGATGATTATTTATTGAGGAAGAAATGACGCAAATTCCCTCAAAAGATATGGATTTGATTTGATAACCCAAACTTTGAAAGCTGTAAAAGGTGATTTTACACTTAACATTTCTCGAATCTTTTTTCGGTAACGTTCTTTATCTTCTGATGTAATAGTAGGTTTTGAATACTTTGTTAGTCGCTTCGTAAACTTAACCATTTCATCTATTAAACGCTCTCTAATATTTTCGCCTTCAACTGTTTTTAAGCCCGTATGCTCACCATTATATACTTTAAGTAATAATTCCACTGTATTCTGAACTTTAATGTCCACAATACTACTTTGAATAATGACTTTTTCTTTAGGATAAGGATTTATGTTAAACTGAATCCAATCTAAAATTTTATGCGAATTATCCGTACAATTAAGAATATTATCGTAAATAGCCAATTTTGAGTTGTTGCAATGCCCACAAGCATAAAACAGATTATTCCAATCAAACATCAAATCTCTATTTTTGCCACGATGAGGAATAAAATGTTCAACATTAATAGTAGAGGGTGCATAATCTTCACAGATATAACATTTATTATAAAAATCAGTCCTGAGTTGCTTGACAACATCATGTGAACGGTAGTTCTCACTCGAAGGCTTCATTTTTTCTACTAATAATGAAGGTGGTATTGTAGTAGATTTAGTAATATTTACAGGTTGAACGCATTTAAAAATGCAATTTTGAGTTTAAAATCAATGAATAGTACAATTTTATAACTGTAATTTTGCCAGAAATAATAAATTGATGAAAATTTGAATCTGGTTTTAGGTTTATGTTAACATAAATAC
>JANXRS010000340.1 GCA_025356745.1 Arcicella sp.
GAGAAATGATGCAGTCAATCCTACAAGAAGAACTCAAAGATGAAAAGGAAATTGAGCAATTAGAAAAAATACTTTACACAAATGTTCAAAAGTATCCCGATCAATCTTATTACAGCGAAGTCCTGATTTGGCATTTAATCCAAAAGAAAGAATTTTACAAAGCATTTGTACAAGCACGTGCCTTAGACAGACGCTATCGTAAAGAAGGTGTCCAAGTAACGGATTTAGGATTTTTAGCACATCAAAATAAGGACTACGTAAACTCAGGGAAGATTTTTGAATATTTGGTGAAAGAATATCCTCGAAGCCAAAATTATCCACTTTGGCGAAGAATGTTGATAAATGCAAAAGAGGAAGTAATTAAAAGTGTATATCCTATCAACACGGCCGATATTAGATTATTGATAAACGAATATTCTAAGATGTTGGAGGAGTTAGGAACAAATCAGAAAACCCTTGAAGCGGTTAGAAATAAAGGATTATTGTACGCATTTTACTTGAATGAAAAAGATACGGCTATAGTGGTTTTGGAAAATGCCATCAAATTGGCTAATGGTGACCAACAATTTATAGATCGTTGTAAATTAGACTTAGGAGATATTTATGTGTTAAAATCTGAACCTTGGGAAGCAACACTACTTTATTCACAGGTAGAAAAATCTGAAAAAGATAGTCCACTGGGTTATGATGCTAAATTAAGAAATGCCAAATTAGCCTACTTCCGAGGAGATTTTGAGTTATCGAAAGAAGTGTTGGACATTTTGAAACAAGCTACCACTAGAGAAATTGCCAATGATGCAATGGAACTAAGTTTGTTAATTATGGAAAATACAGGAGGCGATAGTACTGAAAAAGCGATGAAAGCCTACTCAAATGTTGAATTGTTACTTTTTCAACATAGAAATGAAGAAGCAATTACCAGTTTGAACAGCATGGAAAAGACATTCAAAGGTGACCCGTTGGAAGACGAAATTATTTATTTACGTGCTATGACTTATTTAAAACAAGGAGATATTGAAAAAGGTGTAAAGGATTTAGAAACCATTATTCAAAAATTTCCCATTGAATTGAAAGGAGATGATGCAACGTATAATTTAGCAAAAACGTACCAAGAAAAATTAAATGAGCCAGCAAAAGCGATGAAACTGTATCAAGAGTTATTAACAAAATATCCTGGAAGTATCTATGGAGCTGATGCCAGAAAAAGATTTAGAAATTTAAGAGGCGATACAATAAACTAATTGTCAATTTCGTAATAATACCAAACTGCAAGTTTTTAAAGACTTGTGGTTTTTTTATGAATAAATTTAAAACTCTTCATAAGAAACCATTATACAAACTTCAGTAATTTCAATTCAAAGCATAATAAAAATTAATTCTACCACCTCGAAATTATCCACATTCAAGTAATTCTATCTAAATGAAAATCCAACTATTAGTGGTATTATTAACTTTCTCGTTAATAAATCAATCGTATAGCCAACAGAGTAACAGAAAAATTAATTTTGCTTGTAATTATTTCGGCAGAAATATCTCTCCCCAAGAAATTTGTCCACAAATGCAAGGATTCAAAGCTGATAGTCATGCTGAGCAAGTAATTAGACAATTTGCCAAAAAGATGGGACAGGTCAACTCAAAATTTAAAGTGATGCAATGTTCAAATACTGATAATTGTTTTGCAACCGTAATTGAAGGACAACCGTATATTATTTATGACAATGCCTTTTTAAGTAGAGTTGAAGAAACAACGCATACAGATTGGGGAGCAATTTCAATATTAGCCCACGAAATTGGACATCATGCTAATTTTCACACCATTGATGGAACGGGAAGTCGTCCTGAAAAGGAGTTAGAGGCAGATTATTTCTCAGGGTTTTGGTTGCATGAGATGGGAGCTAATCTTTCACAGTCGCAGGAAGCAATGAAACACTTTCAAGGTGAATTCGTCACTTCAACGCATCCTCCACAATCGCAGAGACTTGTGGCAATTCAAAAAGGATGGAATGAAGCGGAAAGTATGCACCCAAGAATATCACCTATTCCACAGAGACCACAGACGAAACCAATTCAATCAGAAGTCAATGGGGTTTCAGAAACGAATCGAGTTGAGGAAAATAACATAATTGTTAAAAACGATACGAGAATTCCACGAAGACAAGAGCAAGTCGTAGAAAGAGACATTGAAATGGGCAGAACAATTGGTATAACTAAAACATCAATTTCAAGAACAGGATGCGTTACGGGGGATTGTGCCAACGGAGCTGGAATATACATACACCCAACGCAAGGAAGTTATAAAGGCTCTTGGAGAAATGGAAAAAGAGATGGATATGGAATGCACTTTTACGCAAATGGTCAAAAAATGTACGTAGGAGAATATGTACTTGGAAAAAGATACGGAAGCGGAACCTTTTATTTTCCAAATGGAGAAAAATTTGAAGGTAGATTTATTGATGATAGACCGACCAATAACGGAACCTATATTTTAGATGAGGATGAGGAACGGAACGAAGTTGAACTAAGCTATATTTATTCGGATGGAAGAAAGGAAATTATCAAAGTAGAAAGTGAAAAAGAAAATTAATAAGAAGCCCAGAGAAATTTGGGCTTCTTTGTTGATTAGTAGTAAAATAATTATGCTTGCATACTATTTCATTCTAAGCAAACCTCTTTATATTTGTTAAACAGTTTTTATAATAAAAAAAATTAAAAATTGTATTTAAAAAAGAAGAAAACCAATTAACAATTATAAAATCCTTTTATGAAAAATAACCCAAAAATAACACGAGTATTTGATTTACTGCCAAACTGTGTTTTACCAGTAAATAAAAATGATTCCTTTGCCAATAAAGTAAACGGTGAATGGAAAAAATATAGTGCCGTAGAATTAATTGAAACTGTGAACAAAGTAAGTTTGGGGCTGATGAAATTAGGTGTAAAAAAAGATGATAAAATTGCCATTATCTCACCCAATCGGCCAGAATGGAATTTTATCGAACTTGGAATACAGCAACTAGGAGCAGTTTCAGTGCCAATGTACCCAACCATTACAGTAGAAGATTATAAATATATTTTTAGTGATGCGGAGGTGAAATTTATCTTCGTGGCGGGAAAAGAACTCTTAGTAAAAGTTCTTGAGGCCACGCAAACTTTAGAAGGAATACAGGGAATTTATACTTTTGATAAAGTCAGTGGTGCAAAACATTGGTCAGAAATTACGGATTTGGCAAATGGAGAAAATATTACTCAATTAGAGCCTCTCAAAGCTGCTGTTGAACCAGATGATCTTTTAACGTTAATTTATACCTCTGGAACAACGGGACAACCCAAAGGTGTCATGCTGACCCATCATAACATCGTTTCAAATGTTGATGGTATCGTCGAAGCAAAATCATTACCCTTACTGTCAGATGAAAGAGCGTTAAGTTTTCTCCCGTTATGTCATATATATGAGCGTATAGACGTATATGTGTATATGTATTATGGCGTTTCTGTTTATTATGCCGAGAGTATGGAAACCATTGCGGATAATTTGAAAGAAGTGAAACCGCACGTTTTTGCCACAGTTCCACGACTTTTAGAAAAAGTTTATGATAAAATTGTAGCCAAAGGTTACGAATTAACAGGAATTAAAAAGCAACTATTCTTCTGGGCATTGAATTTAGGCTTAAAATATGACCCCATGAAACCGATGGGTTGGTGGTATGATATACAATTAAAAATTGCTCGAAAACTTATTTTTAGTAAGTGGCAAGAAGCATTAGGAGGAAATATTAAACTTATTGCCTCAGGTTCTGCAGCACTACAACCACGGCTTTCAAGAGTATTTTGGGCAGCAGGAATTCCAATTGCGGAGGGCTACGGATTAACAGAAACGTCACCCGTTATTTCAAGTAGTATTTTGAGTGATTTTAGAGTCGGTTGCGTAGGCACTGTACTTCCAAACGTTGAATTAAAAATTGCAGAAGACGGTGAAATTTGCGTGAAAGGACCTTCAATTATGAAAGGATACTATAAAAAACCGCAAGCTACAGCGGAAGCAATTGATTCGGAAGGTTGGTTTCATACGGGAGACATTGGTGAATTATCGGAAGGGAAGTACTTGAAAATTACTGACCGTAAAAAGGAAATCTTCAAAACATCGGGAGGAAAATATGTTGCTCCGCAGTTAGTAGAAAACAAGTTAAAAGAATCCGTTTTAATAGAACAGGCTATTGTAGTGGGAGAGGGTCAAAAATTTCCATCAGCCTTATTAATTCCAAATTTCAATGCGTTGAAAGAATGGTGTTCAAGAAATGGAATAGATTATACCGATGATACCCAAATAATTAATAATCAAAAAGTTAAAGATAAATTTGACCAAGAAGTAAGCAATTTGATGAAAAGTATTGCTCAGTATGAACGAGTAAAAAAAGTAGAATTACTTCCAACACTTTTCACGATTGAAAGTGGAGAATTAACACCAACCTTAAAATTGAAAAGAAAAATTATTCATGGAAAATACAAGGAATTGATTGAGGGAATGTATGAATCATAGCATTAATAAAAAGGCTCTAAATTTAGAATTTAGAGCCTTTTTATTAAGTTAGCTTAATAAATATTTTTTAAAATCAACAAATTCTTTACTCAGAGGAATCGCAACTTTCTCTTTCGATAATAGATCCGATAAACGCTCAGGAACTTCAACCTTAGTTCCTAAAGTATCTTCAACAACATCTAAAAACTTAGCATAATGGGCCGTCGAAAGTACAACACCAGCCACTTCTTCGTTCAACGTATCGGTGTAAGATTTCAAGCCCAAATAAGCCACGGCAGTATGCGGACACATTATATAATTTGTTCGTTCAAAAACTTCTTTCATGGCTTTTCGAGTAGCTGTATCAGTACTAAAATCTCCAGTAATATGGGTAACCACTTGTTCATGAACATCACCTGCTAATAAACGCATACGGATAAAATTGGAAGGATTACCAACGTCCATCGCATTTGAAATAGTTTCTTGAGATATTTTTGAAACATAATTCCCCGTTTTTAAATATTCGGGTATAACATTATTTGCATTGGTAGCTGCCACAAACATTTTCACGGGTAAACCCATTCGTTTGGCAATTAACCCTGCCGATATATTTCCAAAATTGCCACTTGGTACACAAAATACTACAGGTTTGGTATTTCCCTGACGTTTCAATGCTGCAAAAGCTTGAAAATAATAAAAGGATTGAGGAATTAAACGACTGATATTAATAGAATTAGCTGATGCCAGATTAAATTTTGACGACAAATCTTTATCCAAGAATGCCGCCTTCACTAAAGACTGACAATCATCAAAAGTACCATCAATTTCCAAAGCCGTTACATTCTCGCCCAAGGTAGTCAATTGTTTCTCTTGAATATCCGAAACCTTGCCAGTTGGATACAAAATCGTGACCTTGATGCCAGGAGTTTTATAAAATCCTTGTGCCACAGCTCCGCCTGTATCGCCTGAAGTTGCCACAAGAATATGAACATCTTTTTGAGATTTTTGTAAGAAATACGACATCAATGAAGCCATAAATCTTGCCCCAAAGTCCTTAAAAGCCATTGAAGGACCATGAAATAATTCTAAAACATACGTATTCTCTTCAATTTCAACCATAGGAGCATCAAAATTAATGGCTCGCTCGACAATCATTTTCAAATCATCATCCGAAATATCATCGCTCAATAATGCCTTGGATACTTCAAAAGCAATGTCAGTAATCGACATTTTGTCAATATTTTCAAAAAAAGATACTGGTAAAGTCGGAATAATATGAGGCATATATAAGCCATTATCGGACGGTAAACCTCTGAAAACTGCCTCCTCCAACGATACATCTGGACTTTGATGATTGGTGCTGTAAAGTATCATAAACTAAATTTTTATTAAAAACTTTGCGTCCTTGCGACTTTGCGGTAAATCCACTAATTTAACATTGCAAAATTAAGTCAAAACTACTAATAATTCTAAAAACTACGATGTTCAAAAAAATCAAATTCTATCTACGAGATTACTTTGCCTTCAATCAGACCGAAATAAAAGGATTTATGTTCATGATTTTCTTGATTGTAATCCTGATTATTTCAGTCTTCATTTTTGATTTTCTTCCCGATAATCCAATAACTTCCAAAACGATTGACCCCAAAAGAGTTGAGGAATTAATGGCAAAAATAGAAGTTAAAGAATCTGCTAAAAAACAGGTTTTTCAAGACCGATACGCTAATAAATACGAAAAATATGATTCTGATAACACTCCTTCAAAACCTATAAAATTATTCCCATTCGACCCAAATCAAGCATCCGAAGCACAATTAGAAGAATTGGGAATAGCGAATTGGATGGCAAAACGAATTATTAATTACCGAACAAAGGGTGGACAATTTCGTAAAAAAGAAGACCTCCAACGCATTTATGACTTTCCAACTGACCTTTACGCAAAATTAGAATCCTACATAACACTGCCCGAAAAGTCAGTAAGCGGAGGATTTGCCTCTTTTCCAAAATCAGAAGGAAGTTCTGAAGTAAAGACATCTATAATAGCTTCAACCAAAGAATCTTTTAAACCAGTAGCCTTTGATTTAAACCGTGCAGATACTAACGATTTAAAAAAATTGAAAGGAATTGGCTCAAAACTATCTGCCCGAATTATAAAATACCGAGAAATGGTTGGTGGTTTTTATTCAGAAAATCAAGTAAAAGAAGTTTTTGGCTTAGATTCAATTGTTTTGGACGAGATATTAAAATTTGGCACAGTAAATAATCCTTCGCTCAAAAAAATCAAAATAAATGAAGTAACTAATGAGGAATTTAAACATTACTATATACGTCCCTATATCGCAAAATCCATTATTGCTTATCGACAACAACATGGCAATTTTACTTCAAAAAAGGACTTTGAACCGATTAAATTATTGGATGTGAAAACTTTGGATAAAATATTTCCTTATTTTGAGTTATAGCAAAAATAGGCTTTGATTGATTTTAGAGCCTATTTTTGCTATAACTCAAAACTAAAATTACTTCACCACCATTACTTTCTGTACTATTCTTTTACCATCTTCTACGATACTCACAAAGTAGGCTCCTGAATCAATATTTTGGGTAGGTTTTAGTGTAATGACATATTGCGTAACTATCCCTTTCAAAGTTGGAATTTCAGAACCCAAACTGTTAAAGAGTGCCAAACGAGCTTCCTCTGCATTATTTACTCGAACATAAATAAAACTACCGTCGGTTGGATTTGGATAAACTGTGGATTGATTATTCTCAAATTCATTTCCAAATTCAAGGGCTTTATCCTTTTTCATCGTAGCCATCACACGAGTTTTCTTTTCAGTATTTGTATCTTTAACAGCTATTGTGAAATCAGCCGCCGATCCATACGTGTATCGCTCACAAGCATTTACTTCTAAACCATAGGTTGCCCGATGCGCACGCACCCGTAAAACATAGTTTCCATTTTTTGCTCCAAGTGGAATACTCAAGGAATCTCCTAAAATTCCATTTACGGTTGTATAATTTTTATAAAGTAGTTCTGAGTTTGTCCCTGTTGCTGACCCCGTAAAAACTCCATCTCCGTTCAAATCTGCCCAAATTGCTACTACATAGTTCAAAGTTGTACTATCGCCAGACATTTTTACTGATATTGGATATTTCCTTCCAGCCTTCACCATTGCCGAGGTTTTTGAACAATAATTATTGTAGCCATTAGCACAAGTAGTATCACTATTATTGATGCTTAAAGAATCTGATTTCAAACTAAAACTCAAAATTTTTCCCCCTTTCACGCATGGATTTGTATATATAGGCGTGCAATAAGTAATGGGTGTTGGATCAGGATATGCGTTAGTAATATTCACAGAATAATCCTCTGTTTCGCCCGTAGAATAATTATCGCAAGCACTCAAGACAAGACCTCCAGTAAAACGCTGAACTCGTACTCGCATGCGTGTAGAACCAGCCAATGCCGTTTTTGGTATTTTTAAAGAGTCCATTAACACATTATTTCCTGTAAGCATTGAGCCTTGATAAACCATCTCAGAACCTTCTCCAGGTTTTTTACCCGTAAAAATACCATCTTTATTAAAATCAATCCAAATGGAAGAATTCAAGCTATAAAAGGTACTGTCTTTACCCAAAGACGTTCCCAACGTAACTTTATACTTTTTATTAGCGGTCAATTTAGCCGATAAATTCGTGAAATCTCCATAAGCGGCTTCCGAACACGATGAATTTTCGTTTTTAATCATGGTTGAATCTCCTTCCAACTTAAATAAATCAAGATTTCCTTTTCCAGAGCCGTCACCACATCCAAGCGAGTAAGTAGGCTTGCAATAAACTGAGCCAGTCATCAAGGAGTCCACATTACTCAATGAGCCAATAGTTGTATTTGAAGGCTTTATTCTGTAAAAATATTTCTGATTTGAAACCACAGTTCTATCCACAAAAACTGTATCATTTGGAGCTGTTCCTCCCACACCCAGAAAAGGACCTTTCGAGGATATTGAACGTTCAACAAAAAATCCAGTTTCATTATTAGAGCTATCCTTCCAAATAATTGTAACTCCTTTCATAACTTTATAGTTTGGTTTTCTCAAAGTAGGGGCTTTCACAGCTGAAGGTTGCCAAGCTTTGCTTCCCGTCAAAAAATACTGATTAGTCTCATTTAGTCTTTGATTAAGTCCAAAACCACCCATTACTGCATATTGACCGAGTGTAAAACTATCATTGTTACATTCAAAATAATTCATGATATTTCCCATAATTGGCTCAAAAATATCTCCATTTGCATCTTTCAAAGTTGTATCGGCATATATGCAGTTATTTACTTTTGGTTTTCTATCGAATGGGTCAGATGGCGTATCACAAATTAAATCTCCCTTGACATCACAATTACCAGGTTTTCTTTTACTAGGTTCTACTGACAAACGAGTAACCAATTCTCTATCAGGAATTGTATCGTTATTATTTTGAAAAGTATGATATAAATTGAAATAATGCCCAAATTCATGGGCAAAAGTTGAATTATCGTTGGTTTGTCCATTTAACATTACACAGGTATTAGAAGATGCTTCTTTTGTTGGGAAATACGCATATCCCGCCAAAGCCTTGCCATCTGCTAAAAGATTACCAACGAAATAGACATTTACAGCGTTTTTAACGGCATTTTTAGAAGTGATACGTTCTTCCATTGTTTTTCCCGAAGAATCCTTTTTTCCAGAATTAAAATTGTACAAAGTAGAATCTTCAACATAATTAGGTTCAGTTCCAGCAATATAAAACTGAATTCCTTTGCCAGCATTCATATAAAATTTATTACAAATGGCTAAGGAATTGTTCAAATCCAACAAAGGCAAGCCACCTGTTTTATCATTTTTACGAACAATATGTGGACGAACGGGAATATAAACTATTCCTTTTACAGTATCTGTTCGTGAAGATTTTAATCCTCGATTGTACTGACTCCTCAACTCAATACTTTGATTTATTTGCTCTTTTGAAGGCACAGAGGTTCCACAAATTTTTGATTGTGCATTACTTTTTAGGCATAAGGACATAATGGTCATTAAAAAGAATGACCAAAACTTAATGGTAAAGTTTGACATGAGACATTAGTTGTTTTGGATGTAATTAATAATAATTTTTAGCAAAGAAGGGCTCGTTACGATATTTAAAGTAGTTGTATGAAAAAATAGGTCTCTTAATGACCACTTGATGTTCTAAACAATGTTCAAGAATACAAATCTATTGTGTTTTTCATTCTCTTAAAATAGGTGATAACCCTCATTTTTGTACCAACTATTTCGAAATTACACTTAAATATATCAAAATAAAATGTTAAAAATCAACATACGAATCATTAAATTTTATTAAATGGTACATAAAATTTAATGATTCGTATGTGAATAGGAAATGAAGTCTTCCTTTTGCTTCTCTTGATTCGTATGTGAATAGGAAATGAAGTCTTTCTTTTGCTTCTCCTTGCACTAGTAGCTATCATAGAGATTTTGACTAATTTTACAGTAAACAAAACACTTCATAAAATGTCAACAGGATTTTTTAATGTACCCAAACCTCATAACGAGCCGATTAATTCTTACGCACCTAATACGCCTCAACGTGAAGCACTTAAAGCTAAACTGGCGGAGATGCGTGGTCAAGTAGTCGATGTGCCGATGTACATTGGTTCGGAGGAAATAAGAACAAATAACAAACAGCCTCTAACGTGTCCGCATGATCATCAACATATTCTTGGATATTACCACGAAGGCGATGCCACTCACGTAAATCAAGCCATTGAATGTGCTCTTGAGGCACGGGAACAATGGGCAAATTTACCTTGGGAAAATAGGGTTTCTATCTTTCTAAAAGCAGCCGACTTATCCGCTACAAAATATCGGATGGACTTAAATGCTTCCACCATGTTGGGGCAATCAAAAAATGCTTATCAAGCCGAGATTGATGCCGCCTGTGAATGGATAGATTTTCTAAGATTCAATGCCCATTTTGCCACTCAGATTTATGCTCAACAACCTGAATCGTCGGAAGGAGTTTGGAATCGCCTTGAATATCGTCCCTTGGAAGGATTTGTATTTGCGATAACGCCATTTAATTTCACTGCAATTGCTGGAAATTTACCTGCATCAGCCGCTTTAATGGGAAATGTTGTTATTTGGAAACCATCACCTCAACAAATTTTCTCAGCCAATATCTTGATGAAAATTCTTAAAGAAGCAGGTTTACCAGATGGTGTGATTAATTTGATATATACTGATGGACCTATGACTGGTGATATTGTTTTCAAACATCCTCAATTTGCAGGAGTCCATTTCACAGGAAGTACAAAAGTTTTTCAGCATATTTGGACAACCATTGGAGCTAATATTCATCTCTATAAATCATACCCAAGAATTGTGGGTGAAACAGGTGGAAAAGACTTTATTGTTGCACATAAATCTGCCGACCCAAAAGCACTTGCTGTGGGTTTGGTAAGAGGAGCTTTTGAATATCAAGGACAAAAATGTTCGGCGGCTTCTCGTGCTTATATACCTCAAAACCTCTGGGAAGAAACTTCGGGATATGTAAAAACGTTTTTGAAAGAAATAAAAATGGGTGTTACAGAAGATTTTTCAAACTTCGTAAATGCCGTGATTGATGAAAAAGCCTTTGATAAAATTGCTAATTATATCGAAGAAACTAAACATTCAGAAAACGCAGAGGTTTTTGCAGGAGGAAATTGCGATAAATCAAAAGGATATTTCATCGAACCAACCATTATTCTAACACAAGACCCGTATTACAAAACGATGTGCGAAGAAATCTTTGGACCAGTCTTGACAATTTACGTTTACGATGAAAATAAATACGAAGAAACTTTAGACATCGTAAATTCTACTTCTGAATATGCTTTAACAGGAGCAGTTTTCGCTCAAGACCGTTATGCTTTGGATGTAGCCAATAAAAAGTTAGTCAATGCCGCAGGTAATTTCTATATAAATGATAAACCAACGGGAGCCGTAGTGGGTCAACAACCCTTCGGAGGAGCGAGAGCATCGGGTACAAACGACAAAGCAGGTTCAATGTTAAATCTTTTACGTTGGGTTTCTCCAAGAACAATTAAGGAGACGTTAGTATCGCCAATTGATTATAAGTATCCGTTTTTATCGGAATAGCATTATTAAAAGTCCTAAATTTGATTGATTTAGGACTTTTTAATGCTTTCAGAAAAGGTTTAATATTGATAACAAAACAAATAATTTCAATCTTAAAGGACAAATAATTTAACATCTTTTAAGAAAATAAAAACATGGAAAACAAAATTTTTAAAGCCCTTCAAATTTCAGAAAATCTTGAAAAACAGTATGTTAGAGAAATCATCCAACGTCAAGTTTCAGATTTGCCTGCGGGGGAAGTTTTGGTTAGGGTGCATTATTCTGCTCTCAATTATAAAGATGCTTTGTCATCGGTTGGTAATAAAGGCGTTACTCGCAATTATCCGCACACGCCAGGTATTGATGCCGCAGGAATTGTGGAGGAAAGTCAATCGTCTGATTTTAAAGTAGGTGATGAAGTTATCGTAACCAGTTATGATTTAGGTATGAATACTTCGGGTGGATTATCTGAGTACATTCGTGTGCCTGCTCGGTGGATTGTGGCTATGCCCAGAGGCTTATCAATGCGTGAGGCAATGATAAATGGAACGGCTGGATTTACGGCTGCTCTATGTATAAATGCTTTAATCAACCATGGCTTATCTCCTGATAAAGGAAAGGTGTTAGTAACAGGTTCAACGGGTGGCGTAGGAATTTTGGCGGTTGCGATGTTGAGCAAATTAGGTTTTGAAGTAACCGCTCTAACAGGAAAACCTGAAGCTCATGAGTTTTTATTAAAAGTTGGTGCAAATGAGATTATTTCGAGGGAGGCTATGGATGATAAATCTGGTCGTCCGATGTTAAAATCGGTTTATGCTGGGGTTGTGGATACGGTCGGAGGAAATATTTTAGCAACTGCTTTAAAGTCATTAAATTATGGAGGTGCGGCAGCAATTTGTGGTTTAGTCGCCTCGCCTGATTTACCGACTTCTGTTCTGCCTTTTATTCTTCGTGGTAATTCATTATTTGGTATTGATTCAGCCGAATGTCCGATGCCTTTACGGCAAGAAATTTGGAAAAAAGTAGCTACAGAATATAAACCTACTAACTTATCATTATTAGCTACTGAAATTACTTTGGAAGAAGTTCCTAAAAAATTAGATATAATGTTGAATGGAGGAGCAATTGGTAAATCTTTAGTGAATTTAGGCTAACCATTTTATATTAATTTAAAACTATTTTAATGAGTTTTTTCTTTACTTATCGTATTGATTATTAAGTTATTAGGTATTATATTTGTAAGGATTTTACAAGATATTATTTGCAACTATAAACCTACTACTGATGAAAAATGTACCATTTGTACTAACAACCGAATCTGTCGATATGTTAGTGGCGAATATCGCCGAAGAATTGCTGAAAGGTCATAACACATTCAAGTTTGAAACCGCAGCCCTGAAAAAGAAAATCGAAATCGGCATGCTGATGACATTCTCTTATCAGGAATCAATTCAAAATCAGCAACAGAGAGTTGCATGAGTAGATTAACCCCAGAACCTTACCGCCATAAGGCTTTTTACAATTTTCTTTTTAAATGGCAATCACTCTTGTATCTTTCCCCTCAAAAAATCAGCCGTATAATTTCCCTCAATCTTAACCATTTCTTCAGGTGTACCTTCAAAGGTGATATAACCGCCCTTTTCTCCACCTTCTGGACCAATGTCAATAATGTGGTCAGCTGATTTGATTACTTCCATATTGTGTTCAATAATAATTACCGAATCTCCTTGTTCTACCAATGCATTGATGGCTTTCAAAAGTTTTTTAATATCATGGAAGTGTAAACCCGTAGTTGGTTCATCGAAAATAAAAAGCGTTTTTCCTTTGTTCGCATTGCCTTTTCCCAAAAAACTTGCCAATTTTACTCGCTGTGCTTCTCCACCCGAAAGTGAGTTGGATGACTGTCCTAATTTAACGTATCCCAAACCTACTTCTTGTAATGGTAAGAGTCTTTCTACTAATTTGGGCTGGTCTTTTTTGAATAATTCTATGGCTTCTTCCACCGTCATATCTAAGATGTCGGCAATGTCGTTTTCGTGGTATTTTACGTCTAAAACTTCTTGCTTAAATCGCTTGCCTCCGCATGATTCACATTTAAGTTTTACATCTGCCATAAACTGCATTTCAATGGTTATAAAGCCTTCTCCCTGACAAGTTTCACAACGTCCTCCTTCAACGTTGAAAGAAAAATGAGCGGGTTTATAACCCCTTGATTTTGAAACGGGTTGTTCAGAATACAACAATCTAATTTGGTCGTAAACCTTGATGTAGGTAACTGGATTTGAACGAGATGATTTGCCAATCGGGTTTTGATCAACCATTTCAACGGCTTCAATTTTATTAATACTTCCCGTCATTTCACCAAATTTACCTGACTCGTCCGAGTAAGTTCCTAAGTGTTTTCCGAGAGCAGGATACAAAATTTTACGTACCAACGTTGACTTACCCGAACCACTTACACCCGTAACAACATTGAGAATTCCTAAGGGAAATTTTACCGAAATATCCTTCAAGTTATTCTCATAAGCCCCTTTTATTTCGATAAAACTGGTCGATTTTCTACGGAATTTTGGGACTTCAATCTTGTCTTTCCCAGATAAAAAATTAATTGTGTGTGAAAGAAGGGTTGAATCATTGTTTTTAAAATTATCAATGGTTCCTTGAAAAATCAACTCTCCTCCATTTCTTCCCGCATCGGGTCCAATATCAATTATTTGGTCTGCTGCACGCATTACTTCCTCTTCGTGTTCAACTACGATTACAGTGTTCCCCATATCTCGCAAAGATTCCAAAACGGAAACTAATCTCAAGGTGTCTCGTGGATGTAAACCGATACTTGGCTCGTCCAATATATACATCGAACCTACCAAGGCACTACCTAAAGAAGTAGCGAGTTTTATCCGTTGAAATTCTCCACCCGAAAGCGAAGAAGACAAGCGGTTTAAGCTCAAATATCCTAAACCCACTTTATTCATATATTCCAAACGAGTTTCAATTTCTTGAAGGATTCTTTTGGAGACACTTACCTGATAATCTGGTAAGTGTAAATGGTTGAAAAATGTTATCACGTCAGTAATTGGCATCAAAACCAAGTCAATAATCGACTTTCCGCCCACTTTCACATACCCTGCATCCTGACGCAAACGTGACCCTTTGCATTCAGGACATGAGGTACGACCACGATAACGGGAAAGCATTACCCGATACTGAATTTTATAAGTTTCTGCTTCAATCATCTTGAAGAAAGCATCCAAACCCGCAAAGTATACATTACCCGACCATAAAACAGCCTTCTGTTCCTCTGTCAAATCTTTAAAGGGGCGATGAATAGGGAAATCAAATTTTGTCGCATTTTTTATTAAAGGAACCAAAAACTCACCCATTTTTTCAGTTCGCCAAGGTGCAATGGCTCCTTCATACACTGAAATACCTTTGTCAGGAATAATTAAATCTGGGTCAAGTCCTAAAATTCTTCCAAAACCATCACATTTTTTACAAGCTCCGTAAGGATTATTAAAGCTAAAAAGATTCAAAGATGGTTCTTCAAATTTGATTCCATCTGCTTCAAATTTATCAGAAAATACTTTCGTTTCTCCTCCAATAACTTCCACAAAACAAGCTCCATCTCCTTCAAAAAAGGCAGTTTGAACGGAATCTGATAAACGAAATTGTGTTTCTTCTTCGGGCTGACCGTTCTCCTCTTTTTTAATAGCAACACGATCAATCAGAATTTTATAGTTATTGGCAGAAAGACTTATTGGTGGAAGATTGTTCAGTTCTTCTTTATTATCCAGTAATTCTTCTAAAAACTTTATTTCGCTATCAATTACAATTCGAGTGTATCCTTTTTGTAGTAAAACTTTCATTTCCTCCGCTAATTTTCGTTCTTGTTTTAGGGAAAATGGTGCTAAAATCATTACACGAGTAGATTCTTCCAAAGTGAAAATATAGTCTACAACATCCGAAATGGTATCTTTACTCACTTCTTTGCCTGACACAGGTGAAACCGTTACGCCTGTTCTTGCGAAAAGTAATTTCAAATAATCATAAATTTCGGTTGTTGTTCCAACGGTTGAACGAGGGTTTTTGGTTGAAACTCTTTGCTCAATGGCAATCGCAGGAGAAATACCCTTAATGTAATCCACATCGGGTTTTTCCATTCGTCCTAAAAACTGCCGAGTGTAAGAACTTAGACTTTCAACATACATCCGTTGACCTTCCGCAAAGAGTGTATCAAAAGCCAAAGACGACTTTCCTGAACCTGACAAGCCCGTAATTACCACCAGCTTGTTGCGAGGAATAGCAACATCAATATTTTTAAGATTATTAACCCTTGCCCCTTTGATAATGATAAAACGCTTTGGGTCAAGGTCTTCGATTGAAGTATGATTTTGATGATTGATTTCAGTAATATTCATGAATTTGGGAAATAGTGATTAGGTTCTAGAGATTAGTTTTAACCCTACAAATCACTGGTAAATGAATGTAACAAAGATAACGAATTCTATGCTTGATTAGTTTTTAAGATACTGGTTTACAAAATATGTTATGTGCAATTCCCTAAAAACTTAGCGAAACACTGACTCCTACACAAACAGACATAATTTCGGAAAAGAATGTTTCGTATCTTGCAAGAAAATATAGTTTGTTTGCGTTTATAAATACATATAATTAACAACTAATTACCAGAACCATGAAAAAATTTCTTTTCTTTTTATCAATTGTTTCATATACAAGTACTTACGCTCAAGATCCTATCATCATTAAACAAGACAGTTCTGTACGTGATTTGGATGAAGAACAAGATGTAAGAGATTTGCCTTTCCGTCAACGGATTAGAATTGGTGGAGGAATTGGAGGTTTGCAGTTTGGTAATCCAACCGTAATTAGTGTTTCCCCGATGGTGGGTTATCAAGCTACGAATGATTTTACCGTTGGATTAGCCTTAGACTATCAATATTATAAGTCAACTTACAATCCAAATGCTTTGAATTTTTATGGACCAAGAGCATTTGGACAGTATCGTTTGCAGTTTTTGGAGGGAATTCTTTCAAAGGCATTTGCACAAGGCGAGATACAAAAATATTTTCTTGCTTCGGGAAGTCAATCCGCTTCTTATGACCCACAGTTTTTGGCAGGTCTTGGCGTAGGTTTCGGAGGATTTCAAATAACTGCTCTTTATAATTTTTCATATAAGGCTAATTCAGGTAATCAACTTTATGGAAGTCCAATTGTTATTAGAGTAGGCGGTTTCTTCTTCTAAATTTATGATAGAAAAAGAGAATATATTTAAGAATCTCCGTCCGATTTTGCTTTTTGTAATCATTGAAATTTCTTAAGTTTTCTTAAATTTTTAAAAATAGTACCACACGAAGGTATCGCTCAGAGCAATGCTGTCGTCAAATAATTACTCTAATAAAAATACTTTTATGCAAAAATTGCGTACTTCTATATCGTTTCTTTTAGCAATTATCTTGCTAAATAGCTGCAATTCCGCTCTACAATCATTTAAAAAAGGGCAGAAAAAATTTGATAATGGCGAATATGAATTGGCTATAAAGGAATTACAAAAGTCTTTAGGAGCAAATTATGAACTGGGAAAAACCAATTATCTGATTGCAGAATCTTATCGCCTTTCAAATCGTTCTTTGATAGCAGGAGAATTTTATGAAAAAGCCTTAACAAATGGTAGCAAAGAAAACGATTTGCGTTATCATTTGGCAACAACCCAAAAGATGCAGGGTAATTATAAAGAAGCAAGTGAAAACTTGGAAAAATACTTATCAGGTATTCCAAGTAAAGAATTGAAACTAAAAGCTCAAACTGAAATTGACCTTTTACCCGAAATTGAGGCATTGGCAAATAATAAAACATACATTGAAATCAGACCAATGAGTCTGAATTCTACGGGTACAGAATTTGCTCCAATTCCACAGGGAAACGAACTGATTTTTACAGCTTCACGCAAGGATGTTATTTATAAAAATAACGGTTTGCCATTTTTGGGTTTATATCGAGCATCCTTAAATACGCCCACAGAAATTGGAACACCGACGCTTTTTAGTACCTCAATTTTCAAAGATAATGCTAACGAAGGAACACCAACATTTTCAAAAGATGGGAAGATGATGGTCTTTGCCCGTGGGAATACGGGTAAACGTTCAGATTCATCACCCGATGTTGATTTATATATTTCCAGAAATATTGATGGTGTTTGGTCGGAACCTGAAATGGTTTCTGTATCCGATTCGTTGGCTTGGGACGGTTCTCCTTCTTTTTCTGCTGATAATAAAACTTTATATTTTAGCTCAAATCGTTCGGGTGGAAAAGGTGGCATTGACCTTTATCGTGCCAATATTGACAATGCAGGAAGATTTGGAAGAGCCATCAATATGGGGTCGGATATTAATACGCCTGGCGATGAAATGTTTCCTTATGTTTCGGCAGATGGAAAATTGTACTTTTCTTCGGACGGACACGCTGGAATTGGTGGTTTAGATTTATTTACAGCCACTCGAATAAATGGTGAAATCAAAGTTGAACATTTGGGAATTCCTTTAAACTCCCGCTTTGATGATTTCGGATTAGTTGCCATTGATTCAACCAAAGGATATTTTGCTTCGAATCGTGATTCGGGCAAAGGTGATGATGATATTTATTACTATGAGAATACACAACCTGGTAAAAAATACGAAGTTCCACCGCCCGTGATTGCTAAAGTGGAACCTCCGAAAAAGAAAACCATTCGTTACTTTTTAGCAGGAATAATTACAGATGATAAAAGTCAAACCCTTGATTCTGTCAAAGTTGCCATTATTGATAACTCAACTAATCAAGCCATTGAGGAAGTTTATACCAAAATACAAGGTACTTTTGGCAAGGTAAAAATGGACGAAGAAAAGACTTATACTATCGTTACTGAAAAGAAAGGATATTTTACTAAACGTGAGCCTTTTACAATGATCGGGAAGTCAGTTCCAATTGATAAATTGGTCAAAACTGACACTGATACTACCTTTTATGCTAGTATAAAAATGACAAAACCAGAGGTAGGAAGAGACATTACAACAGCGTTTAGAATTGCTCCAATTTACTACAATTTAGATAAAGCAGACATTAGAAGTGATGCCTCGCCAGAATTAGATAAAATTGTGCAAATCTTAGTTGATAATACAAATATCAAATTAGAATTAGGTTCGCATACCGACTCACGAGCAACGTCTGAATACAACCAAAAATTATCACAAAGACGAGCTGAATCAGCAGTTTCCTATATTATTTCAAGAGGAATTTCGCCTACTCGTATTGTGGCAAAGGGTTACGGAGAAAGTCAATTAGTAAACCAATGTGCCGATGGAATTCCATGTTCAGAAGAAGAACATCAAGCAAATCGTCGGACGGAGTTTAAGGTTTTAGAGATAAAGTAATGTATTAAATTTTTGTCTAAAAAGCCATGTTTCTTGAAGAAGCATGGTTTTTTTTATTAACCATTTTAACATCTTATCCTTATAAGTTATCTCGCTTTAATGATATTTTATATCTTTACAAATCATTTATCCAAAAACCATTAATCATGTATATCGGCTCAATTGACCAAGGCACAACTAGTACTCGTTTTATCATATTCGACAAGCAGGGAAATCAGATTTCCATCGGACAAAAGGAACATAAACAGATTTATCCGCAAGCGGGTTGGGTTGAACATGACACAAACGAAATTTGGCGAAATACACAGGAGGTTATTGGTTTGGCTTTAGGTAAAGCCAATCTTTCATCTACTGATATTGCAGCCGTTGGCATTACTAATCAACGTGAAACTACTGTAGTTTGGAATCGCTACACTGGTCAGCCTTATTATAATGCACTTGTTTGGCAGGATACTCGTGTGGGAAATATGGTGGCAGAATTAACAAAAGATGGTGGAGCAGATAGATTCCGTGACAAAACGGGTTTGCCTTTAGCTACGTATTTTAGCGGATTAAAAATTAAGTGGTTACTGGAAAATGTGGAAGGTCTTCGGGAAGATGCGGAAATAGGAAATGCCATTTTTGGTAACATGGACACCTTCATCATTTGGAATTTGACGGGTGGAACGGATGGCGGAATTCATATTACGGACGTAACAAATGCGAGTCGAACCCAGTTAATGGATTTAAAAACCTTGGCTTGGGATGATGAAATATTGGCAACGTTGAATATTCCAAAAGCAATGTTACCAACCATAAAATCAAGTAGCGAAATTTATGGTGAAGCTCGTGGCGTATTAGCAGGTGTACCCGTTGCAGGCGACTTAGGCGATCAACAAGCTGCCTTGGTCGGACAAACGTGTTTTGCTCCAGGAGAAGCGAAAAATACCTACGGAACGGGTTGTTTTATGTTAATGAATACAGGCACAAAAATCACGCCTTCTAATTATGGATTACTTACAACTGTCGCCTATCAGTTTGGTAATCAACCCGTTAATTATGCGTTGGAAGGTTCAGTTGCTATTGCTGGGTCTTTAATTCAGTGGCTTCGGGATAATTTGGGTATTATAAAAAAGAGTGCGGATGTGGAAACTTTGGCTAATACTGTTGAAGACAATGGCGGTTGTTATGTTGTTCCTGCTTTTTCGGGTTTGTATGCTCCTTATTGGAAAGCCGATGCTCGTGGAATTATTGTGGGTTTAACCAGCTACGTGAACAAGGCCCACATTGCACGAGCGGCTTTGGAAGCAACGGCATTTCAAACTTTGGAGGTTTTGGAAGCAATGGGAAAAGACTCTGGTATTCAGATTTCTTCGCTTCGGGTGGATGGTGGAATGGTTGTAAATCAGACCCTTATGCAATTTCAGGCAGATTTGGTGAAAGTGCCAGTTGTTTGTCCAGCTATGATTGAAACCACTGCTTTGGGTGCCGCCTACGCCGCAGGTTTGGCAGTGGGCTATTGGACAGATTTAGATGATTTAAAACAAAATTGGGGAATCGCCCACACGTGGAAACCTACTATGGAAGAATCAAAAAGAGAGAAATTAATTCATTATTGGAAGAAAGCGGTAGCAAGGAGTTTTGATTGGGAGGAGTAGATATAATGGAATCAAAAAATTGTATTATAAAAAGTTTTTTTTAACTCCTTAAATAATCGTACCTTTGCAATCCATTAAAAATAAATCAAGCTAAATCGTTGAAATTTAGTGATTTACAGGGCGTAAATATTCGTTTTAATTGGAATTAATACTATATTTTTTACAGCAGTGATGTTGCAATATTTTAACAAAAAAACAAATGAGAAAGCGAATCGAAAAAGTTGATTTGACTCCCGAAAGAAGGGAACAGACTCGTCAAAGAAAAGACGATTTAAACCGTGAATTAGGACGTGAAGTGCCTGTAAGAAAAACCTACGG
>JANXRS010000379.1 GCA_025356745.1 Arcicella sp.
GCATCTTGATAATGCACATTTACATCTAGCATCCCGTGACAAATTAATAGACTTCCTTTTAATCCTTCAGCATAATAAATGGGTGAGCTCTTACGATAAGCGATAGAATCTGTTTGTGGTTCATTCAAAATATTGGCAGTGTAAGGATGATTGTACGCTGCCCAATCCGTAACAGGTCTTAATGCCGCACCTGCTGCAAAAACATCAGGTTTTGTGAACATTGCCATCAAGGTAATAAAACCACCATACGAACCACCATAGATTCCAATTTTTTTATAGTTAATTCCCTGTTGCTCAATGAGATACTTTGCACCGTCCGCATTATCTGTAAGGTCTTTACCTCCCATGAAGCGATAGATTCCTGTTCGCCAATCTCGCCCGTAACCCGCCGAACCACGATAGTCAATATCTAAAACGGTATAACCATTGTCCACAAGCATATTATGAAACATATATTCTCTAAAATATTGACTCCACCATTTGTGAACGTTCTGTAAATATCCCGCTCCGTGAACGAAAATAACGGCTGGTTTTTTGCCTTGCTCACCCGTTTTAGATTCATAGAGACGAGCGTGAATATCTTCGCCATCTTCGGCTTTGAAAGTAATAATTTCGGGTTCACGCCATTTGTATTCTTTAAACTGTCGGCTTTGCGATTTTGTGATTTGCGAAGGAGGATTGTTTACTTCATTTTCCTGTAAAAATACTTCCCACGGACGATTTGAGAAGGAATTTAAGTACGCTAACTTAGTTTCATCAGGCGAAAGAACAACCTGATTTGAACCTGTCATTTTAGTTAAACGAGTACGAGTTCCACCCGATACCGCCATGCGGTAAAAATGTTGTTCGCCAAAATGTACTTCGTTCGTAGTGAAGTAGAAATTCTGTTTATCACGAGATAATTGCACCGATTGAATTTCAAACTTTCCTTTTGTGAGTTGTTTGCGAACGGAAGTTGCTAAATTAATGGTATAAAGATGAGAGAAACCATCTACCTCTGATTGAAAGTAAAGTGTTTGATTGTCTGCCAAGAAACCTAATGTTCCTACGTTTCCCCCAGCACCGATGCCAGGACCCCCAATCCAAGCCTCATCACGCTGACGGTCAATTGTTTGCAATTTGCGAGTTGTCGGGTCAAGACTCATAATCCAACGGTCTTTATTGTCCTGACTTTTAACGACTAAAACGCAATATTTCCCATCTTCCGACCAAATCAGATTACTAAAAATTACTTTTCTTGGTTCAATTTTCTTTTTGGCGGTGTCTTTTTTAACTACCAGTGATTTTTTGAGATAATCTTTCAAATAATCAGGTTCGTCAAAAATTCCATCAATTTCTTTAGTCAAAACTTGTAGGGACGTATCTTTTTTGATGTCATAAACCCAAAATTCAGAGGACGTTTGAGCTGCTCCTACCTTCGTGCGTGCGGGTAAATCCTCCGTAAAGCCAGATTCTGTAACATAACTTGGAACAATGGCGGATTTTGTACCTGTGGCAGATTTAGTTAAACGATAAGTAATATATTTTTCATCTGGACTCAATTGTGGCTCTAAGACTATTTTATCTTCCACAAAAATTTCTTTGGCACGTTTTGGCAAATCTGCCTTTTGGATTTTATCACCCTCTTTTTTCTTATCAGAACGTTCCTTCAATATGTCGAATAGGCTCAATTGGTCTTGTTTTTGCCATTTTTCCTGCTCGCTCAATTTGGGTTCAGGTTTTTTTGTACCAACTTGGAAATTAGTCAATTGGTCAATTTCTCCATTGCCAATCGTGAAGCTGAACAGGATATTACCTTTCGTAAAAATAATTTTATCATCTTTGCCGTTGAAGGTTGGATTAGATTCAGATTCAACAGTATTTGTAATCTGTCTAATCGTCATTGTTCGGCAATCCATTAAATAAATATCCCCATTTTTAGCATATACTTTCTTACTAAAATCGGCAGAATAGCTCCCAAAATTTGAAGGCAAAGCTCGACGAGTTTGTGGGGAAACTTTAAAGGGCTTCTTCTCAGTGACAGATGCCCCGTAAAGCGAATCAGCCTTATTTTTATCAGGATTCCAGTTAAAATAAAT
>JANXRS010000401.1 GCA_025356745.1 Arcicella sp.
AAACATATTGCACGTCCACCAATTGCCAAGGAGCTTCAAGAAAAAATCATAGAATTACAGCGAGAGGGAGTATCAATGAACAAAATATCAAAGACTCTGGGAATTGCTTATGGAACCGTTTACAATTATCGTTCAAAAATGAGTAAAATAGAAGTGTTATAACTAAAATATTAGGTTGAAACCGCTACTTTTCGTCCAATTGTAATGAGATTCTGTGTTAAATAGCAAATAAAATTCAATTTTTATATCTTTGCTTTTGAAAGCAACCGTTAGAGTCAGCTTCTATAGGGTTAAGATCAATTGAGCTTCAACCCTATTTTTTTCATAATCCATCTTATACTCTTCTCCATTTTTAAATAGTACAAAAATTAATTCTAATATTTTTCGTGAAACCGCCATCACCCCTTTCATTTTCACGCCACTTCTTTCGACAATTCTTTTATAGAATTCTCTGAAATGCTCATTGTTCTTTATAGCTGATAAAGCTGGATAAAACATGGCTTTTCGGATATGCACATTGCCTTTTTTTGACATCCTTGTTTTACCTTTCACAGAGGTTCCGGAGGTTTTTTCAATAACATCAAAGCCAGCGTAAGATACCAATTGTCGTTTGTTGCGAATCAGTTCAAACCCATTTGTCTCGCCTAATATAGAGGCCGCCGTCAACTTCCCAACACCAGGTATTGAGCATATTAATCTCATAGAAGTACTCACTTCTGGGTCGTTAACTACTTCATTTTCAATCTCTTTCTTTATTTGGGCTTCTTGCTCGTTTAAGAACACAATCCGTGCTTTAAGCCTATTTACTGATCCTTCGTGGGGAAATGCTTCAACTTGATGAGCGTGGAGTTGATTCTTTACCACACTACGCTCGTCGACGATTTGGTTTCGTTCTCTTGTCAATTGTTGTAAATTTCTAAAAGCCGTTTTGGGCCGTTTCCAATTGTCTAACTTTCGCTCTAATCCAAAACGAGCAATACACTCCGACATACTTTTGTCAGTAATTGTTTTGACATCCAACATGCGTTGATAATTACTAATTTTATTGGGTAGCACCACGCTGACTTCATAGCCCTTTTCGTCCAAAAAATAGACAAATTTTTGATGATAAACCCCAGTGGCTTCCATCACAAATCGAAGGGGGACTTCTGGACAACGATATTTTTTTATCCACAATAGTAGGGTACAAAAACCATTTTCCGTGTTTTTGAATACTTTGTGAGCAACCAGATCAACCGCTAAGTCATCCATCAACCTACCAAAAGTTACCACCAGCTCGTTCTGAGCAACATCAATTCCTAAAACTTGTTTTAATACTGTTCCCATTTTTTCTAAAATTAAGATTTATGATGGTGCAATTGAGTAATCTCCCTTCGTTTTGTCTCCTTATTGGATATTCAAGATAATGGTAAGATGACCACTTCTTTACATTCTGTTCAAACTCTAAAAGATAAAAAAGGATGAGGCTGTTTCTCATTAAGAATATACCTCGAAGGGTTATTTAGAACCTCACAACTCTCATCCTTTTCAATTACAATCACAAATATTAACTAAATTGAAATATTTCCCAAACATAGGAGAACCTCTTTTCCAACCAAAATACCCATAATCGTGGCGGAAAGACTTTTGCCCATCGACCAACTTTCCCAAGGCGTATCTTTTGAAAATCCTTCTGCGTAGCGTTCTCCAATAATTCTGCCTTTGTAAGTCACCACAAATGCCGCCGTCAAGGCTTCGGTGGGTTCAAAATCGGCACTAATGGCTAGTTCTATTTTTACCATATCAATTTCAGTCGGCATGGGTTTATTAGGTAACAAATCACCCATCGGGAAAAGCGTTTTAGCAGGATTGGGTAATTTTCGCTCAATTTTTACAGGTTTAAAATATAAAGATTCCATCCCTTCTGGCAAGGTAACGCAACCTTGACTACCTATGTAAATCGCTTTTCGCACAATTCCGTTGGGCAAGGAAATAGAAACCGTTTTCTTTTCGTAATCAATTACTGGTGTACCGACTTTGGCACGTTCAGCGTAAGGACTTGAAAAATATCCAACATTTTCTGCGGCAAATTCAGGCTTCAGACCCGTAATAAAAACTGCTGAGCACATAATTTTTGCATAGCCTGAAGTATTATGTGAAAGTGCATCGCCAGGCGGTGCTTTGTACTCAGTCTTTAATTCTAAGGCAGCAGCACGGGCAATCATTTTGTTGCGGTCTGTTTCTTGGCTGATACCATCGAATGTGGTTAGAAACAAAAAAGTCAAAGTAATAATTGGTAAAAGTAGTTTTTCTTTCATTGTTATATTTTTTTAGTTTGTTGAAAATTCTGATTTTATTGAGAGAGGGATACGTCATTGTATTTCACGAATTGTCTCGAAATACTTCTCCCAAATAATTATTCTATCTTTTGTTGATAAATATTTTTAGGTAAAATCTACTTTTTATTACGGAAGTATATAATTCCGTTTTACCATTATTTTGTTTTCTCTTTTGTTTTATCAATCTCGACTTTACCGCCTTTCATAACCCATTTCACGTGATTAATAACAACATTTATGTCTTTTAGCGGATTTCCTTTTACTGCAACAATGTCCGCATAAAAACCAGGAGCAATAGCGCCCAAATTCTTTTCCATGCCGAGCATTTCTGCACCTGTTGTAGTTGCTGTTTTTAAGGCTTGTTCAGGTGTCATTCCTGCTTTTACAAACCATTCAAGTTCTCGTGTATTTTCGCCAAATCCCGTGAAAACGGCATCTGATCCCATCGCTATTTTCACATTCGCTTTCACGGCTTTTTTGAGTGTTTCAAAATTTCTTTTTACATAACCATTCAAACCACTAACAGCTATTGAGTCGTAACCATATTCATCTTTGTGGGCAGCATAGTAACGATTATGCTCAACTGTTGGCACGTAAAAAATGCCCCTTCTTGCCATCTGTACAATAGTTGAATCGTCTAAATCTGTGGCATGTTCTATCGTATTTGCCCCTGCTTCCATGGCTGCTTTTGCACCATCGGGTCCATAAGAATGAACTGCAAATCTTTTCCCTGCTTTGTGAGCAACATCTGCTGCGGTTTTCATTTCTTCATAGCTATAAGTTTGAATACCCGTAACATCTTTCGCACTGCCCGTAGAGCCAAACATTTTTATCCAATCGACCCCGAGTGATATTTGTTTTTCTGCAAATCTTTGTACGCTATCTGCTCCTTTTACTCTATAAATGCTTAATCCCTGACCCGCTACAAACATTCTTGGTCCGTGCATTGCACCTCTGTTTATCAAATCACGCATCGAAATACTCATATTATCTCGTGCGCCTAAATCTCTTATGGTAGTTACACCAGTTTCGAGTGTTTTTCGGGCATTTTCTTGTGCTAAAAAAACAATAACTGCAGGCTCTACTCCTCTGCTTTGCGTCCACGGGTCACCACTTCGAGTTTTATCCCAATAATACGTTGCGTGTACGTGAGCATCAATTAATCCTGGTATGGCTGTATAACCTCTTAAATTAATGACTTCTGCATGGGCAGGAATGGACAACTCTTTTTCTTTTCCAACACCAATAATGCGGTCAGAATCGACCAGTACAACGGCATGGGTTATCTTTTTCCCTTGTCCGTTTATCAATTCGCCAAAATAAATTGCTTTCATTTGAGCAGAGACATCATTGGCATTTAAAAACAGAATTATTATTAATTGAAAGCACACTTTCATTTTTTTCATTTGAATAAATTTTAAAATATTAAAATTTGATTTTACTCACAGCGTTAAATTTATTCATCCCAATCATTCCACTTAGGTTTAAAATACGAATGAGTGAAAAATGTTTCACTTTTGTATTGAATTCTTCTTTATAACGATGCACTGTTCCATGTCCCGATGCGGGGAAAATCCAAAGATAGGCTTGCGGAATATTTTCAAAAATTTGTAAGGTATGCGAAGGTTTTATGACATCATAATCACCACCCATCACCAGCACAGGACACTTAATTTTATGTAAGTCTAATAATGGAATATTGGCTTCTATTTCCATCATGTGCAATAGTTTTATCGTATTTTTGGTGGTAGCATCTTGTTTCGTTGAACGAATTTTTTCTATATCTCTCGCCACTTCCATTGCAACAGCAGAGTTTATGGCTGAGGTATCAGGTCTTAAATTAGCACCCGTTATAGCCAGTTTTTTAACTTTCTCAGGATGCCGAATAGCCAACAATAAACAATAAACCATTGATATCGCCATCGCTCCAACCAATGACATAAGCCGAATCTATATGCATGGCATCAAGCAAAGCCTTCATATCATCCGCCATCATTTCATAATTGAGTGTGCTGCTACTATCTTCCGATTTTCCCTGAGCCCTACTATCAACAGCTATTACCTTATAGTGCTTTGCAAAATAGGGAATCTGATACTTGAAATTTGCCAAAGACCCATCATTGCCATGAATCATCAAAAGCGGTTTACCCTGACCATAAATTTCGTAATACAATTTTATACCCCTTGTAGCCAAATATTTTCCAGCTTTGGGGTTGTTGCCATACTTTACAGCCGGTATTGATTTCTTTAATTGTTGCCCGTAACCCGATAAAGAAAGCATAGATTGATTTTTTCATTAAAAAATTAATTGGAAACGTTAAAAATAAATTGATATATTCAATGGTATCACATCAAGGCTTAACAATTCCTGCTTCTGCTATTAAGGTCAATAAAGCTGATTGAATCGACATATCTCCTTTAATATCCAACCACCATTCATTCAAAGCATGGGCATTGCCACTTCTGCCCCCACGACCTAACGTTACCGCAGGAATGCCTTTTGAAATAGGAATATTAGAATTTGTGGAGCCACGAGTGATTTTTGGCGTTTCACCAAAAAAAGTTACAGAAGCCATTGCTCGCTGAATTAAGGGCAATGTTTCGGGCAATTCCCCCGATGGACGGTCTCCAATTTTCACAATATCTACCGTTAAATCAGGTCCTCTTCTTTTCATAGCATTGTGTTCTTCCAAGGCTTTTTGTACCGACTTTTTTAAAATACCATCCATTTGGTCGAGGTTTTCGGGCATTTCAGAACGCATATCTACTTCCATCCAAGATTCAAAAGCGATGGAATTAACGGATGTACCACCACTAATTCTACCGACATTAAAACTTGAACGAGCGCCATACTTTGTAAATTTATCCGCATCTTTTGAAAAATAATGAATAGCAGAACCCAATGCATGTTGAGGATTTGCCATTCCATAAGCACCCCACGAATGACCACCAGGTCCTTTAAAAGTAATACGATACCGATAAGAACCTAGGCCCATTGTATTTACACGCCCAAGGTCACCACCATCTATGGAAATCCACGAATCTATTTTACGACTTTCAGATGTAAACAATTGTTTCACCCCCCGCAAATCGCCCAGCCCTTCTTCGCCCACAGTTCCTACAAATAAAATATCGGCCTGGGTTTTAATTTTAGCAACGGTCATTGCTCTTAAAACGGAAACTACCATGACCATGCCCCGTGTATCATCACCGATGCCAGGAGCAAACAAGGTATCACCTTTTATTTTGACTTTTACATCCGTACCATCAGGAAAAACCGTGTCCGTATGAGCATCCAACACCACACAACCTTTACCTTTTTTACCTTTTTTCAAAGCAATAACATTCCCTACTTTGTCAATCCAAACGGAATCGGCATCCGCTTCTTTCAACATGGTAAAAAGACGTGCTGCCCGTTTTGATTCCTTAAAAGGTGGTGACGGAATCTCGGTAAGCATAATCAATTCGTCAAGATTTTGCTTGTTTTGACCCTCAATGGATTGAAAAGCGGCTTGTATTTGCTTGTTTTTCGCTAACTCCTGAATGTCTTTGAGATAATTTGCTTCTACTTTTCCAGCTTTTCCAGATTCTTCTTCTTGTGCAAAAGCGTTGGGTGAAAGGAAAGTTAAACATAAAAATAAAATGAATAAGAAAGGGAATTTCATGGTTAGACTAATTAAAATTGTTAAAAAACTGAGTATGTAAGGGAATTACTAATTGATGGGCGGTGGTACTCGGTGCTTTGTGCCTTGCTCATAGGAATAAACCAATTTTATCAAAGTCGGTTCGGCGTACATTCGGCCTAAAAATTGTATTCCTGCGGGCAAGTTACCCGACGAAAAACCCATGGGAACTGAAAAAGCGGGTTGACCCGTATGTGGGGCTATAATTTGGCTATTATCGCCTTTATATTCTACCCGTTTCAGTTCTTCACTGTATGTATTAGCTTTGGCGGGTTTGTTATTCCATGTTGGATAAATGATGGCATCCAATTTTAATATATCCATTTGGTCTTCAATCGCCTTCCGAAAAGCAATTCTTCGTGGAGCGGTATAGGCATCTTGGCAGTCTGGATTTCTACTGGTCAAATTAGCAATTACTCGAGCCTCAGCCGATTTCGATTTTGAACCAATTCTGACTATATCTTCCAAGGTCTTAACAGTATCATTTTTCACATATTTTGCCAAATAAGTTTCCAAATCACCCCTAAAATCAGAACACCAGAGGTCTTTTCGGAGATTTGCGAAATCGGGAATGATTAGCGTATCAACTATTGTGGCTCCCATCGCTTTCATGTCCAAAATCGCTTTTTCAAATAAAGCTAGTACTTCGGGGTCGGGATTGGCTTCGCTGAGTTCTCGCAATACACCAATTCTTGCTCCTTTCAATCCATCTTTTTTCAAAAACTGCTGATAATTTTTGGGCGTTTTCCCTGCTGAATTTTTGGTTAGAGGGTCATTGGGATCATACCCTACCATAATTTCCAATACTCGGGTGGCATCTTCTACCGTTCGGCACATGGGACCAACAACATCGGTTTTTATATTAAGCGGTACAATATCCGCTCTACTGATTAAGCCCAGAGTCGTTCTAAAACCGACCAAGTCATTATGAGAGGAAGGGCCACGAATGGAGTTTCCCGTATCGGTTCCTAATCCAATAGTGCCAAAATTAGAAGCAACAGAAGCACCCGTGCCGCCGCTCGAACCTGCGGGAACAAAATCTAAATTATAAGGATTGAGCGTTGCCCCATGCGTTGAACTAACCGAATGCCAAGGCGTAAAAGCCCATTCTGCCATGTTTGATTTGGCGATAATGATGGCTCCGGCCTTTACCAATTTATCGATCACGAAGGCATCTTTATTAGGTACAAAATCCTTCAATGCCAAAGCACCCGCCGTGGTTGAAAGTCCCTTGGTATTAATATTATCTTTTACAATAAGCGGAATTCCGTGAAGTGGACGCAATACCCCCGTTTTCTTATACTCTTCATCCAACGCTTTAGCAATGGACATTGCTTCAGGATTTATGGTGGTTATGGCGTTAATTTTATTGTTAAATTGCTTGATGCGTGCCAAATAAGCAGTTACTAATTGTTCGCTCGAATATTGCTTATTTTTGAACGCCTTATGAATTTTGGCAATGGTTAATTCCGTTACATTAATGGGTTCCGCTTTATTTTGGGCGAAAGCATTATGAATGCAGACCCACGTCAATAGTATGGATAAAATAATAGTGGTTTTTTTCATGATGAATTTGATTTTGTTGATGAAAATTTTCAATTTATAAGTTAAATAAATTATTTGAACTATAAAAAAATCATCCGACAAATTATTTGTCGGATGATTTTTTAAAGGTTTTTTAACAGGTATTGGATTTGTTCATTAATTGGTTGCAAGTCCCTTATTGGGCCTAAAATTATTTACTACTGGACATACAGGCAAAAAAATGGTTTTAAAAATGGTTAGACTTCTGTAACTTGTTTGTTACTAAACAAAATTCAAGTTATCGTGAAGTCAAATTCAGTTATATGTCAATTTAGTGAGTATTTTTTAGA
>JANXRS010000471.1 GCA_025356745.1 Arcicella sp.
TGCTTCAACTTCTTGCAAAATATGGGTTGAGAAAATGACAGTTTTTTCTTTACCAATATTTCTAATTACGCCTCTAATTTCTGCTAATTGATTGGGGTCAAGTCCTGTGGTGGGTTCATCCAAAATCAAAACTTTAGGGTCATGTATGAGGGCTTGGGCAAGTCCAACCCGTTGGCGATACCCTTTGGAAAGTTGACCAATTTTCTTTTTGTGTTCAAGTATTAGTCCAAATAAATCAATAACTTCTGAAACTCTTTTTTGTAAATTCTGCCCCTTCAGTCCATAAATACCTCCAATAAATTCCAAAAATTCTTTAACGTACATATCCAAATATAAGGGATTATGTTCGGGTAAATAGCCAATGTTTTGACGAACTTCCATCGGATTTTGCTGTACGTTATATCCACTAATTTCAACGCTTCCCGATGTGGCAGTAAGATAGCAAGTAGCAATTTTCATAGTAGTAGATTTTCCCGCACCATTAGGCCCTAAAAAACCGACAATTTCACCCGTTTTGGCTTCAAAAGATATATCATTAACGGCTTTTTGTAAACCGTAAATTTTGGTTAAATTTTGTACTTTTATCATTATTTTTTAGTGATGAACTATGAAAACAATCCTCCTAAATCCATTCCTGGAATATTTGGCATTAGGCCTTTTGTGGCATTTTGGAGATGGTCTTTTACCTTATCATCAATGTTTTCCATTGCTCTGTTGGTGGCAGCAACGATTAAATCTTGAAGTACTTCACGGTCTTCAGGTTTGATAAGGTCTTCGTCGATTTCAATTTTGAGCAATTGTTTTTTGCCATTAACTGTTGCTCGCACCATTCCCGCCCCTGATTCTCCCGTTTCAGTAATTGAACCCAATGATTCTTGTGCTTCTTTCATTTTGGCTTGGAGGTCTTTGACTTTGCCAAGCATTCCCATCATGTCGAACATATTTTTATTAATTTATTTTCAAATGCAATTTACGATACTATTGATGTAACGCAAAAAAGAAACCTCAACTTATGTGTAGAGGTTTCTTTTTTGCATTTTAGGCGAATTTAATAAGCTAATAATAAAGCACCTTGTTTCGTGGTGACTTGTCCTATGGTATCTTCAACTTCAATTTTAAAGGCATAATTCCCCTCAATTGCCTTATTTCCATTACTCATTACACCGTCCCAACCGATAACGGTTGATTCATCTTGATTATTTCCAATAGGATATCCGTCCATTTCATCATAAAAAATAACATTGCCCCATCGGTCATAAATGGACATTTTTAGTTTTTTAATAAACTTTCCTCTTACAATAAATTTATCATTTTGATTGTCTCCATTGGGTGTAAAAATCTGTGGACTCATCACTAAAGATGGTCGAAAAACACGCACTATGTTTGAGAGCGTACTTGGTAAAGAATTACTACCAATTATATTCCAACCAACAGGACGAGATTCAATTTGAATGTAAATTTCTTGCCCTTCTATTTCGGGTAATATTTGTGTGTTGTAAGTGTAAACGTTTTTTAAATTACTAGCCAATTCCTTGATATTTGTGCCATTAGTTGGATTTACTCGCTGAATAATATAACTATCCGTACCCGATGAAATAGAAGTTTCTTTTGTCCAATTTATCGTTGCACCCGAAGTCTTTAAATTTACCGTACAAACTTTTTCGGAAGGTATAGATTCTTCTTCACATAGATTTGTCCATGTCATGTAATAACAATATGACTTTTTATCCACTTCGGTAGTAGAGTCGTTAATCAATTGATTACCAATTTTTATTAAGGTGTAAGCTGCATTTAAAGCATCTGCTCTATAAAATTTATAATTATTCAACTTGATATTTACAGGAACATTCGTGGGGTCAAATTGTCCTTGAATACTCGCATATTTGGCATCATTCGTCATGGTGGCAAATATTTTTGGAATCTTCGAAGGTATATCATCAGAAAAGGCTTTCACCTTAATTATCTGAGAATAAGATTTTTGACTATAATTTGTTTGTACCCGATAAGTATATTCTTTTCCACAAATAACGTCTTTATCTTCAATGGATAATTCGGAAACATTCGGAATGGTTTGTAATAATTTATTAATTGTACCATCAATATTTAACCGTTCTACTTGATAATAGTTAAAAGCACTACCAATCAAACCACTTGGAGCTTGCAACCACGAGATAACATTTTTATTGCTTTCTGCTTTCACATTGGCAGGTGTCGTACAAATTTCTTCGGAACTCCTCAAATTAGCACTACTCGCCGTTGAAGGACAAGCAGCATCAAGCGCTTCGGCTTGAAAACAAAACATTTTATCCCCATCAGGAACCTGCAAAACAATTGAATCAGTTAATGCTGCGGTTGAACCATAGGTCTTAAAAATCTTTGTATAATCATAAGTACTGGTAATTTTTGGATCTCTTATGTAAATATTTCTACTAATTTTATTCTGAGCAGATATTGCTAATTTGAATTCACCTTTTACTATTGTCCCTGCAATATTGCTCACTACTGGTTTAAAAAGTAGTCCTGCATTAATAGATATTTTTCCTAAATTTTCGATTGGGGCCGCACAATTACCCGTTGCTGAAAGTCCTTTAACCGTTATAATCCTATCCTGATCATCGGGTAATAATGTTCCACTTTTTACTGTGAAAGGGTACGAAGTTGGTTTACCCGTTTTTAAAACTGGGTTATAACTCCCAACCGTAGCCTTAAAGGTTATTTCATAATCATCAAAAGCATTATTGGGATTAACTGGAAAGGTAATTTGAACTTCGTTGCCGCTACAAACACTTGTGGTAACTACTGGTTTCAAGGGTGCTATAACCTCAATGACTTGGCAAGCATGATGAAATCCAGGACCGCCTGATATAGATGAAGAATTGTCATACTGGGTAATAACATATTTCCCAGGACCATTATAAAAACTGATTCCTGCGGGATCAGTACTTTTGGCAATTAATTTTAAATCAACCTTTCCATTAATACTTTTGTAGGAAGCATCAATGCTACCAGTACTGCTGGATAAATAGGTTGTTCGGCTGTTATAAGCACTTAGTTCAGTTATCCAATAACTATTACTGGTAACGGAATTTACAGGGAGTGTATTTTTAAGCGTTATTAGTTCTCCTTCACAAATTTTGACAGGAATATTATTGGCCGCTGTTAATGAACCGCCACCATCACTTTTAACGCTTATTTTACCTCCATTAATACTAAATTCTCCTTTAACAGAATCACCATTATCAACTTTACATTGAGCGAGTGTCTTTTGTAATAGACAAGTAGATAAAACAATGCCAATAAATATAGTAGTTGTTATGTTTTGTATAATCGTATTCATTTTTATGTGTGTCAATACTATCAAATTTGAACAAATAGTGATGGATAAATCATAGAAGATATATTCTTTTGATTTATGTTAGGCTACTATTATGCTAAACGAAAACCTTAGCCTTTTTTACATGGGTTTTTAGAAAATTGTGCAAAAATTGTGCTAAAATTTATAAAATAGTATTTTGAAGCGTATAAAACCGATGAAAATCTGTTAGTTGCGTAATGATATACTTCTAAGATGCCAAATCATCAATTAAGAAGGAATATTGAATACTCGGAACAAAAGTCCGTAACTTTGGATTGTACAATTAAACATATAATCATTTAAAAAGTCCGAGGTTTATAAAGGGCTGACCGCTTAAAATGTCAAATATAAAGTTAGATACTATCGAAGAAGCTATTGAAGCAATTCGTCAAGGAAAAATAATTATTGTTGCGGATGATGAAGACCGTGAAAATGAAGGAGATATGATTTGTGCTTCCGAGGCAATGACTCCAGAATTAACCAATTTTATGATTCGAGAAGGGCGTGGTTTGATGTGCGTATCTCTCACGGAAGAACGTTGTCAAGAATTGGGTTTATCTATGATGGTTGGCTCAAATACGGCAACTCACGAAACACCATTTACCGTTTCAGTTGATTTATTAGGACAAGGTTGCACTACAGGAATTTCCGCCCAAGACCGTGCAAAGACCATTTTAGCCTTAGTAAATCCTGCTACAAAACCAGAAGACTTGGGTCGACCTGGGCATATTTTCCCGCTGAAAGCCAAGAAAGAAGGCGTTTTAAGAAGAACAGGACATACTGAAGCAGCCATGGATTTTGCACATTTAGCGGGTTTTAAACCTTCGGGCGTTTTGATTGAAGTTTTAAAAGACGATGGTTCAATGGCTCGTTTGCCAGATTTACGAAAAATTGCCGATAAATTTGATCTTAAACTGGTAACAATTAAGGATTTAGTGGAATATCGTTTAAAACACGAAAGTCTTATTAAACGTGAAATCGGTGTAGATATGCCCACTGAATTTGGGCATTTTGAATTGATTGCCTTTAAACAAATTACCACTGGCGACACACATTTAGCCTTGATTAAAGGTTCATGGGAAAAAGATGAAGCCGTAATGGTACGTGTACATAGCTCATGTGTAACAGGAGATATTTTTGGCTCGTGTCGTTGCGATTGTGGCGGACAGTTACATAAGGCAATGGAGATGGTGGAAAAAGAAGGAAAAGGAATTATTTTGTATATGTTTCAAGAGGGTAGAGGCATTGGTTTAGTCAATAAATTGAAAGCCTATAAACTCCAAGAAATGGGACGAGATACAGTAGAGGCAAATTTAGAATTAGGTTTTAAAATGGATGAACGTGATTATGGCGTTGGGGCTTCAATTCTGCGAGATTTGGGTGTTAGTAAACTGCGTTTGATTTCAAATAATCCGAAGAAAAGAGTCGCTTTATCGGGTTATGGTATAGAAATTGTAGATACTATTCCAATTGAAATTCCTTCAAATCCTCATAATGAGAAATATTTAACAACAAAGCGAGATAAAATGGGACATACCTTGAGTACGTTATAAGTTAGTTAATTGTGAGTTGTGAATGTAAAATATTCACAACTCACAATGCTATATTTCCCGAATTTTCGTAAATAATAATTTTTCAGTACTTAAAAATGGATTTATTAAAATGAAATTGGTAACTCTACTAATGTAGTATCCCAAACCATTCGTAAAATTGCTTCTTTGTCATTGCCTTTTGACAATTGAATTGTAAAGTTTTCTACAACTTCTTCCGATTTTTTTACAGGGGCATTTACCCTCAAAACATCATTGGCTTGATTATAGCTATAGGCTCCCCAGAAATCTAAATCTTTGTTCAATATTATTGTCCATTCGCCCGCATTTGGAATGGCAAAGAGCGAATAAGTACCGGCTTTTATTTTATTGCCTTGAATGGTTACGTCCTGATAGAATTTAATTTCTGTAGATTCATTCGCTCCCAATCGCCAAACTTCACCAAAAGGAATCAGTTTTCCGAAAACAATACGCTCCTTTTTGGCGGGACGACTGTATATTACACGCACCATTGCTGGCATATCGCCAATAAGTTTTGGTGCAAATTTACGGTCATGAGCAAAGTTATTAGGATAATATGCCATATCCATTGGGCTTTTATCCATTCCTGCCATTTTTTGAGCTTGAATATCCATTACCACGAAGGAAATCAAGAAGGATAATATGAGTGCTTTTTTCATTTTTTTGGTTTATGATTAATTTTGAGCAAATGTAATAAATTATAAAAATTGAAATACTAAATAGCTAGTAAAAGAAAATCTTACCGAATTAATACCCCATCCTTCACCACTAACTTCACCTTCCGAATATCTAAAATTTGCTCAACTGGATTTCCCTCCACAATTAAAATATCGGCTAAAAAGCCTTTTCTAATCATTCCTAAGTCTTTGATTTTGAAGGATTCAGCATTGATGGACGTTGAAGAACGCAATACGTCGATAGGTTTCATTCCGTATTGAACCATCATCTCCATTTCACGGGCATTGTCGCCGTGCGGGAATACGCCCACGTCTCCGCCCATACAAATACGTACACCCATATCTATTGCCATTTTGAAGTTTTTTCGTTTCTCTTGGATTCTTTCGGGTTCGGGTTCTGTACCTTTTTTCCAACCCCTATATTGACTTACTGCATCTCCTGCGGCAAGGGTTGGACATAAGCAAACGCCCTTTTCTTTCATCAATTTGAAGACTTCGGGCGTGCTGTTGTCGCCGTGTTCAATCGTGCTGACTCCGCCCATAATTGCTCTTCGCATTCCTTCAGGCGTGGAGGCGTGGGCAACCACTTGTCGTCCAGAACTGTGGGCAACTTTTACCATTAACTCAATTTCTTCTTGTAAAAAAGTGGGTTGAGCATCTTTCATTAAACCCCAACGATAATCGGCATAAATTTTAATAACATCCGCCCCTTTTCCGATTTGCGTTCGGACAGATTTTGTTAAATTATCTACACCATCCGCTTCTTCAGCCCCTTGTGGAACAGTGATTTCTGAATGAAAACCTTTTGGACCATAACTCCCCGTAGCCACCAAAGCACGACCCGCCACAAACATTCTTGGTCCGATAATTATCCCTTTTTCAATGGCTGTTTTCAGTCCAACATCATCATAATCAGCTCCTTCGGTTCCTAAATCTCTGACGGAAGTGAAGCCTGCCAATAAGGTTTTACGAGCGTGGACTGTTGCACGGGCAATACGTTCTGCACGGGATTCACGCAAAACTTGGTCGTCCCAAGAGGTTTCGTTGTAGGGATGCAAAAGTAAATGTGAATGTCCTTCAATCAGTCCAGGCAAAAGAGTGGAATTAGGAATGTCAATAATATCAGTGTTGGAAGGGAAAATTAATTTCTCTCCAACTGCTTCAATTCTTTGATTTTTTACGAGAACCTGCCAATTATTGTGCATAGTTTCTCCATCAAAAATCCTCGAAGGGCGGAATAAAGTGTATTTATCTTGGGCAAAAATAGAAGTGGAAATAAGGATTAAAAATAATATCAATTTGTTCATAATCAGTTGTTTGTATTTTAATAATGTAATGGTTGGGTAAAATTTACGGAAGATAAATATTTTTACTCAATTCGATACACTAGGTAGCTCCAAAGTAAGTAATTTTAAATTATGTTTTGACCTTGAAACAATAAATTTTCTTTAGAAGAAGGATAATTTACAAATGCTCGTATTTTTGTATCTATTCATTATCCAACCCTCAACAAATGAAAAATACTTTCTTTTTTATTGTCTCACTTTTTTGTTTTCAAGTCAATGCACAAGATGCCATTGAATATAAAACTCCGCCAACTGCCATTTTGAATTTGGCAAATGCAAAACCATCTCCAACTGTCAGTATTAACGATAAAGGCGATTGGATGTTGATTATGGAACGCAGTGCCATGCCCACAGTCGAAGAATTAGCTCAGCCTGAACTACGGATTGCAGGATTACGGATTAACCCCAATAATTTTTCGCCAAGTCGTTCAACAAATGCTATTGGATTGTCGGTAAAAGACATAAAAACGGGGAAAGATTTCCCAGTTGCGGGCTTACCAACAAACCTAAAAGCGGGTAATTTTCAATGGAGTCCGAACGATGATAAAATTGCTTTTACGCAAACCAATTCCGAGAATATTGATTTGTACATAATTGATTTAAAGACGAAAAAAGCGATAAAAACCAATCAAAGACCTTTAAATATTGTCATTAATGATATATCTTGGTTGGATAATAACAGCATTTTGTATCATGCTACGGTGGCTTCTGCCAAAAATGCACCCAAGAAAATGTTAGCTCCTAAAGGACCAACGGTGCAACAAAATATGGGAAAAGTGGCTGCCAGTGCAACCTATCAAGATTTGATTAAATCGCCTTACGATGAGCAACTCTTTGAGTTTTATACAACTTCTCAATTAGTAAAAAATACGAATGGCGTGGAGATTAAAATTGGTACACCACAGATTTACGGTTCAGCCGATATTTCTCCCGATAAAAAATACTTTTTGGTAGAAAGAATTGATAAACCTTTCAGCTATTTAGTGCCTGTAAATGGTTTCAATTCAACTGTAATTGTAACGGATTTGGATGGAAAAGTGGTAAAAGAAATTGCTAAATTACCCAGTAGAGAATTGGCTCCATCGGGTTACGATAACGTCTTGAACGCACCTCGAGGGCATTCTTGGATAAATACGCTACCAAATACCATTTCTTGGATTGAACCTTTGGACAGCGGACTAATTAAAAAGAAAGTTGAATTCCATGATGTTGCGTATATGCAATCGGCTCCTTTCACGGCAACGCCAGTTGAACTAATGAAAACACCGATGAGAATGGGAAATATCTCTTCATTAACTGAAAATGAAATCCTTTTTTCTGAATATTCAAGGGTGAAGCATCAGCAAAAATTAAGCAAGTTTGATATGGTGAAAAAGGAAGCAAAAATTCTGGTTGACCGTAGTACAGACGATGCTTATAATGATCCAGGAACTCCCATTAGTGCAAGCAATAAATTTGGTAAAAACAGCGTAAAAGTCTTGGCAAATCGTACGATTTTAATGCGTGGAGCGGGTTCTTCATCCAAAGGGGATTTGCCATTTTTGAACTCTTTTAATGTAGATACCAAAGAAACAAAAACGCTTTGGAGATGTCAAGAGCCTTATTTTGAAGTGGTTACAGGTATGTTAGATTTTGATAAATTGAGTTTTGTAACGAGCCGTCAAGGGCAAAATGAAACACCTAATTACTATTTATACAACGGTGGAAATACTGGAAAACAATTAACTGATTTTCCTGACCCACAACCTGAATTAAGAGGAATTACGAAGGAAAAAATCACTTACAAACGAAAAGATGGCGTTGATTTAGCCGCTGATTTATACTTACCAAAAGGATATTCGAAAGAAAAAGATGGTGTTTTACCCGTAATTATTTGGGCGTATCCACGAGAATTTAAAAGTAGTAACGATGCAGCCCAAATCAGAGGGAGTAAATACACTTTTGTGCGGGTGAGTTGGGGTTCGCCTATCTTTTGGGCAACTCAAGGTTATGCCGTGATGGATAATACAGAATTTCCAATTGTGGGCGAAGGAGACAAACAACCAAACGATAATTTTATCGAACAATTGGTTTGGAATGCGGAAGCTGCCATCAAAAAAATTGCCGATTTGGGCGTTGGAGATAGCACAAGAGTAGCAGTAGGTGGACATAGTTACGGGGCTTTTATGACCGTAAATTTATTAGCACATTGCAAATTATTCAAAGCAGGAATTGCTCGCAGTGGAGCATATAATCGTTCTTTAACACCTTTTGGTTTCCAGAATGAAGAACGTACTTACTGGCAAGCACCCGAATTATACTTAAAAATGAGTCCATTCAGTTATGCCAATCAAATTAAAACGCCTCTATTGATGATTCACGGTGAAGCTGATAATAATCCAGGCACTTTCCCCATTCAAAGCGAAAGGTTATACAATGCCATTAAAGGACACGGTGGCACAGTTCGTTTTGTGCAATTGCCTTATGAAAGTCATGGATATGCTGCCAAAGAAAATATTTTACACATGCTTTGGGAGCAAAACGAGTGGTTAGAGAAGTATGTCAAAGGGAAAAGTATTAAATAGTTAAACTAAGATAATAAATACAAAAGCCAAGGTAACTCTTGGCTTTTGTATTTATTATCACTGAACAACCGTAATTTTGTACCCACAAATCAAAAAAATTATGGATATTAGAGACAGCAACGGAAATATTTTGAGCGAAGGCGATTCAGTTACCTTAATTAAAGACTTGAAAGTAAGAGGTTCATCATCAGTCATTAAAAGAGGGACAGTTGTAAAAAATATTCGATTAACCGATGAAGATGGTGAAATTGAGGGTAAAGTTGAAAAAACTGTAATGGTTTTGAAAACGGAGTTTCTGAAGAAAGTTTAAGTACAAACACATTTTTAATCCGTTCAATCTATAATTTCTATAAAGATTGAATGGATTTTTTTGTTCATTGGTATGAGATATCTTCTGTTACCAGTTTGAGTCGCAATACAATGAATTAGTAAAGATACATTCTCAAAAAGGAACAATACAAGTAAAGAGATAGAAGTGGACTTTATAATAGAATTTGAAGAATTAGGTTTTAAATATTTATCTTGAGATAGTAGTCCTACTATATTGTCAGATAAGTACATTGAGTTTTAACAGTTTTAACAAAATAGGGCAATATTTTAACATTTGGATTAACTTTGTAGAATTAATTTGAAAATTTGAGAATTGGTCAATTTGAGAATTCAAAATATTTCAATGTTTTAATAAGAACCTCTATTTTCAAATTATTAACTTACCCAATTTTCAAATTAGAAATTTATGCAACATTTTCTATCTGTTAAAGATGCTATTGATGTTCAAGCTTTGGTAAAAGAAGCCTTATTATTCAAAAAAACGCCTTACGCCGATAAACACATCGGCAGACATCGTACAATGGGACTCTTATTTTTCAATTCGAGTCTTCGTACTCGCCTAAGTACGCAAAGAGCGGCTCAAAATTTGGGTTTGGAACTTATCGTAATGAACGTTGGACAAGATGGTTGGGGATTGGAGTTTGAAGACGGAGCAATTATGGATGGCACTAAGGCAGAACACATTAAAGAAGCTGCTCCTGTGATTGGGCAGTATTGTGACATTGTAGGTATCCGTAGTTTTTCTGGTTTGGAGAATCGTGAAGAAGATTATTCTGAAAAAGTCTTGAATCAATTTGTTAAAAATACGGGTCGTCCCATTGTGAGTTTGGAATCTGCAATACGTCATCCTTTGCAGTCTTTAGCAGATTTAATTACAATTGAGGAACTCAAAACAAAGCCCCGCCCGAAAGTTGTGCTAACGTGGGCTCCGCACGTGAAAGCATTACCCCAAGCCGTTCCAAACTCATTTGCTGAGTGGATGAATGCCGCCAATGTGGATTTTGTAATTACACATCCAGAAGGATATGAACTTGCTCCTGAGTTTGTTGGGAACGCCAAAGTAACGCATAATCAGGAAGAAGCTTTTAAAGATGCCGATTTTATTTATGCCAAAAACTGGTCTTCATATACCGATTATGGAAAGATTTTATCCCAAGATCCATCATGGAAAATTACGACCGAAAAAATGGCTTTAACGGATAATGCTAAGTTTATGCACTGTTTGCCCGTTCGTAGAAACATTGTGGTTGACGATGCCGTGCTAGACTCTCCAAATTCAGTAGTAGTCCGACAGGCTGGCAACCGAATCTGGTCGGCACAAGTGGTGTTGAAACAGATTTTATTGAAAATAATTAGAGAAGAAAGCCCATATTTATTTTAAGTAGCTATTAACTATCATTTTTTTACTACTGATAGCTAAAGCCGAAAGTCTAAAATGCAATTAACCATTATAAAAATAGGCGGAAACGTTGTCGATAATCCGACCTTGCGAGAGAATTTCCTAAACGATTTTGCTCAAATCCCCTCACCAAAAATATTAGTACACGGAGGAGGAAAAATAGCTACCCAAGTTGCTGTGAAACTAGACGTTGAAACGGTGATGGTTGAAGGCAGACGGATTACTGACAAAGCTATGTTAGACGTTGTAACGATGGTTTACGGAGGATTAGTTAATAAAACTTTAGTAGCCCAATTGCAAAGTCGAGGTGTAAATACCATTGGACTTACAGGGGCAGATGCAGGCGTAATTTTATCCAAAAAACGTCCCGTAAAAGAAATTGATTACGGTTTTGTGGGAGATATTGAAAAGGTAGATAATGTGTTCATTGACAGCCTATTAAAGCAAAATTTAGTGCCAGTTTTTGCCCCTTTGACTTACGACAAAGAAGGTAATATGCTCAATACCAATGCTGACACCCAAGCCCAAGCAATAGCGGTGGCAATGGCGAAAGATTATGAGGTAAATTTAGTTTATTGTTTTGAGAAAAAAGGCGTCTTAACCGATGTGGACGATGACAATTCTGTAATCCGAGTTCTGAAAAAAGATTATTACGCACAATTAAAATCAGAAGGAGTAATTCATACTGGCATGATTCCAAAGTTAGATAATGCTTTTAAAGCGATTGCAGAGGGAGTTTTACAAGTAACAATTTGTCATGCAGCAGAAGTGAGATTGGCGGTGAATGAGGGGACAGCTGGAACGAAGATTATTTAAACTAACAAAAAATGCACACCAAAGGACTAATTTTTGGCATAGCAATCGGTGACGCTCTGGGCGTTCCCGTTGAATTTATGAGTCGCAAACACTTGCAGGCAAATCCTGTGGTGGGTATGCGTGAATTCGGTACGCATCATCAGCCCGCAGGTACTTGGTCCGATGATTCAACTATGTCATTTTTGTTGGTTGAACAATTAATTGAAGGTTATGATATTGAAGGATTAGGTAAGAAATTTTGTCAGTGGTATCAGTATAATTATTGGACTCCACACGGTGAAATTTTTGATATGGGTGTAGCCACTCGAAATGCAATGGACAAATTAGCAAAAGGTATATCTGCCTCAGAATCAGGAGAATGTGATGATTATTCAAATGGAAATGGTTCATTAATGCGAATTTTACCTTTAGCTAATTATCTACAAAATAAATCCATTGACCAACGATTTTGTATAACTACAGAAATTTCCTCTATCACTCATTCACATATTCGTTCCATCATTGGGTGCTTCTTTGCAGTGGAGTTTATGATACAGTTATTAAAGAAAAAAGATAAGTGTGATGCCTATTATGAAACCCAAAATATAGTCAGAGATTACTTGCATTTAATTAACATAAAATCCTCAGAAATAGAACTTTATAATAGAATTTTGTTCGATGATATTGCATGTATTCCTGAGAAAGATATTTATTCATCAGGATATGTTATACATACTTTAGAAGCTAGTTTATGGGCATTTTTAACAACTAATAACTTCAAAGATGCCGTATTGAAAGCCGTTAATTTGGGCGATGATGCTGATACCATTGGTTCAATTACTGGCGGTATGGCAGGTCTTTTTTATGGCTTTGAACAAATTCCAGAAGGTTGGATTAATCAATTAGTGAGAACAAAAGATATTGAAGCGTTAGCTCTGAATTATGAGGTATGAATTTTAAATTATATTATGATTTAAAATCGCATTAATCCTATTCTGACAATTCGTGATTCATAATTCAAACATGACCTTACAACAACAAATAACCAAAGACGCTATTATTTTACTAAAGCAACTCATTGCTACACAGTCTTTTAGTCGTGAAGAAAATTTGACGGGAGATATTCTTGAAGAATTTTTTAGAGAAAGAAATATGCCTTTCAGAAGGAAAATTAATAACCTTTGGGCGAGGAATAAACACTTCAATGCTGATTTACCAACTGTTCTTCTAAACTCTCATCACGATACGGTAAAACCTAATTCTTCATGGACTTTGAACCCTTTTGAACCTTTGGTAAAGGATGGAAAACTTTATGGTTTAGGTAGTAATGATGCAGGTGGATGTTTAGTGAGTTTACTAGCTACATTCTGCTATTTTTATTATCGTAACGATTTGAAATTTAATGTGTTATTTGTAGCATCAGCAGAGGAAGAAATATCGGGAGCGAATGGCTTAGAGTTATTAGTTAAAGAAAATAATTTGCATGAAATCTCTTTTGCTATCGTTGGAGAACCTACGCAAATGCACTTGGCAATTGCAGAAAAAGGTTTAATGGTAGTTGATTGCGTAGCTCATGGAAAAGCAGGACACGCTGCCCGTGAGGAAGGAGATAATGCCATTTATAAAGCCATTAAAGATATTAATTGGATACAAAACTATGAGTTTCCAAAAGTTTCGCCAGCCTTGGGGAAAATGAAAATGTCGGTAACGATTATCAATGCGGGCAAGCAACATAATGTTGTGCCTGATACTTGCAATTTTACCATTGATTGTAGAGTTACGGAACAATATACGCTTGAAGAAACACTTGAAATTATTCGACAAAATATTGATTCTCAAGTAGATGCACGTTCAATTCGATTAAAACCATCGTCTATTCCAGAGAGTCATCCAATTGTGCAAGCAGGACTTTCGATGGGCAGAACGACTTACGGTTCACCCACAACTTCCGATCAAGCTGTGCTTGATTGTCAATCATTAAAAATGGGACCTGGTCATTCTGAACGCTCACATACGGCAGATGAATTTATCTATCTTTCAGAGATTGAGGAAGGAATTGATTTGTACATTAAGATGTTGGGTAAGGTTATTTTATAGTATAATTATTTTTTTTTTGAATAAAATTTAAACATAATAAATTGAGCAAGCTCTGGCAAAAAGATAACGTTTCGGTAAACGAAAAAATTGAGAAATTTACTGTTGGACGTGATCCCGAATTTGATGTTTTACTCGCCCCGTTCGATGTATTGGGGTCGATGGCGCATACTCGAATGTTGGAGAGTATTGGACTTTTGGAAGCATCGGAATTGGCTGAAATTCAAGTAGAACTTCAACATATTTACCAAGAAATCCAATCAGGAAATTTTGAAATTGAGGAAGGAATTGAAGATGTGCATTCACAAGTAGAATTACTTTTGACTCGTAAATTAGGCGAATCAGGTAAGAAAATTCACTCAGGACGTTCACGCAATGATCAAGTTCTGGTGGATTTAAAACTTTTTACTCGCTCACGTTTGCAGGAAGTTGCAGAAGCAAGCAATAATCTCTTTGAATTATTAATTTCATTGAGTGATAAGTTCAAAGATGTACTTTTGCCAGGTTATACCCACTTGCAAATCGCCATGCCATCAAGTTTTGGTTTGTGGTTTGGGGCGTATGCCGAAGCACTCGTGGACGATATGGAAATGCTCCAAACAGCTTACAAAATTGCCAATAAAAATCCTTTGGGTTCTGGTGCAGGTTATGGTTCATCGTTTCCATTAAACCGAACTATGACTACGGAACTTCTTGGTTTTCAAGAACTTCACTATAATGTTGTGTACGCACAAATGTCTCGTGGGAAGACAGAATTATTTGCTACGACTGCCATTGCTCAGATAGCTTCCACGCTTTCAAGGTTGGCTATGGACATTTGTTTGTATAATTCCCAAAACTTTGGTTTCATCAAATTACCTGATGAAATGACTACGGGAAGTTCAATTATGCCCCACAAAAAAAATCCTGACGTTGCTGAATTATTAAGAGGAAAAACCAATCGTTTGAAAGGTTTACCCAATGAAATTCAATTGGTTATGGGAAATTTGCCATCAGGCTATCACCGTGAAATGCAAATTTTGAAAGAGATTTTGATGCCAGCATTTGATGAGATTCTCAATTGTTTAGATATGACTTATTTCATGCTATCTAACATCGAAGTAAAAGAGAATATTTTAACGGATGAGAAATACGATATGCTGTTTTCAGTGGAACGAGTAAATGAATTAGTTTTACAAGGCGTTCCGTTTCGGGAGGCTTACAAAATTATTGGAAATGAAATAAATTCGGGGACCTATTCGCCCAACCGTAACCTAAATCATACTCACGAAGGAAGCATTGGTAATCTATGTAATCTTCAGATTACCAATATGATGCAAGAGGTTTTAAGTCGTTTTAATTTTGAAAAAGCTGAATTAGCAATAGCTGATTTGTTAAAATAACATTTTTCGGTTATTAGTCATCAAAAGGACTGGATTACTTTGAGTAATGCCATCCTTAAATTACTGACCATTGTCTATTTATGAAAAAAATACTTTTTTTTACCCCCCACGGCGGAAGAACTGGCTCTGAAATGTTGTTGTGGAATATTTTTCAAAATCTTAATACAACCAAGTTTCAAGTAGCAGTTTATTGTGATAAAATAGGTCCACTGAAAAGTTTACTACCTTCTCATATTCCCTATTATACTTCGCCTTTTAATAGTTCTGGGCTTAAAATTATAGCCTATAAATTATTAATAAAATTAAATTTTTCGGTCTACGAGCAAAATATCATAAATATTCATCGTAAATTTAAGTTTGATTATTGGTATCTTAATACAAATCACTCTGGGCATTTTGCAAAACTTGCTCAGAAATTAGGAGTCAAGATCATTTCACATATCTCAGAAATGCCCTATTTGCTCTATGAGTCTGTTTTAGCAAAAGATATTCAAGAAATGCTCAAAGCTGAAATGACTATTTGCTTATCCGAAACAGGAAAGCAATCCCTTAAAATCATGGGAGCAAATAATGTTAAATTACTCTACCCTTCTATTGACCTAAAAAATATTCTCCCCTCTGAATCTAATAAAAAAACGATTAAATTGAAACTAAATATCCCATCCGATGCTTATGTATGGGCTATGTCAGGTAGTTTAATTTATCGAAAAGGAATTGATTATCTGCCAAAGATTGTTCGTTTAATGAAAGAAAAAGATAAAAAGTGTTTCTTCATTTGGATGGGAGGAGGTACAAATAATGCTTCAGAATACTTTTTTAGAAAAGAATTAGCTTATTATCAATGTGATAATGTCGTTCTAACGGGAGCTTTAAATACAGAATATTACGATTATTTCGATTTAGCAGACGGCTTTCTCTTACCATCTCATGAAGAAACCTTTGGAATGGTGAACGTAGAAGCTGCCTATTTGGGAAAACCAATCATTACTTTCAATTCGGGAGGAGTTGTAGATATTATGCGTGAAGGAATGGGGAAAGTAGTTGAAAGTTGGAATGTTGAAGATTTGGTTGATTCGATGATTGATTTAATGGAAGGACGAATTGAGGTGAATAAAGAAATTATGCGGCAACGTGCTTTAGAATTTGATGCTCCAAAAATGTATCTCGAATGGGAAGCATTAATGGATTCTTTACCTTAAAATTAAAATAAAATGGTAGTATATAGCAATAAAAAATAATTATAATTTACTAATTTTAAATACAGGTTAACTACTAAATAAGGAAAATTAATTATTTCCCTTATTTTAATATTATTACTAACAACCACTTGAGCAATCAAAATTTTAATACACTGAAACAAATTCCAATGGTTTCAATTGCGCTTTGTACTCATAATGGCGGTGAATTTTTGAGCGAACAACTTAAAAGTATTCAAAATCAATCGCTGCAACCAAATGAAATTATCATTTGTGACGATAATTCCTCGGATAGAACGCTTGAAATTATTCATCAATTCTCGGAAAAATTACCCATCAAATTATATCAAAATATTCCTGCCCTTGGAACGGTTAAAAACTTCGAATATGCAGTTAGTCTTTGCATGAATGAAATAATTTTTCTGTGCGACCAAGATGATTATTGGCTACCTCAAAAAATAGAAACTTTAGTAAATTATTTGAATGAAAATCTTAATCAAGAAGTAGTTTTTTCGAATGCTTTGATTGTAGATTGTAAATTACAAGATTTGCATACGACTATGTGGGAAAAAGTGCGTTTTTGGGAAGAAGAAATTGAGGAGTGGAAAAATGGCAAAGCTTTAGATTTACTCCTAACGGGCAATCGGGTTACAGGCTGTACGGTTGCCATGCGTAAAACATTTGCTGAAAAATCCAGACCGTTTCCAGCCACTATTCATCCAGATTTTATTCATGATGGTTGGATAGGGATTTTGGCATCCCTCAATAATGAGATTGGATTTGTAGCCGAACCATTGGTTTTATATAGACAACATGAGGGGCAACAGGTTGGGGTAATTGATAAGGAAAGGGAAAAAATTTACGTTCATTCTCGATTCTCAAGATCACGAGCTAAGAAACTTAGTCCTTTTATTGAGAAAGGGAATTTGTATTTTAATCTTCTCAATCATATTAATATAAATTATCCAGAATTGAAAGATAAAACTAAATCCTTACAAAGGATTTCGGAGCATTATCAATTACGTAGCAATTTGCAAAAAAATCGGTTAAAGCGTATAATTCCCATATTTAAAAACTTTTACACAGGAAATTATCATCGTTATCAAAATCTTGGTTCAAATTGGTATGGTGTTTATTTGGCTATTTTAGGAGATTTACTTGAATAGTTATGAATTATTATTAACATTGGTTGCTATTAAAATAAGTCATAACTATTCATTTATGACTTATTTCCCTTGTGCTTCCACAACTGCAATCGCCACCATATTCACAATCTCACGAACGGACGAACCTAATTGTAGGACATAAACGGGTTTTTTCAAACCTAATAAAATTGGTCCAATAGATTCAATATCCGATGTTTCTTTCAATAAGTTGTAGGCAATATTTGCCGCCGAAAGATTAGGAAAAATCAAAGTATTTGCTCCTTCTTCTACCAATTTTGAAAATGGATAATTTTCTCTAATTAATTCATTATCAAAAGCTAAATGTGCTTGCATTTCACCCTCTACAATCATTTCAGGATGTTTTTTTTGTAAAATTGCCGTTGCTTCACGCATCTTCAAAGCATCATCGCCATCGGCAGTTCCAAAGTTAGAATACGTCAATAAAGCAATTCTTGGTTTCAAGTTAAATTGCTCAACGGCTTTGGCAGTAAGTTCCGTTATTTCAACAATATCTTCAACGCTTGGGTTAAAATTAACGGTAGTATCTGAGAAAAACACGGGGCCTTTTTTGGTTAAAAGAATATACATACCCGATACTTTTTTCACGCCATCTTCACGACCAATTATCTGTAAAGCGGGACGAATCGCATCTGGATAATTACGTGTTAAACCCGAAATTACACAATCTGCATCCCCCGTTTCAACCATCATTGAGCCAAAATAGCTTCTCACTTGCATCTGTTTATGAGCCTCGTATTGATTATATCCTTTGCGTTTACGTTTCTCGAAAAATAAATCACCATATCGCTTTAAACGTTCAACCATATCAGTAGAACGAGTATCTATAATTTCTACATCATTCAAATACAGATTGTGAGTCGCAATTATTTCTTTAATTTTCTTTGAATCGCCCAATAAAATAGGGGTGCAAATACCTTCATCTTTCGATTGTTGAACTGCTTTCAAAACCTTCAAATTCTCTGCATCAGCAAAAACAACTCTTTTAGGTGAACGCTTGGCACGATTGACAATATATTTCATCAATTGATTATCTAAACCTAATCTTTTGCTTAATTCCAATTCGTAAGCATCCCAATCTAAAATAGGATTTTGAGCTAATCCTGATTCCATCGCAGCACGAGCAACGGCTGGAGCAACGGTAGTAATTAAACGTGGATCAACGGGTTTTGGAATAATATAAGTTCGTCCAAAAGTGAGGTTTTTTTCGTTGTAGGCTAAGTTTACAATATCTGGAACGGGCTTTTTGGCTAAGGCAGCCAATGCTTTTGCCGCTGCCATTTTCATATTTTCATCAATCTCTGTGGCTCGCACATCCAACGCACCTCTGAATATATAGGGGAAACCTAAAACGTTATTGACTTGATTAGGGAAATCTGAACGACCCGTTGCCATAATAATGTCCTGACGGGCAGCAATGGCTTCTTCATAAGAGATTTCGGGCGTTGGATTTGCCATCGCAAAAACAATGGCATCTTTCGCCATAGATTTAACCATTTCTTGATTAACGATATTTCCAACTGACAATCCCAGAAATACATCAGCTCCGACCATTGCTTCCGTAAGTGAATGAACATCAGTGCGTTCAGTAGCAAAGGGTTGTACATATTTATTTAAATCTGTACGAGATTTCGAGATTAATCCGTCTTTATCGAACATTAAAATATTCTCTACTTTTGCTCCCAAACCCAAATATAATTTCATACAAGAAATAGCCGCTGCTCCCGCTCCCGAAACAGTAAAATGACAATCTTCAATTTTTTTGCCAACAATTTCCAAAGCATTCAACAAAGCCGCTCCCGAAATGATGGCAGTGCCGTGTTGGTCGTCGTGCATAATAGGAATATTGAGTTCTTTCCTAAGCCTTTCTTCAATTTCAAAACACTCAGGCGACTTAATGTCTTCCAGATTCACCCCTCCAAAAGTGGGTTCTAAAATCTTGACTGTTCTGATGATTTCTTCGGGGTCTTCGGTGTTAAGTTCAATATCAAAAACATCAATATCTGCAAAAATTTTAAATAAAACTGCTTTGCCTTCCATAACAGGTTTTGAGGCTTCTGCACCAATATTTCCCAATCCTAATACGGCTGTTCCATTTGAAATAACGGCTACTAAATTACCTTTTGCCGTGTATTTGTAGACATTTTCACGATTGGCAGCAATTTCTAAACAAGGTTCAGCAACACCAGGAGAATAGGCTAATGAAAGGTCACGCTGGGTTTCAGTTTCTTTAGTAGAAATAACAGCAATTTTGCCAGGGCGACCTTTGGAATGATAATCTAAGGCATCCTGTTTTCGGATTGGATTTTGGCTCATGGATAAGGGTTTTATTTTAGGTTAACTGTACATCCACAAAAATACAACACTATGCTTATTAAGAGGAGTTTTAATTTGAAAACCTTATGCTAACTAAGAGTAACCCGCCAAGTTTTCTTAAAAATATCTCCTATATCTAAGCAGTTTATTCCTTCTTTTTCAGTCAATTCTTGGTTATGATTTGCTGAATCAGCAATACCACACCAAGGTTCAATACAAACAAAATTAGCCTCTTTCGCCGCCCAAATTCCTACGTATGGGAAGCCTTCAAAATCAAATTTTAATTGACGATTTATTTTTTCAGATTTCAACATAACGGATGTAGATTCAAGGTTTTTGAAGACAATTGCATCATCATAAAATAGTTCTTTTGTTAAGTTTAATTTGCTTCTATCTGCCATGAAATCAATTGGTTGTGTCTCAATTAATCCATTATCTGTAAGTCCCCAACGCTTGAAAGTTTCAGTTTTATTAAATTCCAAATAGTAGTCATCATAAGCGGTATTTTCTGCTAAAGGAAGGGCAAAGGCAGGATGTCCACCAACTGAAAAATACATTTTATTTTCTCCGATATTTTTAACTGAATAAGTAACATTCATCGTATTATTTTCCAAAGAATAAATTAATCGAAATTCAAATTTGAATGGATAAACCTTTAGTGAATTTTCATCGTGAGTTAATAAAAAAATAATGCTATTTTCTTTTAATTTTTCCACGATAAATTCTCTATCACGAGCAAAACCATGCCGTGGTAGCGTATATTCCTGCCCCTCAAAACGGTAAATATTATTTTTCAAAGAACCCACAATTGGAAATAATACAGGCGATGATTTACCCCAAAATGTAGGGTCAGCATTCCATAAATATTCTGTTTGGTTTTCATTATTGAAAATGCTCGTAAGTTCTGCTCCTTTTGGGTTGATTTTGACGGTAAGTTGATTATTTTTTAGGGTTTGCATGAGGGAAGATTTTGTATATATTTTTCCCAAATTACGCAAATAGATTTTCTTCATGCGTGGGAAAATGGGATAAAAGGATATATTTTTCCTGTATAAGGCTAAAATTTGTCTACTTTGACTGGCGAAATATTAACGCCACTTATAAACCAAGCAACTGCTCCAGATGATGATATCCAATCCCAAAATAGGCTTTCGTTCCTTTTATTTTCTCTAAAATTTCTGCCTGTTTTTTAGGATTTATTTTGCCTTTTATCCCCACAACCAACACATTTTTGGGCGTATGAGCATCTGAAATGAATTGAAAAACTTTGGTTTTATACCCAAAATATTCCAAAATCATGGCTCTAATTCCGTCCGTTACCATTTCGGCTTGACGTTCTAAAAAGATTCCGTATTTCGTTAAAAAATCTAATTCATTGGAAGCTTTGTTTTTCTCAATTTCCCTTCTGATTTGTTTATGACAACAGGGAGCCACCACAATTAAATCAGCTTGAGCGATTATTCCTTTATAAATCGCATCGTCCGTGGCGGTGTCGCAGGCATGAAGGGCTATCAAAATATTGGTATCTTTGCTGTCGTAATCTTCAATCGTTCCTTCCACAAATCGTAACTCTCCAAAACCCGTTTTTTGAGCAATAGTACTACATAGTTCTACCATATCAGGACGAAATTCTACGCCTATTACAGAAGTATTTAATTTTAAAACATTGGTTAAATAATCATACAAAGCAAAAGTTAGATATCCTTTTCCCGAACCCATATCCACGACTTTTTTGAGTTTATCGTTCGGAATTTCTTTTATTAACGAACTCAAAATTTCTACATAATGATTTATTTGTTTGTATTTATCTTGGGCATTTTTATACACATTTCCCTCCAAATCAGTAATTTTTAATTCATGTAAATATCCTTTTTCATTGGTTTCAATCAAACGTTTTTTGTTTCGGTCGTGGTCTAAAGTAATAGTAGATTTACTGGTGGGATTGATTTTTCTTAATGTAATCTTTTGATTATTAAGCGTTTCCATAATTAAATCAAACTCATTGGTGAAAAGCGTTGCCACCTTAAAACCACTTTCCATGAATGCTAGAACGAGTTTTACACCTTCTTCAACCGTAAAATTTTTGGTAATATCACGAGTTTTATAACGATAGGTAAAGTTTAATTTTTCCTCTCTTTTTACCAAAATAAGTTTGATGTAAATATTTTTCAGTCCTTCTTCCGAACCTTTATAATTACCCAAAGAAAGTTTCACAAAAGAATTATTAGAAACGCTTTCGGAAAATGATGTGATGAATTGATTTATTTGCAAAATAAATAAAAGTTAAAGATGAAACACAGAAGATGTCGTATTTGCAATACCTATTATTACTCAGAAATCTCATAATTTTTCGGTAATTTCATTTGCATAGCATAGTAGGCAGGGGCATATTGATGCACGCATTCCAAGACGTAATTCATATCCGCATAAAAATCAAATTGAATATCTGGATGCAACTTTACAAGTTTTTTCAAGATAAAATCAGTTCGTTTTACCACGTAATTTGAAAGTTTATCAGTTTTGGAAGAATACTTTTCAATCCACTTCAATTGCTTTTCAAAACAGTCCTTAATTAGCTTTAAAGACAATTCTATTTCTCCATATTTATCTTTCGTAACTTTTACATGACGAGTAATATCACCGTTTATGTACCGCATATCCATCATCAAATATCCCGATGAATATCTATCAATTTGATATAATTTATCTATCGCATTTTTGACTTCATCACGGCGATATTCAACCGTTGAACCGCCTTCAACTAAAGTAAATTCTAATTGCTGAACCAGTACATCATCTTTGGCAATGAGTTTAAGCAGTAGTTTGTCTTTTTCCTTTTGAGGCATCGATAAAATTGCCTCTTGCAAATCTTTTTCTAATTTTGCCATGAAATAAATTTAATTCAATCTTTGATTTTGTAACAAAGTTAAAGTGTTACGGGTTAATAAGCTATGAGATGTGAGCCATGAAATTTGAGTTCTAAACTCCATAATTATAACTTGTTGCTCAACGCTACTTGCTAAAAACATGAAAAATAAAGGAATATTTTATGCCTTCACAATCATCACTCTTTGGGCGTTGTCATTGACCTATTTATTACATTATAAAATAGATTTTTATGATCCCCTTGTGTATGTGTTTATGCTCGTGCAGACTCATCTATATACGGGGATTTTTATTACTGCTCATGACTCAATTCATGGAGTGGCAGTGCCTAATAATAAGCTAGTTAACAAATGGATTGGCTTTTTTTGTGCTACTATTTTCGCCTATAATAATTATGAAAAGCTTTCTCGAAAACATCATTTACATCACTCAAACGTTGTTACTGAGGAAGACCCTGATTACTACGATGGAAATTTTTTTCGATGGTATCTAAAATTTGCTTTGGAGTACATTACTATTTGGCAAATTATCTTAATGGCTATTACCTATAATCTCCTAAAACTAATCTTCCCAATGGAAAATTTGATTGTTTTTTGGGAAATTCCAGCCATTCTCAGTACCCTACAATTATTTTATTTTGGTACCTATATTCCTCATCGTGGAGAACATGAATTAGCAGATAAATATAAGGCTCGGAGTCAAAAAAACAATCACTTTGTTGCATTCATTACTTGTTATTACTTTGGGTATCATCATGAACACCATGCTTATCCTTATGTTCCTTGGTGGCAATTGGCAGCGGCAAAGGAAAAGGAAGATGCGTTGAATTAATTACTTAATACCTATTTTGTTCTTTCAATTGTAAACTGAACTAAACCCGCCAATGAGCGTCTGAAAGGATTGTCGGGAAAAGTATTTAAGATAGTGTGAGCTTCATTTACTAGGCTTTGCATGGATTTTGTGGCATATTCGAGTCCGCCAGATTGTTTAACAAAGTTAATTACTTCCTTAACTTTATTAGAATTTTCAGATTCATTTTTAATAATATTTATAATTTGACGCTTCGTATTCCAATCTGCCTGATTCAAGGCATAAATGAGGGGAAGCGTCATTTTTTTCTCTTTAATATCAATACCCAAAGGCTTACCAATTTCTGCGTCACCGTAATCAAATAAATCATCTTTTATTTGAAAAGCGATGCCCACTTTCTCCCCAAAAAGCCTAGCTTTTTCTACTGTTTCAACATCTGCCCCAACTGAACTTACGCCCATTGCACAACAAGCAGCAATCAATGTAGCAGTTTTTCTACGGATGATTTCAAAATAAATTGCCTCCGTAATGTCCAATTTACGAGCCTTTTCAATTTGCATCAATTCGCCTTCTGCCATTTCTAAAATAGCAGTAGAACCAATTTTCAATAACTCAAAATCATCGTTATTGATAGATAATAAAAGGGCTTTTGAAAGAAGATAATCACCTACAAGAACGGCAATTTTGTTTTTCCATAGGGCATTAATTGAAAAAAAGCTACGGCGATAATTTGAATCATCTACTACATCATCGTGTACAAGTGTGGCGGTATGTAGAAGCTCAATTAATGCTGCTCCACGATAAGATTTTTCTGAAATTTCTCCACAAAGTCCTGCGGTTAAAAACACAAACATAGGTCTAATTTGTTTACCTTTCCGTTGGACGATGTAGTTCATAATCGTATCCAAAAGTTTTACTTTGGTTTTCATTGACTGACGAAATTTTCCTTCAAAGGCATTTATTTCGTTTGCAATAGGAGCTTGTATTTCTTTAATTGATAAACTCATTTTTTGTTAGTTATTAGTCGGGCGGCCAACCGCTATGAGTTACGAATTATCAGCTATAAATTATAAAGTATAAACTATGAGTTATTAAGCAATAATCATCTAAAAGAAAATATACTAATAACCAATAGCGGTTCACCGCCCGACCAATAACTGATAACTAACAACTGATAACTAAGTCGCAAATTACATCATTCTATAAAAACTTGTATCTAATCTGTATTTATTAACTTGTTTTTATTTTTTTAGTTCGATATTTGGAAGGCTGTTTTGTTTTATAAACTTAAAGCGTTAAAAATTTTATATTTTTGACAGTTTATTACATTATCTGAAATAGATCTCTTTAAAGCTGCTGGATTCAAGTCGCAAATGCAACTTCATTATTTAAGAAATTAATTTTATAAAATTCGTTAGGAGAAAAGTAACCTAATTTTTTTCTTGGTCTGTTATTGAGTTTATCTTGAACATCAGCTACTTGTTGATGGGTAAT
>JANXRS010000473.1 GCA_025356745.1 Arcicella sp.
TTTATGTTAACATAAATACTTCATTTTTAGGTTTTATCTTAAATTGAATCTTTTTTCATTATCCAAAATAAGCTCAATTTGTATTTTTCCAAGCAGTTTTATTGTACTTTTAAATGCGTTGAACCTGTATTATTTTAAAAATTAGTATAATTCAAATAAAAAGTATTAATATTGTCAATAAATACAAATTGTGTCAATTTAACACCATTTGTATTGTTATAATTTTTATCAGTTTAGTTATTTCTTCAATCGTAAATTGTGTCAATTTAACACCATTAATTTTATTGCTTATGAATTGAAAAAATCAATTACAAAAAGGAGTATAACCAACTCTCCAGCTTGAAACAGTAATTTCTCATTATACCCAATCCAAAAATAATTTTCAAACTTAAAAATGCTAATCTATGAAAGCACATTGTCTAATTAAAAAGGACACACAAAATAGTAACAGGAAATCTTTAAGGAATTTTTTAACCTTCGTGACCTTATTATTTTGTGTGGTTTCTCCTTTTTCTATTAATTTCTCGCTTGGTCAAAAAGCATCCATTAGTAATACTAAAGGTGTTTCTGGTAAACTAACGGATGAGAATAACGTTCCAATTGTTGGTGTTAATATCAGCTTAAAAGGAACAAATATCGGTACGTCTTCCGATGCACAGGGAAATTACAAAGTATCAATTCCAGCTTCTCAATCAAATGCGACCTTGGTATTTTCTTACATTGGATTCACAACTAAAGAACTCCAAGTACGTAATCAAAGCGTAATTAATGTAACACTTACTGATGATACTAAAGAATTATCTGAAGTGGTTGTGGTGGGTTATGGTACTCAAAAAGTAAAAGATTTGACGGGTTCAGTAGGGATTGTGAAAGTATTGGATGCTAAAAAAACAGCAACTTCCGATATGGCAAAATTTTTACAAGGACAAGTAGCTGGAGTAACGGTTCAAGGTAATGGAGAACCTGGTGCTGGTCTTCAAATTAAAATTCGTGGAATAAGTAATTTTGGCAATAATACGCCATTATTTGTAATTGATGGCGTACCCGTTGAAGGAGCCAATGACTTTAATCCGAACGATGTGGAGTCAATGCAAGTATTAAAGGATGCTTCTTCGGCTGCAATTTATGGTGCTCGGGGAGCAAATGGTGTTGTTATTATTACGACCAAACAAGGAAAAGAAGGACAACTTAAAGTTACTTATAATGGCTATGCGGGTGTGCAGAGTGTTGCTCGAAGATGGGATTTAATGGACAGAACGGGTTATCAAAAAGTGGTTTCTGCTGCTGAATTAAACGCAGGACTAAGAATTGCCCCAGGTAATGACCCATCTAATGCTGCTTTCATTAGCAATGTTAATACCAACTGGCAAAATGAAGGACTTAAAACGGGTTACATTACTGACCATACCATCAATCTTTCGGGCGGTAGTAAAAGTCTGCGTAGTAATATTTCAGTCGGTTATTTTAACCAAACAAGTACAGTTACTGGACCGCAGTCTTATAAGCGTTTTACGTTCAATGCTAATGTGGCAGGAGAAAAAGGTAAGTTTAAATTTGGGGCAAAAGTAGGTTTTACTGATGCCGACAAAGTAGGAGCTGAAAATACTCGTGAACACGCAGTATTTGGTGGTGCAGTGGCAAGTTTACTCTCGGCTATTCCAACCATGTCCGTTTTAGACCCTAATCGTTTGGGTGGATTTGGTGGGAGTGATAATAACACACAAAGAGCCATTACTTTGAACGTAGTAGGTATGAATTCACTGTTGAAAGGGACTGATAATAGAAATCGTTTGTTGGTAAATGCTTGGGCGGAATACGAAATTGCAAAAAACTTGAAGTATAAGTTAAATTTAAGTCACGACCGTTTAGATTTTGTCTATAAATATTTTGAACCAGAATACGATTTAGGCTTCTATTATTTAACGCCAAACGCCGTTTACAACGAAAATCGTGGAGATAACGTAACAAATTTGGTTGAAAATACTTTAACTTATAACGTAGAAATTGGCAAACATAGAATCGATCTTTTGGGAGGATTTACGTTCCAAAATAATACGAACAATTCTATTCAAGGAACAGTTAAAGGATTAGAAAAGCCTTATATCCTATCGTTGAGTAGTCCCATTAAAATTGATGGTGGTAGAAATGTTACTGGTAGTAAATACGAAGCAACATTAGCCTCTTATTTAGGACGTTTTAATTACAATTACGCTGACCGTTATTTATTGACCTTCAATTTTCGTCGTGATGGTTCTTCTAAATTTAGTCCTTTGAATCGTTTTGGTAATTTTATGTCAGTAGCTGGAGCGTGGAACGTACACAACGATATTCAATTACCATCAGCCATTAATACCTTGAAATTAAGAGGTGGATATGGTGAATTAGGTAATCAGACAATCGGTGATTACCTTTTTGATACTTTTATTAATGGAAATGCTGGATACGTTTTTGGGGGAGTTTTAGCACCCGGTGCAACCCGTACACAGGTAGTTGATCCAAGCATTAAATGGGAGTCGAAACGTACTACAAACGTAGCGGTTGATATGAGTTTATTCGACAATAGAGTTTCATTCACTGCTGAATACTTTAACAATACGGCTTATGATATTCTTGCACCTGTGCCAATTCCTTATTCAGTGGGTGCAACGAACACAAACATCATTACCAATGCTGCTTCGGTAAGAAACAGTGGAATAGAATTTTCAGCTACTTATCGTAAAAAAACTGGTGAATTTCGCTACGAAATTTCAGGAAATATGCACACGTTGAACAATAAAGTATTGGCTTTAGGAGGTACAAATAGTCCAATTTATGGCGCTGCAAGTATTACAGAAGTGGGTGGTGAAGTTGGACAATTGTACGGGTACCAATCGGAAGGAATTTTCCAGAACAGCGATGATATTAAAAATCATGCGGAACAAATTAACGCTGCTCCTGGTGATATTAAATTCAAGGATGTTAATGGCGATGGTAAAATTACGGCTTTGGATAGAATTTATTTAGGTTCAGCCATTCCAAAAATATCTTACGGCGTTAACTTATCGGCAACTTATAAAAATTTCGATTTTTCAACTTTCTTTCAAGGACAAGCAGGAAACAAAGTTTACAATGGTGTTTATCGTGACTTAATGGGATTACAATACAGTAATGGTCATACGGATGCACTTAATTATTGGACTCCAGCTAATACTTCTACGGACGTTCCAAGACCAATTATTGGTAATCCGAATGCTAATAATAGAAATTCGGATAGATTTGTTGAAGATGGTGGATATCTTAAAATGCAAAATTTCCAGATTGGCTATACAATTCCTTCAACAATTTTGAATAAAGTGAAAGGAATTGAATCAGCAAGATTTTATGTTTCTGGACAAAATGTATTCATGGTTACGGCATACAGAGGCTATGACCCTGATTTCTCAAGTGATGGTTTGTTCTCTCGTGGTTATGATTATGGTTCATATCCAAATCCAAGAACATTTATGGCAGGTTTACAAATAGGATTTTAATAAATTAATCTAAAAGAAAATGAAAACTATAAAATTACAAAATATCGTTTTTTTTGCGGGTTTAATGCTTCTGAGCGGGTCTTGCGAGAAACAATTAGAGCAAACTAATCCAAACGCTCAAACATCAGCTACTTTCTGGCAAAGTCAAGATGACGCTTTAAAAGGAGTAAATGCCGCCTATTTAACCTTGGCAATTGATGGTGGTTATATGCGTTCAACCAACCTTTTATTAGATAATCGGGGAGATGATTTGAGAAGTAATAGTCCTTGGGACCAAATGTATAATGCGGGTAAATTTGCCCTCAATGCGGGTAATGATGCGATTTACGGATGGGCGTACGGGGCTTATTATGAGGGAGTATCAAAAGCCAACTTGGTTTTAGACAATGTTCCAAAGATTACAATGGATGCCGAATTGAAAAAAAGAGTAATTGGACAAGCCTATTTTTTAAGAGGTTTATACTTTTTTCATTTGGTAAATATGTACGGAAATGTTTCATTACCACTTCATTCAGTACAATCAAAAGCTGATTTTACGGTGCCTCAATCGACGCCCGAACAAGGTTGGAATCAAGTAATTGATGATTTAAAGAAAGCCGCTGAAATGTTACCTACTTCTTACGATGGCGTAACTGGTTCAGACAAAGCACAAACTGGAAGAGCCACAAAAGGAGCGGCAATGGGATATTTGGGTAAAGCTCTTTTATTCAATAAACGCTATCAAGAAGCAGCAACTCAATTTAAAGCAATCATTGATTTGGGTACGTATAAATTAGTTCCGAATTACCGTGATAACTTCACAGAAGCCAAAGAGAACAACAGCGAGTCTATTTTTGAAGTACAATTCTCTCGTGATGCGGGTGGTAAAGATTTGAATTGGGGTGGCGAACCCGCTCCAGGTTGGGGTAGAGTAACGGGTCGTGCCATTACTTATGGAGCTAGAGGTTTGGGTTGGACAGACGTTCAGCCTACTCGTTGGATTTTTAATGAATATCAAAAAGAGAAAACCATTGATGGTAAAATTGATGCCCGTGTAACAGCGACAATGTTTTATAACGCTCCAGGAATCATGGTTTATGGCGTGGAATTTTCAAAAAGATACGGTGGCAATGCCCAAGATTTGAATGATCTTTTTTGTAGAAAATATGCCAATGATGATACAAAAGCCGATGAATTCGACTGGCGTTCAGGCATTAATGAACGTTTAATGCGTTATGCCGATGTGTTGATGATGTATGCTGAGTGTTTAAACGAATTAGGACGTACTTCCGAAGCGATTCCTTTTGTGCAACAAGTACGTTCAAGAGCAAATTTGGCTGATTTGAATACCGTAATGCCTAATATGAACCAAGCTGCTTTTCGTGAGCAATTGGCTCATGAAAGAGCGTTAGAGTTCTGTTTAGAAGGACATCGTTTTGATGATGTAAATCGTTGGGGATGGCTGAAAAATGCTAATAAGTTAGCAGAATTAAAAACGCATGATCCAGAGTTTAACACCTATAAAGAGGGAAGAGAATATTACCCAATTCCTCAAAGAGAAATTGAAAATAATGCTGGTGTTCAACAAAATCCATCGTATTAATTTTTTTGATTGAAATAATTTATGGAGGGAGATGATTATTATCTCCCTCACATTTTATAAAGTTATGATGAACTGTCGTATAATTCTTAGCTTATTATTATGGTCTTTTATCTCTTGTGATAAAAAAGGCGATACGCCACAGCCTATTACGCCACCAATCATATCGCCCGTCACCACAACACCAACGTTTGATATTAACACCATTAAAGACAGTTATGATGAAATAGCTAACCCTACCAATTTTTTAAAATGGGGTCCTTATAATGTTCACGACCCTGCTATTATTAAACATAATGATACCTATTATTGCTACAATACTGATGTAGCCTTTGGATTTGACATTCGTTCAGGTATTCAAATTCGTTCTTCAAAAGACCTTGTTCAGTGGTTTACCTACGGTTGGGTTTTTAATGGATTACCAAAAATGGGAGCCGATTTTATTCGGCAAAATGGCACTCAACCCTTCAATTCACTGTGGGCTCCATACGTCATAAAATACAATAATGAGCTTAGGCTTTATTATTCATTGTCATCCTCCGACCCACGTAGAAGTGTAATTGGCTTGGCAACGGCAACAAATCCTGAAGGACCTTGGACTGAAAAAGGACTCGTTGTGGTATCGCTGAATGATAATTCTCGCCAGACCAATGCCATTGACCCTACGGTGGTAACAACGCCAACTGGGGAACAATATTTCTATTACGGTTCAGGTTGGGATGGTATTTATATGCTTCCGTTAAATCCAGCCACAGGCTTGGCTTTGTCGCAAGGTGATAAGGGAAAGCGGATTGCTAACCGAGGTTTTACGGGTGGAAAATATAATGGTAACATTGAAGGTGCGGAGATTATTTATAACAAAGAACTCAAAAAATATTACTTATTTATCGCTTACGATTGGCTTGCCACAAAATACAATGTGCGAGTTTGTCGGAGCGATTCACCCACAGGACCTTTTTATGATTACAATGGTATTGATGCTAATAAAGACGTTGATCACGAACCAATGATTTTAGCTCCTTATCAGTTTAATGGACACAGTGGATGGCAAGGGGTTTCGCATTGTTCGGTATTTCAAAATCCAGACAATGGACAATATTTCATGGCTCATCAAGGCAGACCAGGAAATCAAAGTGCATACATGATTCTGCACGTTCGAAAAATTCAATGGACCGAAGATGGTTGGCCAGTAGTATCGCCCGAAAGATATGCATACGAAGAAAATAAAAACGTGGAAGAAACGCAATTAATTGGTGATTGGGAACGAATTGTTTTTAGTTACAGCGTAGTACCAGGTTATGATAAAGAACAATCATCACCCGATTTTCAGAAGTCGGTTGATTTAAAAATAAATGCTAATAAAACGCTTAATAATGACCTTTCAAGCACTTGGAGCTATAATGCCCCTTGGCTAACTTTGAAATGGAGTGATGGAACAACCGAAAAAGTGAATGTGCAAGCAAGTCGTGATTGGGAAAACAAAAAAGCCTCCGTTGTTTTTACGGGTTTGAATAACAAAGGAGTTTCTGTGTGGGGTAAGAAAAAGTAAGGCAGGATTCCAACCTGTTGCAATAGTTTAAACAGACAAGCCTAACCTTGTCCTACCAAAAATAAAAATTATGTTAAAATATTTTCAAGTAAAGCAATCATTAATGTTCAAAAGATATGCCTTATTATTGATTAACATAGTTTTTTTTAGCTGTCAGAATAAATCGAAGCAAGGATTATTTTTTACAAGCCTACCATCGTCTGAAACGAATATAACTTTTAATAATCAAGTTACAGAAAGCGATTCTGTTAATTTTTATACCAACGAATACATGTACATTGGCTCAGGCGTTGGCGTTGGAGATTTTAATAATGATGGTTTACAAGATGTCTTTTTCGGAGCGAGTCAAGTAGCTTGTAAACTATACTTGGTAGTTATTTAAAAAGTGTTGATATACAATTCTGGTTGTAATCAATGATGAACATTTTAGTCACCAAATGATGGTACCTTAGTTTTCGGGAGAATGATAGGCTTTTTCTTACATATCGTGTTATCCTTGCTCTCAGA
>JANXRS010000475.1 GCA_025356745.1 Arcicella sp.
TCTGGTTTTAGGTTTATGTTAACATAAATACTTCATTTTTAGGTTTTATCTTAAATTGAATCTTTTTTCATTATCCAAAATAAGCTCAATTTGTATTTTTCCAAGCAGTTTTATTGTACTTTTAAATGCGTTGAACCTGAATGAATAATGAAGTTATCTTGAAATACAAATATTATAGCAATATACTGTTAATAAAAAATTAGGGACGTATAGCATACGCCCCAAAACTAGTTCTTAATTATAAAATATCAATATCCAGCATTTTGCGGGAATTTTTCTCCTGACGTAACTGCATCAATTTGACGTTGGGGGATAGGTCTTAAAGCATGGAAATCTTGAATTTTTGTCGCTGCTTCTGGATTATATTTCTTCACACGACTGATTAATGACTTAGTACGAGTTAAATCCCACCATCTTAAACCTTCACCGTAAAATTCACGAGTACGTTCGTCCAAAATAAAATCAAGCGTTACATCACTCGCAACAATCGTTAGTGCTGTTGCTGCTGCTGCATTTTGAGCTGCCGTATTTGTTGATTTGTAAGCGGCTCTTTGTCTAACTACATTAAGCATAGCGGCGGCTTTTACATTATCACCTAATTTAAAAGCGGCTTCTGCGGCAATAAAGAACATTTCTGAAAATTTGTACATCACCAATGGTCTGGTTGAAGCATCGTTTAATGACCCACGAGTAGCATCATCATATTTACTCATGGATGGAAAAACGTTTGGTAAATACTGACTTGGCTCAAAAATAACGCCCTTCAAAGCGGCTCTTTCAGCGGCAGTTACTGTTCTTCCTGGCATCCAGATGGCAGTATCTCTACCTGCTATTAAAGTTCCACGAGGCGTAACCGCAGCTTTGTTAGCAATCCAAACAGATTGAAACGTTTTATTATATCTCGAATCATTTTTCTTATCCGCAAAAGCAACATCCATTGTGTATGGAATGTTTGGTCGGATACGAATAAATGGTCTTCCATTAGCAATATCTCTATCAATAATGGATACTCCACTAGTTGTACCTGCTACACTCACAGCTGGATAATTTGGTCTGAAAAAGAAATTTGTTTTATTTTCTTTATTACCAGACGCAAAACTACCCGTTGTATATTCTCCAAATTTTAAATCAGTACTATGGTCTATAGCAAAAAGGGTTTCTTTTCCATAATCATTTGCGTTTATTTGAGCCGATGCAAAATCTTGCCATAAGTCAACTCCATATTTTGCTCTATCTGTAATCAACGAATTGGCAACATCATAAGCCTTTTGGAAATCAGTTGCTTCTCCAAACGATGACCACCCACGAGTTAAATATGTTTTAGCCAAAAGATACAAGGCAGTTGATTGCGTTGCAGCTTTTCCTAAGAAAGGGGCTTTCACTTGTGCTGGCAATTCAGTTGATGCTTCGGTTAAATCTTTAATAATAAAAGCATAAACATCTTTGATTGGTTGGCGAGTATCGCTGGTAGTTGCTTCGGTAATAAACTTATTTTTCAAAGGTACATCGCCAAAGTTTTGAACCAAATGAAAATAATAAAAAGCACGCATAAATTTTGCTTGTGCTAAATATTCTTTTTTAGTAACAGCATCAATATTTGCTGCCGTACCAAATTGAATAACCCCGTTTAAGGTGTTAATATCTTGGTAAGCAATCTGCCACATCGGATATAAATCATCCGAAGAAAAGCCATTATAGGTAAACCAGTTAGGATTACCACTACCACCAACGAGCGTTTCATCTACTCCACCGTTGATAATATTAGTGAAGCCTTCCGTTCCCCAAAGGTTACGCATATCAGAATATACACCTGCAATACCACCCAAAATACCAGGAGAAGTAGAAAAAAAATCAGGGGTAATTACGGCTCTTGGTTGTTCGAGTAATACTTCAGTACAACCACTAGTTCCAAAAAGAAGGGCTACCGCTGTTACAAAAGAAAATTTATTAATTCGTTTCATATTATTATTTTTGAAAAGAAGGAATCATTTTACAGTTCATAATTCCTACTTATTTTTAGTATTAATTAACTAATTTAGAATGACATATTAACGCCAAATCTTATCTGACGAGTCGTTGGATTATTCACGTTTACCGTAATTGCACGTCCTGGAACGGGCGTACCACCCACTTGTGAAGTACTTACGCCACCATAACCATTTCCTTCTGGGTCAATTCCGTAACCTTTATCCACAAATGGAGCATACAATAAGAATGGATTAGTAATATTCATGAATACTCTTAATGACTTAATTCCTAACTTACTTACTATTTCCGAGGGAACTCTGTATCCTAAATCAATACTTCTTACTCTAATAAAAGAACCATCTAAATAACCCAAAGTCGATGAAAACAGCGTAGCATCTGAACTTGCATCAGGGCGAGGAAATTCATTGGTTGGATTACTTGGTGTCCAATAATCTCTTTTTAATGAATTCACACGACCATTTCCAAAAAATGGATAACCTTGAGCTCCACCATCTGCCATGAAATAAGGTGCAACTACTGTTTGACCAATACGAGCATGAATCACTACAGATAAATCTATGTCCTTGTATGAGAAACGGTTAGTCATACCACCCGACCATTGTGGCTGGAAATTTCCTATAATTTGACGATCATTGGCATCAATTTTCCCATCTGGTTTTCCGTCATTGGCTGCACTATTAATATCCTCAATCTTGATTTGACCAGGAACTCTACCATATTTTGCCGCTTCTGCCGCTTCTGATGTTTGCCAAATCCCAATTTTTTTAACGTCATAAATTACTGTCAAAGGCTGTCCAACAAACCAACCATCCGCAATATTTGCTTTCAAAGTAGGATTCTGGAGTTCAACAATTTGTTCACGATTCAACGAAAAATTTATATCCGTTGACCAGTTAAAGCCCTTCTCAGAAATTATATTTTGACTACTTAATGAAATTTCAACACCGTTTCCTTTTGTTTTCCCTGCATTCACTGTTGTTGTGGTTGCCCCGTTACTAGCAGGCAAGTTTTGAGCTAACAAAATGTCTTTTGTATTTTGTTCAGGTTGAACGCATTTAAAAATGCAATTTTGAGTTTAAAATCAATGAATAGTACAATTTTATAACTGTAATTTTGCCAGAAATAATAAATTGATGAAAATTTGAATCTGGTTTTAGGTTTATGTTAACATAAA
>JANXRS010000486.1 GCA_025356745.1 Arcicella sp.
ATTTATGTTAACATAAACCTAAAACCAGATTCAAATTTTCATCAATTTATTATTTCTGGCAAAATTACAGTTATAAAATTGTACTATTCATTGATTTTAAACTCAAAATTGCATTTTTAAATGCGTTCAACCTGTAATTAATAACAATGAACTCAAAAGTAATAAATTACAATTCCTTAAACGAAATTAAAACTGTTGCCAAAACTATTCTTGACTTCGGACAAAAAACGCCCGTTTGGATTTTTGAAGGACAAATGGGAGCAGGAAAAACCACGCTCATTAAAGCTATTTGTGATGTTTTAATCGTAACAAGTCATGTGCAAAGTCCAACGTATTCATTAGTAAATGAATACGTTACTAAACATGGCAAAAATATTTATCATTTTGATTTTTATAGAATCAAAAAAGAAGAAGAAGCAATGGACATGGGTGTGGAGGATTATTTATATTCTGGTGAAAGATGTTTCATCGAATGGCCCTCAAAAATTGCTAATTTATTGCCTACCAAATACTTGAAAATCGAAATCAAAGTGCAAGATGATGGAGCAAGAGAAATTCATTTGGAAAAAATAGGGGTTTAGTGTATTTTTATAGGAAATTTTGAAATAATACCATAACCCGTATTCAAAACTCAATATTCAAATTATGCCTCAACCAACAGGTTTTAAAGAAGTCCTTGCTCAGTCGGGGCTAATGTCATCACCGAGCGGCGTTCCCCAAGAAGCATTAGTTTGGACAAAACAGAATGCTAAAAGTTTATTCATCGGAATTCCCAAAGAGGTTTCGATGCAGGAAAGACGTGTGTCGCTTACGCCTTCGGCAGTAGGGCTTTTGGTGCGTAATGGACATCAAGTTTTGATTGAAACAGGTGCAGGAAATGGGGCAAAATTTACCGATAATCAATACTCCGACGCAGGAGGTCAGATTTCATATACCACTGAGGAAGTCTTCAAATCTGATATAATTTTGAAGGTTCAACCTTTGACAGATTCCGAAATGGAATATCTTAATAATGGCTCTACGGTAATTTCAGCCTTAAATATGCCCCGCATGACGAAGGAATATTTTGAGAAACTAAACCGTAAAAAAATTATTGGACTTTGTTATGAATATATTGAAGACAACGTTGGTGGAATGCCCATTATTAGAGCCATGTCTGAAATTGCAGGAACTACAGTCATGTTAATTGCTGCGGAATGTTTGAGTAGTACGAATGAAGGTATGGGCGTAATTTTAGGAGGAATTACAGGTGTTCCACCCACAAAAGTAGTTATTTTGGGAGCAGGGACAGTTTCGGAATATACCGCCAGAATTGCCATTGGGTTAGGAGCAGATTTAAAAGTTTTTGATAAAGATATTTACAAACTTCAACGCTTAAAACATTCGGTTGGGCATAATATTTTTACTTGTATTATTGATTCCAATACGCTCACACAAGCAATTTCGGAAGCGGATGTAGTGATTGGTGCTTTGCGTGCCGAAGATGGTTTTACACCTTGCATCGTTACGGAAGAAATGGTGTCGATAATGAAGCCAGATTCAGTAATAATTGATGTTTGTATTGATCAAGGAGGGTGTTTTGAAACTTCCGAAATGACAACACATGACAATCCGATTTTTAGAAAACATGATGTAATTCATTACTGCGTCCCTAATATTCCTTCCCGAGTAGCACATACTGCTACGCAAGCATTGAGTAATATATTTACCTCATTTCTGTTGAAAACTGGGAAAACAGGTGGAATAGATGAAGCTATTTTTGCGAACAAATCCTTTATGAAAGGGGTTTACACTTACAAAGGCAGTTTAACAAACGCCAACATCGCCAAAAAATTTGGGATGAATTATAAAGATTTAAGCCTGCTGAGTGCGGCAAGATTTTAAGTAATAATTAATAAGAAACAATTAATTTTGTTCGATTTCAATTAAGAAACTGTTAATTATTATCTGTTAATTATTAACTAAAAGAACGTGTTAGAAGACTATCAAGCCATATCCAATGCCCCAAATTCACCTGAATTAAACGGCAAATATTTAGGAATCATTTCTACTGACTTTGTAATTGTCGCAGAGTTTTTGAAAGAAGCGTCCTATCAAATACGTACTCGTGAATTTTCAAAATACCCCATTTTTGCCGTATCTCAAAACCCTGTTATGATTGGTTCAAAATTGATTGGTATTCATGAAATGAATGATAATCAATGGCATTATCACGCCTCAATGATGGAGGAATTTGTGCAACGAGAAATTATTGCGGAAGAAAATGTGGAGGTATTTAAAACAAGTTATAAAGACCCTGATGAATTTTGTTGTCTGTTTGTATTGGATAAAGATTTTGCAAGTTTTGTGTATATTCCGTTTCCAGAAGATTGATTTCGAAAATTATAGAACACGGATTTAAAGGATTAGACCGCAGCGATTGTTATGGTTAATCCAAACAAAAATTTAAATATTTTCAAGCGTTTTTAGGCGGCTTTATTAATTGGTTGTTCCGATTTGACAAAGTTATCCACATAAGGGTTTTGACTTTTTATTACTGCAACAGCTCTT
>JANXRS010000487.1 GCA_025356745.1 Arcicella sp.
ATTTATGTTAACATAAACCTAAAACCAGATTCAAATTTTCATCAATTTATTATTTCTGGCAAAATTACAGTTATAAAATTGTACTATTCATTGATTTTAAACTCAAAATTGCATTTTTAAATGCGTTCAACCTGTAATTAAATCTAATTAATTTTATTAAAAATTAAAGTAAAACAAGAACCAATACCAATTTGACTGGTAGCCTGTAAGGAAATATTATTTTTTTTAGCAAAATAACTTATTAATAGGATGCCTAAACCTAATCCGCTGTCTCCAACCTCGGGTCTTATTTTCCCCGAAAAAACCTTTTTGATAAATTCCAGTTTTTCGGCAACAATACCTTCTCCAGAATCGTTTATTTCTATTAAAATTTGATGAGATTCCCCTATTTGTTTCACATTAATATTAATTCTACCTCCTGATGATGTATGAGACATGGCGTTAGCAATCAAATTTCTAATAATTATGTCCACGCATTTTGGGCTAGTAGAGATTATTAAATTAGTTGGAACATTAAGAATAATTTCTATATTTTTAGTTTTTAATGCTGCTAAATAACGACCCACTAATTCAGTTATAAATAAAGATATATCAAGACTTTTGGGCGTAGTATCCACTCCGTAGCTTTTAGAAGTTCCCCAATCAAGCATATTATCCAATAATAAACCAGTATTAACCCCAAGATAGTCCATTTGATTAGCGACTCTCTTCATTTCTGCAATTTTATTATTTCTTATAAGATAGCTTAAAACATTTCCTATATCGGTAAGGGAATTAATTGACCCTCGCAAGTCATGAGTAAGAATAGTATAAAATTTATCCCTAAACATTGTTACTTGCTTCTCTCTACGATAATGAGTCCTTAAAATTAAAAGTAGTATTATCATAAGTAACAATACTATCGAAATCATCAAAATGTAAGTATATAGTCGTTGATTCTTATTTTCTATGATTTTTGATTTGGCAAAGGCAATTTGCTTTATTTGTGTAATCTTTTTTTCCGATTGCTCAAGTTCATTTTTGAATGTTAGTGCTTCAAATTTCTCTATTTGTAGTTTATGTTGAAGTGCATTTTGAAGCAAATGAGAGAGTTTTTTTTCTGTTGCATGATCTTTAAGCTCCAATTCACTCCAGTCAAAATTGTAACGAGTTTGAATCTCATGAATAGTTTTTTTATTATTTTCCAACTCCAATCTTTGATAAAAAATAATACTATCGGCTAAAGCACTACTCATTTTAGAATTATTTAGTTTGATAGCTATACTTTTATCATTATTAAATATAGCTATTAAGACCGCATAAGTAGTTTCCCCAGTTTGTTGACAATAAGCAATTTTAGGAGTTTTATTAAAACAAGTGAATGCTAATTGATTACTTATCAAGGCACTATCGTATTGGGTTAATGCAGAATAATTTTTAGCTAAATTTAAATTTATACGTGACAACAAATAATAATCGTTTTCTTTAACTTTTTTAATTAACTCTTTATTTATTGTATTAGATTTAGAATAATTTTTTATGTGATAATTAAAATCAGATTCGATGAATTTAACCCATACATAAGTGTATTCCAGACTAGAATTCTCTTTGTATAATTGTAGTATTTGACTTATAACTGATAATTTTAAAATACTGCTTGATTTAGACGAAGAATTTACATATTTTAAATAAACCATTAAAAATAGTATCTTAGCATGAGGGTCATCTGATTGATTTACCAGATTTTTGGCCTTAAAAATATAATACTTTGCTAAATTATTAGTACCAGAAGTGCCATAATTTAAATACATTAAACTCAAGTAACTAAGAATACTTATTTGTCCTGATATATCATTTAAACGTTCAACAATCTGTAAGGCTTCTGTAAAAAGCTTAACAGATCTAATATTTTGCGATTCATCATTTAAAAATTCTGCTTTATGAAATTTATAATAGGCAATTCCATATAAATTTTTTAAACTTTTAGCTATTTTCTGGATTTCATTCAGATATTTATATCTATTAACACTCCATTCCCATGAATATTTTCGTTCAATTTTAATGAGATTCGTCAGCCGATTTTCATCCAATTTAGGATTTACTTTGAGCCAATGTACCAAACTATCCGAATTTTTTTCTGGGTATGTATCTTTAAAGGTATTTTTTTGAGAATATCCACTAGATGATAGAAGTAAAAAATAAACAAAAATACTGAAATAGAAAAAGTTGTTTTTAGCGTATAAACTATTCATATTAATTTTATGGCTATGGTACTTTAATATTACAAATAAGGGTGTGAAGAAAAAAAATTAAAAAATATAACATATAATCTCAAAAATGTCATAAAATAACATTTCTAACGTATTATATTATACGTTAATTTTTATGAGCAAAAAGAAATAAGTTATAATCGTTTTCTCAAGCATCTGAAAAGGCTTATGAAAAAACATATCAGTTTGACTTAGAAATAAGGTAGAGATAATTAGTTTATGATACTTTTAGTGGAATAATAATCAGGTTCAACGCATTTAAAAGTACAATAAAACTGCTTGGAAAAATACAAATTGAGCTTATTTTGGATAATGAAAAAAGATTCAATTTAAGATAAAACCTAAAAATGAAGTATTTATGTTAACATAAACCTAAA
>JANXRS010000508.1 GCA_025356745.1 Arcicella sp.
AATAAAAAGGAGTTTATCTTCTACTAATTTTAGCCTTTCATCTTTATGAGGTTTATTGATTCGCCAAGTGTTTGAAAGTGTGTAGCGACTCTCATGGATTCGCCATCTTTCTGAAAAATAAGATAGAATTTCTGTAAATTCATCCTCGTATAAGGTTGTAACAGCCACTGATGTCTGTATAGTTTATCACAATATTTATACAAAATATCATGTTGGTTTGTCCAAAAATTTTAATAATCAAATTATCCTAATAAAGTTTATTATATTATATTAAAAAAAATATTAATTTTATAAATATATTTCATTAACAAACAAAAAATTATCACAACCAGAACATTTTATAGGCTATAATTACTCCCACAACCGCTCTTTAAGGAATATCTGAAAATTACATATCCAATTTCCTAAGTAAACTCAATTAATTTATAAATACTGCTGTTTAATAAATGTCCACGAATTTTTAAAGATTCGGGAAAGTCCTCTTTAAAATTATTTTAAACCTCATGACAATTTTGTTGTCTGAGAAAAAGTTTCTCATATCTAAATTTAGATTAGAAATTTTGAGGTGATTACACTTTATACAATTGTAATATTTTATTAAATTTTTCATCAATAAAACAAAACAACATGAGAAAAATGTTACTTTTTATCTCTTTGCTACTAATGGTATCAGGGATAAATGCGTTCGCACAAGACAGACAAGTTTCGGGGGTAGTTACCTCCACCGAAGACAATTCACCTTTACCTGGAGTGAATATTGCTGTAAAAGGAACAAATCGTGGAACTACCACGGGTGCAGATGGTAGTTATAAAATTAGTGTTGGAAGTCAATCAACCTTGGTATTTTCATTCGTGGGGTTCACACAACAAACCGTTAACGTTGCTGATAGAACAATCGTTAATGTGACTCTTCAAACGGAAGTTGGGGCTTTAGAAGAAGTTGTGGTGACTGCCTTAGGACAAACCAGAGATAAAAAAGCCTTGGGTTTTTCGTCTCAATCAGTTAGTGAAGAGAAGTTAGCGAACACCCGTAATACAAACGTTGCAGATGCTTTAACTGGAAAAGTAGCTGGTATTCAAGTATTTGGACAATCTGGAGCGAAATTCGGAACGCCAACGATTCGTATTCGTGGTATTAATTCATTGACAGGTGCCGACCCGCTTTATGTGGTGGACGGAACACCAACGGATATTAATTATGTGAACATGGATGATGTAGAGAGCATCAACGTGCTAAAAGGGGCAAGTGCTAGTGCATTATATGGTAATCGTGCATCGCAAGGAGTTATCATTATTACGACCAAGAAAGGTGCAAAGCAAGATGGAATTGGTCTTGATTTCAACCATAGTACTGTACTTGACCAAGTGAGTTTATTACCTACTTATCAAAATGAATATGGTGGAGGTTACTCACAGGAGTTTGAAAAATTCAAATTTAATTCAGCTATTCATCCTGCTGCTTGGAGTGCTTTTAATGGTCAAAATATTATTGATTATTCTGCTGACGAAAGCTGGGGACCTAAAATGGATGGAACATTATATCGCCCTTGGTACTCTTGGATTCCTTCTGACCCTGATTTTGGGAAACAAGTTCCTTTCTCGCCAAATCCTAATAATGTTAGAGATTTCTTCAACACAGGTTTGTCAATTAATAACAATGTTGCTTTCTCTAAAAAAGGGGAAGGATATACTTTTAGGGTATCTTACACCAATATTTACGGGGAAAGCATTGTACCAAATAGTAATCAGAAAAGAGACTATTTATCAGTAAAAGTTCAGAACAGTTTAACGAAAAAACTTTCGATGAATTTGAATTTGAATTACGCCAACGAGCGTACGCTAAATCGTCCTGCGGATGGATATAGTGGTTCAAATCAGACAGTTGGACAGTTTAACCAGTGGTTTCAACGTCAATTAGATATGACACAATTGAAAACTTATCGTAATCCAGATGGAACGTATAGAAGTTGGAACATTACTGGTCCAGAAAATACAACTCCTTTGTATTGGGATAACCCCTACACAGAGGTAAATGCTAATAATAACACTTTACGAAATGAAAAAATCTTCGGAGATTTAGGGCTTTCGTATAAAATTACGGATTATTTGACCGTCGGTGTTATTGCTCGTAAAGATTTGAATAATTATAATTTTAATAGCTTAATTGCCTCTGGAACGAAAAGAGTAGCAAGTTTTGGTTTATCAACGGTTTTATCAATTGAAGATAATTATGAAGGAATAATAAACTTTGATAAGAAATTTGGAGAGTTTACTATTAAAGCATTGGCGGGTGGAAATATTAGAAGAAATATGTTGAATTATACCGCTCAAAGCACATCGGGAGGATTAGCAACCCCTGAATTGTATAATATTGGAAATTCAATAGGTCGTCCAAACGTTTCAAACTTTGATTCAAAATCAGAAGTTAGAAGTATTTATGGCTCTACGAGTATTGATTATAAAGACTTAATTTATTTGGAAGTAACCGCTCGTAATGATTGGTCTTCAACCCTTCCGAAAGCAAATAATTCGTATTTCTATCCATCGGCTTCGTTGAGTTTAATTTTTACGGAATTGACAGGCAATACGGGTGCATTATCATTTGGCAAAATCCGTGGAGCAGTTGCACAAGTAGGTTCAGATATTGGTGCGTATCAAATTACACCTGTTTTTGCAGCGGGTAATCCAGTTGGAAGTAACCCAACGCAATCATTGCCTACTCGTTTGCCAAACACTAACTTGAAACCTGGTATTTCAACTTCTTATGAAGGTGGTATTGATTTAAAATTCTTTAAAAACCGCTTAGGCTTAGAATTAACGGCTTATTCAACTGACAATAAAAATCAAATTCTTCCATTAACTGTACCATCTTCAAGTGGTTACACGAGTGCTTTGGTAAATGCTGGAAACATTCGTTCGAGTGGTATTGAATTGCATTTGAATGCACTGGCAGTAAAAACAAAGGATTTCTCTTGGGAAATTGATTTGAATATGGATAGAAACCGTTCTAAAGTGATAGAATTAGCGGACAATTTGAAAGCCTATCGTTTAGATAATATTGGACAAAGTATTGGAAATCAAGGGGCAACAAGTAGTCCATTTGCGGGTGTTCCTATTTTTGGTGGAAGTACCTTAAACTTAGTAGCTCGTGAAGGCTCTGATTGGGGTGTAATTGTAGGACGTAAAATTAGAACTTTCCAAGCAAAAGATGCCGCTGGAAATAATGTTGATAATGCAAGTAATGGCAAGAGAATGGTAGGTGCTGATGGTTTCTATTTGTATGATAACGGTCAAGATATTGCATCAATCCTTCCTGATTTTAAAGGTGGTATGTTTAACACTTTCAAATACAAAAATTTCTCTTTGAAAGTAATGTTCGATTTCGTGGTGGGAGGTAAATTCTATTCAACTACTCGTATGTTTAACGCATATTCTGGTTTGAGTGAACAAACAACGGGCAACAACGATAAAGGCAAACCAGTACGTGATGCTGTTGCCGATGGTGGAGGTGTTTTATTATCTGATGCTGTGAAAACTGATGGAGCGAAAAACGATATTTATGTGGATACTCAAACATTATATGAGACAAAATTATTTGACCTAAATGAATATTGGACTTATGACAAAACGTATGTTAAAATGCGTGAAATCAACTTAGGTTATAATTTACCAAAAAGTTTATTAGGTAAAACACCATTTAGAATGGCTACGATTGCTTTATTAGTACGTAATCCATTTTTAATGTACAGCAAAGTTGGCGGAGGAATCGACCCATCAGAAACACAAAGTCTTTGGGGTGAAGGTGGACAATTGCCTCCAACACGTTCTTATGGTGTAAATTTAAAGTTTTCATTCTAAAATAATCAACAAACTATAAATCAAGAAAATGAGAAATATAATAAATATAAAATTCTTTTTAATAGCCTTTACAGTCATTAGTGTGATGACGGGCTGTAAAAAACTGGATGACTTTGGAGATTTAAATGTTAATCCCAATAGTGCTTCAAAACCTAATCTTACGAGTATTCTTACTAACTCGTTAAGAACGGTTCGTTTGGGAGTTACTGACAACACGGCAACACAAATTTTGTATGCCCAACACTGGTCTGAAATAACTTATACGCAGATTTCAACGTATTCAGGTTTGCCTTTTGATTATGGTGTATTCTATACAACTGCACAGAATTTACAGTTGATTATTGACTATAACACAAATGCTGATACAAAAAGCTTAGCTACAATTTCAGGTTCAAATGCTAATCAAATTGCGGTTGCACGTATCATAAAAGCCTATTTATTTAGCGTAGTAACTGACCGTTGGGGTGATGTTCCCTATTCGGAAGCCTTAAAAGGTAGTGCAAATTTTAAACCTAAATTCGATAAACAACAAGATATTTATAACGATTTGTTTAAAGAATTGAAGGACGCACAAGCACAATTTGATGGCGGAGCAAATGTAAAAGGCGATTTCTTGTTTAACGGTGATAATACAAAATGGAAGAAATTTGCTAATTCATTAAGAATAGTATTAGCACTTCGTTTATCGAAAGTTGACCCTACGAAAGGAAAAACAGAATTTGCGGCAGCTTTGGCAGATGGAGTAATCACTTCAAACGCTGACAATTTGGTTTACAAATTTCAAAGAGATGCCAATAATGAAAATCCTTGGTACAGCAGTTTTGTAACCAGCGGTCGTTTAGATTATGCAGTAAGTACAGTTTTGATTGATTACTTAAAACCTACAAATGACCCACGGTTAGCAGCTTTTGCTGCTAAGGCAGTAAGTACGCAAGATTATGTTGGTATGCCTTATGGTTTGAAAAATTCTGGTTATAAAGCAGCTAGCGTATCTTTGCCAAACGATAAACTTATCAAAACGCAAGATGCTCCTGCGTATGTTTTGACGTATGCACAGGTATTGTTTTCGAGAGCAGAAGCGGCAAAATTAGGTTGGACAACAGAAGATGCTAAAGCAATGTACGAAAGTGCAATAAAGGCTTCTATGGAACAATGGGGCGTATATACTGCCGATTCTTATGCTACTTTTATTGCAAATTCGGCGGTTAAATACAATGATGCCAACGCTTTGGCATTAATTGGAAATCAAAAATGGGTTGCTTTGTATATGCAAGGACATGAGGCTTGGTCTGAGTGGAGACGTACTGGTTTTCCGGCATTGACCCCAGCCGTTGGAGCTGCTAATCCAAGCAAACAAATTCCAAGAAGATTGGGATATCCAACAACTGAACGTGATTTGAACGGTGAGAATTATAAACTTGTTGCCACTCAACAAGGTGAAGATAGTTATGATACTCGTGTTTGGTGGGATAAAAAATAGTTTAATTAATTCTTGAATTCAATTGTTAAATGCAACTTTGAGAATGGTTGATTAGACTATATTTTATCAGCAAAGAGGAAGAGATTACTCTTCCCCCTTGTCTGATTGGAGTAAGTTTGTCTAACTTGCCTTCTCGTCCAAAAGTTGT
>JANXRS010000088.1 GCA_025356745.1 Arcicella sp.
ATAAAGACAAACTTCTTGAATAACGGGTTTTGAATTTTGTTGTAGGGAAGCAATTTGAATTGCCGTAATAAGATTTTCTTTTGCATCGGTTCGCAAATCACCTATTGGCAATTGTGAGCCTGTAAACACAACTGGTTTGGCTAAGTTTTCCAACATAAAACTCAATGCCGATGCTGAATAAGACATAGTATCGGAACCATGAAGTACTACAAAACCATCAAATTTGATGTAATTATCTTCAATAACAGATGCGATTTGAACCCATTTCTCTGGATTCATATTAGAAGAATCGAGTAGTTTATCAAAAGTTAGCACCGAAATTTCGAAATCTAAACGTGCCATTTCGGGCAAATTATCTGGGATTTGGGCAAAATCGAAAGGTACTAAATTATCCGTTTTAGCATTATAAACCATTCCTAAAGTACCTCCTGTATAAATTACAAGTACTTTTACATCATCTTTGCCATCTGCTTTTGTTTTTATTTTAATGGTTTTCATAGTAATAAATTTTTCGCATTCAAAGTCGTCTGCTCAATCACCGCTTCAACGCTTATCTGCATCATATCCGCTACTTTCTGGGCAATTATTTGCAAATAAACTGGCTCATTTCGTTTACCTCTGTATGGAACAGGTGCAAGATAGGGAGAATCCGTTTCGAGAACGATATGCTTCAAATCAATATGGGGCAAAATTTTATCCAATCCACCATTTTTGAACGTTACTACTCCCCCAATGCCTAATAAAAAGTTTAATTCAATTGCTTTTTGAGCTTCTTCCAAAGTACCAGAAAAGCAGTGAAAAATTCCTTTTAAGGTTGGGTCAGCATTTTTTTCAATTAGGGAAACTGTCTCCCAAAAGGCATTTCGAGAGTGAATATCAATCCAAAGATTATGCTTTTTTGCTAAGACACATTGGATTAAAAAAGCCTCTTCTTGTTGTTTTATAAAGGTTTTATCCCAAAATAAATCCATTCCAATCTCACCAATGGCAATAAATTTTTCCTTATTCAACCATTCTTCAACGATGTATAATTCTTTTTCAAAATCTTCTTTTACATAGCATGGATGCAAACCCATCATGGGGCGACATTGGGTTGGATATTTTGTTGCCAAATCCATCATGCTTTCGATGGTTTCTGAAGCACAATTTGGCATCCAAATTTCTAAAATTCCTGCCGTAAAGGCTTTATTCAACATTTCTTCACGGTCTTCGCCAAAGGCTTCATCGTAAATATGTGCGTGGGTTTCTATCATTATTAATTTTTATTTATTCATAAATTCGCCCTTTCCAATCCACTTTCACTGGAGAATAATAGAAGAAAATCATGGTCATTTGCCACCAATTGGCATAAAATTCGTATAGAAACAAGTGTCTAAGTAAGTGAAATTCTTTTAATTTTATAATGGTGGGCAAAACTGTTATGGTTTGATTTGCCCATTTTAATACCCATAAAATTCCAGCAATTTTCCAAGAAAAAAAGATTCCAATAATCAATAAAATTGGCAGAAATAAAGCCTGAAAAAACAGCAACAAAACCACCCACCAAGGACATTGTAAAGCTCCGACCATCCAACGTTTGCGTTGATGCAAGAACTCTTTGAGTGTAACCATTGGTAAAGTTTGATTAAAAACTTCTCGATTTATGGTATTTTTAAATGCAAAATCTTCTTTGACTATTTCATGAAATAATGCAAAATCTTCTGTTATTGAAAAAGGAATTTTTGCATAGCCTCCCGTTGCCTCGTATCCTTTTCGGGTTACCGCTGAATTGTTACCAAGCCCAGTCAAAGGAATCTTTAAATCAGCTGCAATTTTTAATAAGGTCAATGCATGAAGCCAGTCAATTGATTGAAAGTGATGCCAAATTGAACTGCCTTTAATAGACGTAATTCCAACTTGATGACCAATATTTGAATCTTTTTCAAAATTTGCAATCATTCCCTTCACCCAATCAGGATTTACGGTTACATCAGCATCACAGATCAAAAAATATTCGCCCGTTGAGTACTCATAGAGATTTGCTAAAACATTCGCTTTCCCCCTTTGATGATTGATAACTTTTTGAATATCAATTAATTGAAAATAAAGTTTATCCTTGATAAATTGTTTTACTAGTGACTCAGTTTTATCTTCAGAATTATCATTTCCTATTAAAACTTGTAAGGATTCAATTGGATAATTTAATTTTTCTATGGAACGCAGGCAATTAATAATGTTATCTTCTTCATTACGTGCAGCAATCCAGATTGTTATTTTTGGGTAATTCATATTTTGTATAACAGGTTTACAACTCGTTTAATCGTCTAAAATAAACAGAAAACCAGTTCTACAAATTAATTGATTTAAAGATATATCCTTGCTCCGAAAAGTGTGCTAAAACTCTTGGCAAAGTGTGCATCATACTTTTACTAGCTTTTATACTATCATGGAAAAGTACAATTGACCCTCCTTCTGTGTACTGTAACGTTTTTGATAAAACTTGCTCTTTTGAAAGGTTTTGATCGTAGTCACCTGTGAGAACATCCCACATCACAATTTCGTGTGATTTCAAAATTTCTTTGGCTTGACTTCTTTTAATTCTGCCAAAAGGCGGACGAAATAACGTTGTGAGCGGGTGGCGTTTCACTTGTGAATTCACAAATAAATCCTCACACTTTTTAAAATTTTCTATGTAAGTATCGTCATAGGTATCCCACCCTTTTAAATGATTAAAAGTGTGATTCCCGACAGTATGATGCTGATTTACAACCTGTTGAAAGACATTTGGATATTTTTCAATATTCCCACCTATGCAAAAGAAAGTAGCTTTGGCTTGATATTTATTTAACTCTTCCAAAACAAATTCGGTTACTTCAGGAATTGGGCCATCATCAAAAGTTAAGAATATTTCCTTTTCTTTACTTGGGATTCTCCAAATAAAATCTGGATATAATGCCCGCATTATGAAATTTGTTTTATGAATAAACATATATTTTATAATAGTTTTCGCCCTTTCCAATTATAGCCTTTTCCTTGGGCAATTAGACCGAAGAAGACCACGTAAAAAGGATAAAATAATTGAATAATGGGAATGTATTTTATCTTATTACGATGACCTAAGAAACTGATTATCAAAGATAAAAAGACAAATTCGGCCGAAAATTTAAGGAATAAATCAATAAAATTAAAGGTAAAATAACTAATAATTACTGCCAAATTTACAGTAAAAATAAAGATTGCCAAAACCGACACTTTCCAATCATCATAATGTTTCCATTTACTCGCCCATCGTTTGCGTTGTTGATAAAAATGCAATAAATCAGGTTGCGATTTTGTAAACACAATTGCATTTTTATCCAAATTAAAAAGAACTTTTTCTGGATACAGTTTAGCTATTTTGTGCATTAAAAACTCATCATCTCCTGAAGCTAAATGTTCATTTCCAGTAAATCCTCCTACTTCTTCAAAAACTTCTCGTGTATAAGCAATATTGGCTCCGTTACACATATTAGGTCTTTTCAAGTACATCGCACATGCTCCTGAACCTATCAAACTGGCAAATTCTATGATTTGGGCGGTGTTAAAAAATATATTTTCGTTCGTAAAAGTAACGGGTGAACTTATCAATTTAGCATCTGAAGCCTTAAAGCATTGTTGGATGGAAGTAAGCCAATTTGCTGAAACTCGACAATCGCCATCGGTCGTAATAATTAATTGTCCCGAGGAAATTTCAATACTTTTTTTAATGGCTCTTTTCTTGGGTGAGGTTTCATTTTCATTAAAAATATTTAATAATTTTAAGTCATATTTTACTAAATCTTGAAAAGCTAAAACAAGCTGTTCTGTATCGTCGGTCGAACCATCGTTAGCAACAATTACTTCAAAATTTTCAAAAGGATAATTCTGATTATTAAGGTCTTGCAAAAGTTTTAGAATATTTTCAGCTTCATTTCTTACGGGAATAATTATGGTTAGTTTAGTATCTTTTATACTAAGGTGGGACGGTGGTGAATTACTCATTTTCAACCAAGTAATAATTAAAATTAGGTTGAATACGAAGTATAAAATGTTTAAAATTAGTAAAATCATGATTTCATTGACACGGGATGCTCATGTAGGTTTTTTAGTTGTACAAGAATGGTAAGAATAAAATTTCAAATAAAATGCTTCTAAATATCAAGTATTAAAAATTTAATGCTACGTTATTTTGTTGAAACGTTTTAAAAATATTAACAATATCATCACAAAAATGACCTATTCAATTTTCAAAAATAGTTTTTTAGCTAAAACACTTGTTTTAAGGCTTGAATCGTGGGTATTTTGCATTATGACTGAATTAAAAGAGAAAATAATTTTAGGCGTTGACCCAGGAACTCGTTTCATGGGTTACGGCGTAATTTTAGCAAAGGGTGATAAAATGCAAGTTTTGCAATATGGCGTTATCAATGTCAGCAAATATACCACACAAGGCATCAAGTTAAAGAAAATATATGAGCGAATTATAAGTGTCATCGAAGAATTTATGCCCGATGAAATGGCCATTGAAGCTCCTTTTTTTGGGGTAAATGTACAGTCAATGCTCAAATTGGGCAGAGCTCAAGGTGTGGTAATGGCGGCGGCTTTGTCAAGAGAAATTCCTATTGTAGAATATTCACCAAAAACCATAAAACAGTCGGTTACAGGCAATGGAAATGCCTCCAAAGAACAAGTTGCAGCGATGTTAGATCAATTATTAAAGATGAAATTGGATGCAAAAATGTTTGATGCCACAGATGCTTTGGGAATTGCCGTTTGCCATCATTTTCATGGTACAAGTGTTATGGCAACAATGAAAGGTACTAAAAAGGGCTGGGGAGCTTTTGTGAATGAAAATCCAGAAAGAATAAAGTAAGTTATGAGTGCGAATTTTAATTTTTAATTTTCAAGTAAAAAAAGCAAATAATGAAGAATAAAAAACACTTGATAATAGCTATTCTTTTTTTACTCATAACTGTTATTTGCGAAGCCCAATTATCTAATAAACAAGGCATTACCACTATTGGCATTCGTCCATCTGGAACATTGTTTACTTTTGGATTACCTCAAGCATCCACTATTCCGAGTGGCTTTCAACAAGCTGTTTTTAATTATTCTCCTTTTCCTTTCACCGTTTTCCCCATTAATACATCAACCAATAACAAAGGAACAACTCAATTTTCTGGATTAATTGGTTCTTTTGATTTGGGTTTAAATATTTCAAAATTATTGCAGAATGACAGAATTCTTAAAGGCGAAATAGGGGTTTATTATGCTTGTATTCCGCACAGTTATTCCATCAAAAATGATTACCAATTTTATCTGGGTAATAGAGAAGCGACTCTTTGGCAAAATACGTTAAGTTATTCGGGACTTTCTGCGAGTATGACTTATACCTCAAAATCAAGGGGAAGAAGTGTATGGGGTGAAGCCAGAAAATATGTTGAATTTGGGCTTAGAACCATGAATTATTTGGACAAATCAGCTGAAAATCTAGAAAATTGGATTTTTAATGGTCGGGGGTTTAAAATTCAAAGTAGGGTCATTAATCAAAAATCTATCCTTGCTTTTATAGAAATTGGTAAAACTTATTGGCGACGTGCAGATGATATGCGGTCATTGGATATGGGCATCCGAATAGGAATTCCGATGGAATATTTTGTTTCAAATACGGTTACTGGTTTTAATAATAATCAACCCACTGGTGCAAGCAATTTTCAAGAAAATGGAGCTTATATTGGTTTTCAAATATCCTATAATCTACCCTTAAAACGTTTACAGAAATCCTATTTAAGCATACCAAAAACTGATACAATTTATTGTGGAATGAAACGAAAAGTAATTATAAAACACACTTTTAAAGTCAAAACTGAAGAAATAAGTCTTGAATTTTTTGACCATGAGAACGAAGATGGAGACATTATTTCAGTCTGTTTTAATGGACAGTATATAATTGAAAATTATAAATTACTAAATAATCCTAAAAAATCAAAAATCAAGTTATTATCTAACCAAAAAAACATTTTAACAGTCTTTGCCCATAACATAGGGAAGGTAGGTGCAAACACTTCTGCAATTCGTTTTATGGTGAATGGAAAAATAGAGGAAATAATTTTGTATGCCGATAAAGAAGAATCGGAAGGCATTGAATTTGTTTATTAAAAGATTATAAAATTTGAGTTAAAAATAGTATTATTGCAAGAATTTTTGTGTAAAATTATTATTAAAAACTAAATCTGTAACATGAAATTATATTTAATTTTGCCGTGCCTTCTTTGCTTAATTTCTTCAATATCCTCTTCACAAGTACTGCCAACTAGTCGTCAGATTCAGTGGCAACAAATGGAAACTACGCTGTTTGCCCACTTCACAGTCAATACTTTTACGGATAAAGAATGGGGAGATGGCACAGAATCGCCCCTTATCTTCAATCCAACTAATTTTGATGCTCATCAATGGACAAAAGCTGCTAAAGATGCTGGTTTCAAAATGATAATTCTTACGGCAAAACATCATGATGGTTTTTGCTTATGGCCTTCAAAATATACCAATCATTCCGTAAAAAATAGTCCTTGGAAAAGTGGGAAAGGCGACATTGTAAAAGAAGTTTCCGATGCTTGTCGGGAGGCTGGGCTAAAATTTGGCGTGTATCTTTCGCCTTGGGATAGGCATGAAGCATCGTATGGAACGGATACGTATAACAATCACTACAAAAATCAACTCAAAGAATTATTGAGTAATTACGGTGAAATTTCAGAGGTTTGGTTTGATGGTGCTAAGGGCGAAAATGCTAAAAATATGTCGTATGATTTTCAAGGATATTGGAATATTGTGCGTCAATTGCAACCCAATGCAGTAATGTTTTCGGATATCGGTCCAGATGTTCGTTGGGTTGGAAATGAATCTGGTTTTGCAGGTGAAACTTGTTGGTCAACCATCACAACTGATGGAATGGCAATTGGCAACGCAGATTCAAAATATTTGAATACGGGCGATGCTAACGGGAAGTCGTGGATTACACCAGAATGTGACGTATCTATTCGTAAAGGCTGGTTTTTTCATGAGTCTGAAAATAATACAGTTAAGACCCCAAAAGAATTGGTTGATTTATATTACAAATCCGTTGGACGAAATGGACTATTTCTTTTGAATATTCCACCCAATAGAAAAGGACTTTTTGAGGAAACTGACATCCATTCAATCAAAGAAATGAGGTCAATTTTGGATGAAACTTTCAAGAAAAATCTTGCTAAAAATAAAGCAATTTATCTACTAACGGATAAAAAGTTAGAAACGAGTATTCCCTTACAAATCGGGCAACTGTGGGAGTTGAATTTCAAGCAAAATGTTCAAATTGACCGAGTTTTACTACAAGAAAATATCACCAAAGGACAAATGATTGAGTCCTTGTCTATTCAATATTGGAATGGTTCAGATTGGCAGGGCCTTTGTAATGTAACAACGGTTGGTTACAAAAAATTATTGAAAACGAATCTTGTGAAGACCTCAAAAATTAGGATGAAAATTAACAAAGCTAAGGGTGTGATTAATTTGGCGGAAATTGGTTTTTATAAGGCTTCCGGTAGGGAATAGAATTAAAGATTTAACCGCTGACAGCAATTCCATTGGGGAACACATCCACTATCAGCGGTTTTTGAAATCCATTTTATTTTAATTGCAAAAATGCCTCTTCCACCGTCTTCACGGGCAATTGACAAGTCTTATTATAACAAACAAAAATTAGCGTTTCGTCAAGTTTTGCAATACGATTTTCTAATAAAGGTAATTGGCTTTTAGAAGATGTACCCGTTAGAATTTTATTTGGATAATACTGTGAATCTACGTCTTTTCTAAATTGTAAAAAATCTTTCCCAACTAAAGCAATTTCTGCCGTTGGAGAAACCATTTGAGTAGCCAAACAAGCCCAATTGGTTAAATAATCTACATTTTTGAGTAAAAGATCTTTCATCTTCGCAAGCATTAATGTTGATAAGTCCTTAAAATCTTTTCTGTCTAAAATCAATCCCAATGTATAAAGATTCCGTGCCATCATTGAGTTAGAACTTGGAATAACATTATCAAAAATTTCTTTTTTACGTACAATTAAATTTTCCGCATTTTTATCAGTGAAGAAAAACAATTGGTCTTCTTCATCCCAGAAATTTTGGCAAACATAAAGCGATAATTTCTCAGCAAGATGCAACCAATTTTCCTCAAAAGTAGCTTGATAAAGGTTCAAATACGCATCAATAACACTGGCATAATCTTCCAGAAATCCTTGAATTTTGGTTTCTCCATTTTTATAACTGTGCGATAATACGCTATCTATCAAGAAATTATCCTTAATAAAATGAGCATTTTGCAAGGCTAAATCCAAGAAATCTTGTTCGCCAAAAGCACGATAAGCATCTACTAATCCTTTGAGCATTAATCCGTTCCATGAACACAGAATTTTATCGTCCAAACCTGGACGAATTCTCTCCGTTCGTTTTTCCAGCAATTTTTGAATATTTTGCCTTTGACTTGAATTCAAAATACCTTCATTTTTCCAAAGAATATTTACGCCATCTTCCCAATTTCCTTGTTTAGTTACCTGATAAATTTCACAAAACGCTTTTGTCTCTTCCCCCAAAACTGCTTCAATTTCTGATTGTGTCCAAACATAAAATTTTCCTTCAACTCCCTCAGAATCAGCATCAAGGGCAGAATAAAATCCACCTTCTGGACTGGTCATTTCTCTTTTCAACCAACCGATTGTTTCATAAACGGTTTCTTTATAAAGTTGCTCGCCCATAAGCGTGTATGCCTCCGAATACAAACTTACCAACTGTCCATTATCATAAAGCATTTTCTCAAAATGTGGGCAAAACCATTCTCCATCCACTGAATAACGAGCAAAACCTCCACCCAATTGGTCATAAATTCCACCAATTGCCATTTTGTTAAGCGTCAATTTCAAATGGTTCAAAACATTTTCATGCTGTGTTAAATGAGCATATTTCATTAAAAATTGCCAAATCGAAGGCATTGGAAATTTTGGACTTCTTTCAAAACCACCCCAATCTTCGTCAAAATTCGAGGATAATTTTTGATACATTTTATCCAAATCATCTTTTACAAATTCCTGATTTTCAAAAACTAAACCATATTTAGCCGATTCTTTGAAAAGCATATTTTCAGTAAATCCTTCGGCTGATTTTTGAAGTTCATCTTGATGATTCACGAACCCATTATTGACAGATTTCAGTAACTGAATCCAGTTTTCTTGCGGGAAATACGTTCCTCCATAAAAAGGTTTTCCATCGGGCATTAAGAAAACATTGAGTGGCCAACCACCCTGTACGCCCATTGCTTGGACAGCATCCATGTAGATTGCATCAATATCTGGGCGTTCTTCTCGGTCAATTTTAATATTTACAAAATAGCGATTCATTACCTCCGCTACCTCTTCTTTTTCAAAACATTCATGTTCCATCACATGGCACCAATGACAGGCAGAATAGCCAATGCTGACCAGAATGGGCTTATTTTCCGTTTTTGCTTTTTGCAAGGCTTCCTCTCCCCAAACAAACCAATCAACAGGATTTTGGGCGTGTTGCAATAAATAAGGGGAGGTTTCTTTTTGTAAACGATTCATGTTGAAGGGGGAATGGGTTGTATTATTGTAAAAAAAAAGCCCTCTGCGGAACAGGGGGCGGGACTAATGTCCTTCGGGAATGAATCCCTTATTGTGAAAAGATACCTTCACAAATGAAATTGTTATAGTCTTCAAATTTGCATTAAAATTTATTAGGAAACAAATTTTAATGGGAAAATAAAATCTAAAAATTGTATCAATTAAAAACTAAGCCACAGATACTGTTACTTTACTAAAATGTTAAAGATAAACAATGTTGTGATTCTATCAAAGAATTACCGAAATCAACACGTATTTTTTAATCGAATTAGCTGTATTTGTGAAAAATGTAATAACTTTCCTGACGTAGATTTGGAAGGAGATTTCTGTCAGATTTGCCATGAAAAATTGAATCACTTTTAAACAATTCTACTTTATATGTCCGAAATTATTTTAGGTTTAGACTTAGGTGTTACCTCTATTGGTTATTGTCTTTTTGATAAAGAAAATAACCATATTATCACTGCTGGCTCTCGAATATTTCAATCGGGAGTTGATTCTTCGCCCGTTGGGAAGGAATCGCCTCGTAATGCTACACGGCGAGAGAAAAGACAAATCAGAAGACAAATTTTTAGACGTTCCGAACGTCAAACCCTTTTGATGGCAGTTTTACAAGATTTAGGTTGGTTGCCGTCTGAAGATGTTTTGTTGGATATTGTCCTGCAAAAAAATCCTTATGAATTACGTTGTCGTGCTTTGGTCGAAGCAATTAGTCTTGAAGAGTTAGGTAGAATTTTCATTCATCTTTCTAAAAGAAGAGGTTTTAAAAGCTCACGTAAAAGTAGTACGGCTGATGAAGATGAAGACAAAGGAATCTTGTTTAAAGGTGACCCTAAAACGGGTAAAAAAGGAATTTCGGAGTTACAAGATGCCGTTGATGAAGGTAATTTTAATACAATTGGTGCATATTTTGCCAGTTTAGGCCCTCATCAACGTAGAATACGGAATCAGTATATTCTGCGAAATCAGTATATTCATGAATTTGACGAAATATGGAAATCTCAGCTAAAATTTCATCCCGAAATTGACAAACCTACTACTTATGAATCGGTTGTTCAGAAATACTGTAAATCACGGCAACAAGGACGTTGGCAGGACAAAAATCTCTATGATTTTTTGAAAGAATATGTAATTTATTTTCAACGTTCTCTAAAATCACAGAAAGGGAGTGTGGGAAAATGTACCTTCGAACCCAAAAGTAGTAGATGCCCCAAAAGTGCCTTGACTTTTCAAGAATACAGAATTTGGGATAAACTAAACAGTTTTAGAATTATTGGCCCTGACAGAAATTTAGTTCCATTAACCTTTGAGGAAAAACAAAAAGCCTACCAAAAGTTATCCGTAAGCAAAGAACAAACGGTAAGCCAATTGATGAAACTCTGGAAATTGGGCGATGGATTTACCGCTAATTATGATGAAAAAATAGTTATCAAAGGAAATGTTACGGCTCATGCTTTGATTAATGTTTTTGGCATAAATAATTGGGCTGAATTGAGTGAAGAAGAAAAACAACACCGCTGGAAAATTATCTATGATGCGGAGGATAATGAGTGGTTGAAAAAATATGGTATCGAAAAATGGGCTTTGAATGAAGAGCAAGCTAAAAAACTTACGAAAGTAGGTTTTGAAAAAATGTATGCTGAATTGAGCCAAAAAGCGATGAATAAGATTTCACCTTTTATGAAAAACCAAAACCTGGATTATGCTCAGGCTTGCGTTCGAGCTGGATATAATCACAGTCAGGTTTCAGAAATTGGAATTGTTTCTACTATTTTGAGTCCGTTTAATAAAAAAATAAATAGTCCAATTGTTTCGCAAGGATTACATGAATTAAGAAAAGTTGTGAATAATTTGATTACTGAATATGCCATTAAACCTGATATTATTCGGGTGGAGTTAGCCCGTGAATTGAAAATGTCGAAAGAAAAACGAGAGACAATTTTGAGTAGAAATAGTAAAAATGCAAAAGAAAATCAAGCTATTATTGAGGATTTAATTCAAAATTTTCAAGGATTTAATCATGAGGCCGACGTTAGAACAGACGATATTACAAAATATAAACTATGGAAAGAATGTAATAATAGGTGTCCGTATACTGGTAATGAGATTAACGCTACTGATTTATTTCATCGTAATGATAAATATCAAATTGAGCATATTTTACCCCGTAGCCGTAGTTTTGACGATTCCTTTCAAAATAAAACACTTTGTGAAAAAAGTTTCAATATTGATAGAAAAGGAAATTTAATGCCTTACGAAATGCTTGCTCAGGGGAGAATTATGCAATCAGAATATGATGAAATTATGGAGCGTGTTAAAGAATTTAGTAGAGGTGGGAAACGGAATGTTTCTAAAATTAAAAAATTTACGCTTCATACCATTCCACAAGATATGGTAGCCCAACAGTTGAACGATACACAGTTTTTATCGGTGGCAGCGAAAGACTATTTAAAGCAAATTTGTGCTAACGTACAGCCAACAATAGGCTCGGTAACTTCGCAATTACGAAAATTATGGGGATTGAACAGTGTTTTGAACCAAGTTGGAGATGTTAAAAATAGAAATGACCACCGACATCATGCCGTGGATGCTATTGTGGTGGCTTGTACTGATATTAAGCATCTTCAAGAATTGAGTAAGTTTAATAAGAATAAAAAATATGGGCTTAATCTTGAGCGTTTAGGATATCCTTATCCCACTTTTAGGCGAGATGTTAAAGATGCAGTTGAGGGAATTTTGATTTCACATAAGGTTAAAAATCGTCCTCGTGGACAAATGCACGATGAAACGATGGCAGGAAAAGTGATGAATTCAGATAAATCTCATAAAACTAAGGATGGAGATACCAATCAGAAATTTTATACTACCAGAATTGCCTTGACTGATTTGATTGCCGCTCCTGCTAAAGTTATGAAAATTGGGGATAAAGTTGTGAGAGATACCGTTTTGCAAAGACTCTACGAAAAAGGAGTAAACGTAAATGAAAAAATTACTAAAATTCCCAATGATGCCTTTATTGAAACGCTTTGGATGCCTAACAAGCAAGGAAAAAATATTCATCCAATCAAACACGTCAGAATTCATGATGTGGCTTCTAATAAAATAGAAATCCGAAAAGATACTTTTGTGGATGGTGGAAATAATCATCACATTGTTATTTTTCAAAAACCGAATGGTAAACGAGAGGGTAAAATAGTTTCGATGTATGAAGTAATGGCAGTTAGAAAGAAAAATGGTTTACCCGTAATCAATATGGAAGTTGGCGAAGGTAACGAGTTTATCATGTCATTATCGACCAATGAAATGGTTTTGGTGGATTCAGGAGACTTTAAAACTTCAGATATTAATTGGAACAATCCTAATTATGAAGAGCTTACAGAATATTTATATCGTGTTCAAATGATTACAGATGGAAAAATTACGTTTCGACATCATCTTACTTCTGTTCTCAAAGATAGTGAAGGAAATGAGATTGGAAGGCTAATCAAAACTCCCAATAGTTTTCAAGGTATTAAGGTGATTGTCAATCACATAGGCGAAATAAAGAGAGCATAATTGGTATTATTTTTGTTGTATAAAATCCATCATTCAACACACCGAATGATGGATTTTTGTTTTATAATCTATTGATATCGCTATGATTAAGAGAACACTCCTGTTTAGTTCTGCTGTGTATATTTCTACACGCCACGAACAATTGATTATCCAAACTAAAGGCTCTGACGAAACCCATCAAATACCCATTGAAGATGTTGGTCTTTTGCTAATGGAACATCCAGAAGGTATGATATCGCAGGAAGCAGTTTCTAAACTGTTAGCCAATAATTCAGCTGTGATTTATTGTGATGCTCAACATCTTCCCGTGGGAATGTTATTGCCTTTAGATGGTAATACACTTCAGCAACAACGATTTTCAGCCCAAATTTCAGCAAGTATTCCACTCAAAAAACAATTATGGCAACAAACCATTATTGCCAAGATTAAGAATCAAGCCATTCTCTTAGACCAATCTGGGAAGTATTCCTTACCAATGTGGTATAAAGCTAAACAGGTTAAAACAGATGATTCGAGCAATGAGGAGGCACAGGCTGCTCGACATTACTGGTCAGAGATTTTTTCGCCTATTCAATTTACTCGTGAACGCTTTGGGTTTAATCCCAACAATCTTTTGAATTATGGATATGCCATTTTGCGTGCTTCAGTAGCACGTGCCTTAGTTGGGTCGGGTTTGTTGCCTACTTTTGGAATTCACCATCACAACAAATACAATGCTTACTGTTTGGCGGATGATATTATGGAACCTTACCGTCCATTTGTAGATTGGATTGTTTTGGGGATTGTAAAGGAGGATGAAATGGGAAACTATGAATTAGACAAAGAAGTTAAAAAGAAATTATTAGGTCTGTTAACAGTGGACGTAGAAATAAACGGACATAGAAGTCCTTTGATGTTAGCGTTAAGCCAAACTACGGCATCTCTGGTTCGGTGCTTTGAGGGCGAAAATAAAGAAATTATGTATCCTAAGTTTATCATTTAGAACCGTATTACTATGGAAAAATTAATTTCTCCACCTTTTATTTCACGCTTTAGTGCGTATAGGTCTATGTGGTTATTTGTATTTTATGATTTACCAACGGAAACAAAAAAAGACCGTCATAATTTTCAGCAATTCAGAAAAGCACTCATGAAAGACGGTTTTTCGATGCACCAATATTCTATTTATGTACGACATTGTGCCAGTACCGAGAATGCGGATGTCCATGAGGCAAGAGTACGAAAGGCTGTACCCATAAAAGGAAAAATCAGTATTCTAAGAATTACAGATAAACAGTACGGAAATATTATCAATATTTGGGGGCGGAAAGCATCGGCGATGCCTTCTGGAGGATCACAATTAGAAATTTTTTAGCAAAAATTGGCTATTCCTATACATAGAATAGCCAATCTGATTAAGTTTTTGTTATGCAAAAAGGCATTCAAATGCTTGATAACCAACTGTTTAGGAAGGACAATACTATAACAAACTCATTTTTGAAGTCAATTCACAACTAAGAAGTCAGGGCGTAACATTATTTCTTACTATAACAAACTCATTTTTGAAGTCAATTCACAACCGTTGTGGTTAATTGGTCGAAAAGACACCACTATAACAAACTCATTTTTGAAGTCAATTCACAACATGGAATTGATTTAACTGAAATAAAATCTAACTATAACAAACTCATTTTTGAAGTCAATTCACAACCCGACACCTCCTTTAAAATTAATGATTCCACTATAACAAACTCATTTTTGAAGTCAATTCACAACTGCGTGGCAGGATGGTATCCGAAATGGTATACTATAACAAACTCATTTTTGAAGTCAATTCACAACGTATTTCTTCAACTACAATTGATTTGATAAACTATAACAAACTCATTTTTGAAGTCAATTCACAACCACTTCAACAGGTACAAAATTATGTCAAACTATAACAAACTCATTTTTGAAGTCAATTCACAACTGATAGACCAAAGTTAACGGATGCCATTAACTATAACAAACTCATTTTTGAAGTCAATTCACAACCCTTTTAAGGAATAAGCGTTAAAAGTCTTAACTATAACAAACTCATTTTTGAAGTCAATTCACAACATGTAATTCAAGAGGGAAAAACATTATTTGACTATAACAAACTCATTTTTGAAGTCAATTCACAACCAATCGGCTTGGTTATGGCAGCACTTGCCAACTATAACAAACTCATTTTTGAAGTCAATTCACAACCGTGATGGAATCGTACTCAAAAACGGGATTACTATAACAAACTCATTTTTGAAGTCAATTCACAACACAAACTGCGTTCTGGTAGAATTAAGGCTTACTATAACAAACTCATTTTTGAAGTCAATTCACAACTTAGGGACTGCTACTACTCAAGTGTATAAACT
>JANXRS010000194.1 GCA_025356745.1 Arcicella sp.
TTTATCTTAAATTGAATCTTTTTTCATTATCCAAAATAAGCTCAATTTGTATTTTTCCAAGCAGTTTTATTGTACTTTTAAATGCGTTGAACCTGTACAATATTGAATAAAAGAAAGAAATCCCTGATGTCCCACCTAACATTTTTACACCACAAACAGTAGAGGAAAGGTCTCTACTTTCTTCTTTGTAGTTTCTTATCCAAAGGCATTGTGTATCAAGTATTGAATATGACCAAATAGCCTGGCTTCCTAATAAGTTTGCTATATTAATCGCCGATTTTAAAAAATCTATTTTAGGATTTCCCTCATTGAACGTAAACCCATTTCCTTGATATGTATTAGGAATAAGTATTTTTGAATCGTTATTCAAATAATATTTTTCCTCGCAACCATGTATATTATTTATCTCTTTTAAAACCTCATCAACAGTTGGAATAATACCATTATTTACTATGTAATTAATAAAAATTTCGGAAAGTTGTCGTATTCTAATCTGACCAAAACTACTTGTATCACCCACATTATTAGGTTCTTCTGCAACTCCCCAGCCTTGACCTAATGCTCTTGTAAATAAGGGTGTTTTATTTCTAAAAATATCCTTAAATTCTTGATATATTTGCTCTAAAATACAGAATGAATTTAATAAACTTCTTTTTTCAACATAAATAACAAGACAATCCGCCCTTAAAAAATCCTTCCGATTACCTAAAACCTTCAAATTAAATACAACCTTACTTTCATTAAATTCTTTAATTATAGAATTTAAAAAACCTAAGATTCTGTAAGAATCCTTATTTTGATTGATATTGAAGTAGTATCGAATAGTATCATCTGTACTACGAGGAAAATTTTTCCCGTAAACACGAATCCAAGTATCATCAGATTCAAATTGAAAACCAGAACTATCTAATAGATTAATTTTACTGTACTTTGTTATCACTTCATACGGCTTTTCAGTGTAAACGGCTCCTCTATCCATAAAAAGACTACGAAATCCTTTTTTTAATAATAAAGTATTTCCTTTATCAAGAATCTCTTCAACGTGCCAGTTTTTATTTATTGAAATCGGATTATGCTTCTGACTTATCCGATATAATGGCTCTGAAAATTTGAATGATATATTTACCTGATTTGGGCTATATTCTTCTATAAAATGAGCGTAATAAAATTCATACCATAGGCTGCCCAAAGAAAAGTATGTACTAATCATATTTTTCTTATCAATATCAATGGGTATATGCTTTTTTTTAAACGTAATTTTTGAATTACTTACTTGGTCTAATGAATCAATTAAAATTTGAATATCACTTTTTAATTTGTCAAGATAATTCCCCATTCTACAGTTGTTTAAATTCTTCGTTTAATAAATACAATCGAGATGTAACATCATCAAAACTTAGACTATTCAAATTTAGTAATTGATTTAATCGTTTTATTTGTGCTAAAATAGAATATAGTTTAAAAGAAGCAATCCTATCAGAAAATTTTCTGGCAATGTATCTATCAATATTTACGAAAAAATCAGGAATTTTATTTGTATCAAAAAAAACTTTTTCTGCATATAAAGTAGCGTAATCCCACATGGTGTCTCCATATTGACACATTTCCCAGTCTATTAAATAAAACGCTTTTTCCTCTTTTGTTTCTTTATGTCTATCATCATAAAGGATATTTTTCATACTTAAGTCTCCGTGTATTAAAGTTCCTTTGTTAAACTTAATTTTATCTGGGTCAATATATTCACCAGATGAAATATTTTTTGTAGAATAATTAATCAAATCAATGATTTCGGGATTTACTTTTCGCCAAAATTTTTGGCTATTCGAGTATTCAATGGATTGTTTTGGAATATAAATAGGAATCTTTATTGAGAAAATAAGAGAATCATACTCAGGAGGAATTCCGTTTACAAGAAAATTAATAAACCCTTCTTCATTAATTTTTATATGTAAATTGTTTATACTATTTAGTAATTTTTCCCATTCGTTGAATTTATTATTTTTGATGCTTTCATATATTTTAGTATCGCTAAAAATGCCTTTTCTGGTATAAATTAATTTGCTTTCGTCTATTAATTCACTAAATTTATTTTTAGGATAGAATTTTTCTCGATATAGCTCATTCATAAAATAGGCATCTTTTTTAAGAGCTATCTCCTTAGACTTTCCAGTATTGTACGCCTGTTTAACGACCAAAATAGTTTTATTAAATCTCACTAAAAATACAGAGTTTAATGAATCAGACTTTGCAACGTCAAATTTTTCATTAAAAAGCTCTGACTCATCGACATATCCATAATCATACAAATAATACAAAATATTATTTAGGTCTAAATACATAAGAATAAAAAGTGAAAAATTTAAATATATTTCATAAATATTCCCTTCTTAGCTATACTTTCTGTTGTGTGTTTGGGATCTCCAACAGGCGGAAGAATCGGATTTCCATCACCATCATTAAACCCATCTAACTCTAAAATTGAAGATAAACTGACTACTGGCGTATTTGAATCATATTTCAATTTGTACACATTGATGTCTTTATTAAAGCAAAGATTCACCAACGTTAGATTGTTCCCATCGTTATCAATAGCTTTTTCAATAGCTTCTATATGGCTATTTCTCGCATAGAAAAAGTGAATGAGATTATTAGGATTAAATTTATCACTCTTAGGTTTGAAAAAAGTATTTTCAAGACTGTTAATCTCTTTTTCATGATGTGGCATTGTGCTTACTCTTTTCCAATTTATAGAATCTTCGCCGACAGTTACTCTCAAAATTTCTTTCTCAGAGTCAGTTAAATCAAAAATTGCAACATTTTTTAAAATCACAGCACTCTTCTCTTCTTTCAAAGTGCGTACTGTCTCATTTGTTCTAAACACTTCCAAGTTAGGATTGTAAGCATCTCTGGCATTAATAAAATTTTTCATAGGCTATTTTTTATGTTTAAAAATAATTTGCATTTCCAAAAATTATACCCCCTCAACCAACCCATGCCTCAATCCCCACCGCATCAACCCAATCGCCGAACTTACCCCCACTTTTTTCATCAAATTACGTCGGTGGGTTTCTACTGTTGTGCTACTGATGTGAAGATATTCACCGATTTCTATATTACTGAGGTCTTCTACTACTAATCTCAAAATTTCTATCTCTCGCTTCGTAAGGGACATAATATCCTTTATTCTGATTTTGCCGTTGGGGCTTTGTACGTCCTCCATTTCTGCTAATTTCTTGACAATCTTTTCGCTAAAATATTTCTCTCCACTAAACACCGTTTTGATAGCTTTGATGAGTTCGAGTCTTTCGGCACTTTTCATTACGTAGCCATGCACGCACGCCTGTAATGCTTCCCGTATATGATGGGCTTCCTCGCTCATCGTGAGTATAATAATGTAGGTAGAAGAAATGGTTTCCTTCAATTTCAATGCCATTTGGAGTCCATTGAGCAAGGGCATGTGGATGTCCGCCAACACAACATCAACTTTATTGTTTTCGATAAAAGAAAGGGCTTGCCAACCGTTATTTACTAAGCCCACAATTTCAAATTTTTCCACAGTGCCAAGTAACATACTCAAACTTTCTGCAATTAAGTGGTGGTCATCGGCAATTAAAATTTTTATAGTTACCATAATAAGTAAAAAAGAGTTTATATGTAGAAATCTATAAAATAAATCATCAAAATGCAATTTTTATTTTTTCGTGTTACAAATTTCCATTAGATTATCGAAAAATAAAATACTGTTGTATAAGATACCTGTTTCAATATCTGTCAATTGTATGGGGAGACATTTTGAGTATTTTGGCTGCCTTTCGTTACTAACCCCTTCAAGTTACAATTCCTTTGTTTTCAGACGGTGCAACGACTCGCAAGTTATCATGCGACCCATAATGGTAATATTTTTTTAGCTATTTCTATTATTTCTGGCACTATACTTTCTAATAATAAGTGCTGCTGTTTACATTTGTTCTTCCAGTTATACGGAGCATCAACCGAAGATATTTCGACCAATCCCAAATATCTTCGATATTTCATCAACATTCTTACCCGAATTTAACTGGGCGGCAATCCGCATCCTGAGTATTGCTTCGGGGATGCTCAGTCTTTAGAATTAGCTTCATATTTTGTGTGCGATTTCTTGATTTTCTTTGCTTCCATTTTCTGCATTTGTTATGCAAAAAAGTGTGCCGTTTTTTTGAACCACCTCAGTCATTCGGGTTGTGCCGAGGGTTGAACGTGAAGAGTTTTTAAACGTTGGTATTATTCTTTACTGTTCAAAACAAGGATTTTTAGAAGCCAAAATCCAAGTGAATGAAGAACGTTTCAAAGCGTTTCCATGCACGATTGAAACTGATGAATTGCAAGCATATTTGGGTACATGGGACTTAATATGCAAAGGTGGAAAAGAAGGGGTCCGATTGGATTATTACCCATTGCTTCTCGTTTTAGATGGCTAACTTCCACTCGAAGTACCATTATTCAAACTTCAAAAGTGCATCCTGGATTTTGTGAAAGTGCTTCTGAAACGATAGAATACTTATTTCAAGCTTTAGTAATTTAATTATGTTTGAGGAAAATTAATATCAATATTCATTTCAACTGCCACATTAAGAGACGTGAATATTTTTCTATTATTACACTTTCCGACCATTGTATAATTAAAATAAAATTCATTGATAAGGATAATACTTATGAAAAGTATCAAAAAAATTAATTTTAATTAAGGATTATGGCTACGTATATGCACACAAATAAGCATTAAAAGATTATAAATAAGAGATACCTTTGTCCTTTCAAAAAATTGTCAAACAAAATAATCTCTCAGTGAAAAAAATATTACCCTTTTTATTCTTATATTTTGTCAGCCTGAACCTATCAGCTCAAAAAATTAACGAAAAATACCAATATCATATCAATAAAGCTACCAGTGAAATTCGGATTGATGGAAAGTTGGATGAAGCCCAATGGCAACGCTGTGAAACCACCACGGATTTCTGGATGATTACTCCCGCTGATACGTCACGGGCGAGACTTAAAACCGAAGCAAGATTCACTTACGATGATAAATATCTTTATTTTTCAGCCATTAATTATCAAGAAAAAGAAGCTCCTTACATTGTTGAATCTTTAAAAAGAGATTTCAACTTTGGTCGAAATGATAATCTTTGGCTCATTCTTGAACCTTTTAATGACCTTACGAATGGATGGGTTTTTGGCACTAATGCCGCAGGAGGTCAATTTGATGGACAAATTGGCGAAGGTACTAATTTGAATGCAAACTGGGATAATCGATGGATTTCACAAACCAGTTTCGATGGCAAAAAGTGGATTCTTGAAATGGCAATTCCATTTAGTTCACTCCGTTATAAAGCTGGAGAAACTAATTGGGGCATGAATTTGAGTCGCTTAGATTTGGGTTCAAACGAAAAATCGTCATGGGCTCCCATTCCCCGCCAATTTTTTTCTATTACACTTGCTTATACAGGTACACTCGTATGGGATAATCCCCCACCAGCCCCTAAAACCAATATTTCAATAATTCCTTATGTTTTAGGCGGCATTAGCAAGAATTTTGAGAAAGGAGAAGAGGGGATTGTTAGAAGAGATTTTGGGGGTGATGCCAAAATTGCGATTTCACCTTCATTAAACCTTGATCTTACCGTAAATCCAGATTTTTCTCAAGTAGATGTTGATCAACAAGTTACAAATCTCAATCGTTTTGAATTATTTTTTCCTGAACGCCGTCAGTTTTTCTTAGAAAATTCGGATATTTTTAACAGTTTTGGTGGCGATGAAACTCGTCCGTTTTTCTCCCGCAGAATTGGTTTGGGAACACCCATTCAATACGGTGCAAGATTAAGTGGAAAGTTGGATAATAATTGGAGAATTGGCTTACTAAATATTCAGACAAGTGCCAATAAAGATACATCAATAGGGCTTCCTACCTACAATTACTCCGTTTTTGCTTTGCAACGAAAACTTTTTTCACGCTCTAATATCAGCATGATGATTGTTAACAAAGAAGGTATTGGATTTGGCTTGCAAAATACTAAAAAAGGTTTTAATCAGTATAGCAGAAATGTGGTTTTACAGTACAACTTAGCTTCAAAAAGTAATAAATGGACGGGTAAGGCTGCCATAATGAAATCTTTCACACCCGAACAAACAACCGACGATTACACTCAATATTATGATGTTTCATTTACTACTCAAATCTGGGATATTGGCTTGACTTACAGTAGAATTGGCGAAAATTTTAAGGCTGAAACTGGTTTTGTTCCTCGTAAAGGATACCACTATATTAATCCAAATATTGGTTACACTTATTACTTGAAAAATTCAACCAGTCCGCTCATTTCACATGGACCTAAGTTATTGAGTTTTATGTATAGAAATAACAAAACAGATGTTCCCATAGATGTTTCCTTGTCTTCTGACAATTCAACTACTCACGTTTTAGGCTATAATTTCACTTTTCGTGACCGTACAACTTTTGATATTTCATTGGCTTATGATAACGTACTTTTATTCTCTTCTTTCAATCCAATTAATCCATATTCGAAGGATTATTTCGTTAAAAATAGAAGTGAACACAGTTGGACATCGTGGAGTACTTCTTTCGTTTCCTCACCCCGTAATTTATTTACCTACGGTTTGAATTCTCGCTACGGAACATACTTCGGAGACGGAACTCGTTTACGCTTGAATGGACAAATTGGTTACCGTTTTCAACCCTTTGTGAGCCTTTCATTGTCGGCAGAATACAATAGAATTAAAGACGTAAATGTGTTCAAACGAAGTGATGATAAACCCACTTTAGCCGGAACAAATTTTTGGTTAATTCAATCTAAATTTGACATAACATTTACCAATAAAATATTTTGGACAACCTATATTCAATACAACGAACAGGTTAAAAATGTCAATTTAAACAGCCGTATTCAGTGGAGATACAAACCCGCTTCGGACGTTTTTTTAGTATATTCAGACAATTATTTACCCTCAGATTTAGGAATAAAAAGCCGATCAATTGTCTTGAAATGGAATTATTGGTGGAATATTTAAATTCAATTTATAGCTAAAAAAAATAGTTCTTGGGAATTAATATTCCCAAGAACTATTTTTTTTAACTAATTGTCCTTATCCTTTCACCCGTCGAACCAACTCCTCTGCTGCTTTTCTTCCTGTTTCTGCACCACCGTTCATAAATCCTTTCGAATCTTTACTACAATGTTCTCCTGCAAATAAAATACTATTAATCGCCTCATTTTCAACTCCGCCGAAAGCCGTATGCTGTCCGACCGTCATACACGCATAACTACCTTTTGCAAGCGGTGAATTTCCCCAATTAAAAGTCCCTTTTTTACCATTAAATTGGTCTTTTATGGTTGGATAAATTACATTTAATTTATCCAAATAAGCCTCTATTTGACTCTCATTCAAATCTTTACCCATCTTTCCACCGAAGAAAACTGAATATCCACCCGCACCCATATTATCGTTTTGCATTTGGGAACTATCCCATCCATTCTGCATTAGATTACTCAAAACATAACCCGAAAAACCTTGTTCACGCCAGATTCTTTTATTCATTCCTAAAAACATTTTAGCGTTCGTTCCGTAAGATAATTCTTTGATACATTTCTCTTTTTTAGGTGACATATCTACGTTCATTTTTATGTCTCGCAATACTGAAAAAGGAAGTGTCATTATTACAAAATCGGCATAAATTTCTTTACCATTTTGAAAATTCAATCTATATTCCATTCCCTTTTCAGTAAGAGCTTCCAAATGATGTTCACGTTCAATTTGTTCTTCCAATGTTTTCGCTAAAGCATCAACCACTTTTTGATTTCCTCCTATGACTTTATATCTTTCATCACTTTCACCATAAATATCGAAACCATTTTCGCAATTATCATCTAATAATTCAACAAAAGCCAAACAATTTTGTACGTCAGACTCTAAACCCATTTCTGAGGTGTATGAAATTCTCAATAAATCGTATAGCCATCCTGTGATACCTATTTTTTGGAGATATTCATCCAACGATAATCTATCCAAATCAATTAATGCTGGATTTTTATAATTTCCAGTTTTTACTAAATTGCCGTCTTTTTTAATAACTGATAAATACGGTTTAATTGCTTCAATTAACGATTTTTCTGTAATCCTATGATTATTAAAATAGAAATCGTGCTGAACTAAATTCTTTTTTACCTCATCGGGGGCGTGCATATCCAATAAGCTAAGATTAAACTCCTTGCATAAACCCAATATATCTTTGTGGGAAGAATCAATGAATTCACCTCCTAATTCAGTTGTAATCCCTTCTGCCAATAAATTCGTAGTACTCATTATTCGTCCGCCAGTACGTTTAGCGGCTTCATAAATTGTTGGTTTAAAACCTGCTTTATTAAGATGATGAGCAGCAGTTAATCCAGCAATTCCTCCACCAATTATAGCAATTTTAATGTCTTTTTTGGTGATACAACTTATAAAGTCTGAAGCAATAAAAGTCGATAAAGAAGCTACCGAAGCAGTTTTTATAAAATTCCGTCGAGAATTATTAAAAATTAATTCTTCATTTTGAGCTTGAATAAATGCACGTTTAATTAATCTAATAATGGGAGATTTCGGGTTTTTCATGGTTATTTTATGACTGTTTTAATTCTCTATAAATGTACAAATAATTCCTACTGTGCAAAAAGTCGTGAAAATTTGTTATCTTGATTAAAACCGATAAAGCAATGATAACCTTCACAGTAAATATAGTAGATTCAAGTGGTAAATCTATCTCAGTGGTTCGAGAATATGATGGCGAATTAG
>JANXRS010000197.1 GCA_025356745.1 Arcicella sp.
AAGTTTGTCTTCGTATGTGTATGTACACTTGGTGCAATACAAAGGTAATTGGAGCTCCCGACGACAACACAGTTGCTTCCTGCGATGGACTTTCAAATGCTGATAGAATGATTGGATATGACGTTTCAGGGAAAAATAAAAGACTTCAGCAACAAGCCAGTGGCTATAATGGTTGCGATTTAATCGATGATTGCGGACATGTTCTTAGTTATAGTTTTGCCTCAAAACCTTTTCAAGAACGAACCCAAAATTTTGCTCGTGTAGTTATAAATCGCTATAAATATTTATTAGATAATAATGAATTGCTTTACATGAGCGTAGTGACCACGCCTGAACAAGAATTTGGATTCCCTTATAAAACTACCAAAGGTATTGAAGGAGGCTTTAGTGCCATTTTTGATTATTCACCTACAGCAATTCAAGGTTTTAGGACGTTCTTAAAAGAAAAATATAAAAATGACTTTCAAAAATGTTCTAAAACCTTGAATTGCCGTGGATGAGTAATCAAAAATAGCATTGAAACCTCCTTCAATACCTTTGGTAGTTTTATAAGGAAATCCAAATTCTTGTTCAGGGGTTGTTACCATACTCATGTACAACAATTCATTATTATCCAATAAATATTTATAGCGGTTAGTAACTACACGAGCAAAATTTTGGGTTCGTTCTTGAAAAGGTTTTGAGGCAAAACTATAATTGAGGACGTGTCCGCAATCATCAATTAAATCGCAACCATTATAGCCTGTTGCCTGTTGTTGAAGTCTTCTATTTTTGCCTGAAACATCATATCCTATCATTCTATCAGCATTTGAAAGGCCATCGCAGGGGGCAACAGTATTGTCTTCGGCGGCTCCAATTACCTTCGTATTGCACCATGTGTACATACACATTCGAAGACAGATTTTCATTCCTTTATTTCTTGCGGCTTGTATTTGAAGGTCATATTGTTCCCATGGATTGGCGGAATTTACTTTTAATTGATAAACAACATCCCATCTAATGGTAATTATTACCGCATTCATACCAATATCAGAAGCCTTCTGAATTTGTTCTAATTGATAATCTCTATAATTTACATTTACCAACGATAAAGCCATGTATCGCTGATTATCTTGGGTTTGGCAGAAAGTTGTCGAAAAAATGAGGGAAACTATCGAAAAAATGAGGAGGTATGTAAAGATTCTTTGCATAAACTAGGAATAGGTTTTTATCTTTAAACGAAAATTTCACTGAGAACTTATGAAATACACAATAGAAAATAAATGCAATGGAACTTTCTATTAGATTTACGCTTAAAGTGTTGCCAAAATGCCCAATAAATCAATATCTAAAATTACATTATAATCAGAAACAAGCCAAGGATTTACCTTACGATATGGTGTGTCATAAAGATTCGGAAGGAAATATTTATGATTTTGGCTTTGGAATGAACTGGAAAGGATTGATTAAAGATGGTCGTGGAGCAAAACATAAGAAGTAAATTATCAAAACCTTATGTCTTTCATACATATATGCTAACTAAAAAACAATCATGAGAAAAACATCATTTTTATTAATAATCACGGCTTTTTGCTGTTTATCTAAATCTACTTTTGCCCAAATTAAAACGGGTGAAAATCTGGCAGTTACCAATACTGAATCGGGCAAAGTTCGTGGCTATATTCACAATAATATATTCACATACAAGGGTATTCCTTACGCAGAAGCGGCACGTTTTATGCCTCCTACCAAACCAAAACCTTGGTCGGGCGTGCGTGCATCATTGGTTTATGGGCCCGTTGCTCCCTTACTTGACCCAACCACGAACGTCCAAGATGAAGGAGAATTTATTTTTCATCATGATTGGGGCTTCACCAACGAAGATTGTATGCGTTTAAATGTTTGGACTCCCAGTATCAAGGATGGCAAAAAACGCCCCGTGATGTTCTGGATTCACGGTGGAGGTTTTACAGCGGGTTCTTCGCAAGAATTGCCTTCTTATGACGGTGAAAATCTGGCTAAAAAAGGAGATGTTGTAGTTGTTTCAATTAATCATCGTTTAAATATTTTAGGCTATTTAGATTTATCGGCTTACGGTGAAAAATATAAACAATCAGCCAATTTGAGTATTCTGGACATGAAAGCCGCTTTGGAATGGGTGAAAGCAAATATCGAAAACTTTGGCGGTGACCCAAATAATGTCATGATTTTTGGACAATCAGGTGGTGGTGCAAAAGTGAATACGCTAATGGCAATGCCCTCGGCAAAAGGACTTTTTCACAAGGTAATCAATGAAAGTGGTTCATTCAGAACGGCAATGTTAGAAAAGACGGAGACCCAATTAATTGCTTCCGAAGTTCTGAAAGCCCTCGATTTGCAACCAAATCAAGTAGATGATATTCAAAAAATACCTTTTGAAAAATTGAGTATAGCAGGTAAAAAAGCACTAAAAGTAGTAGCAGACAAAATGAAAGCCGAAGGAAAACCTGTTATTGGTTTTGGATTAAGTTGGGGACCAAGCCGTGATGGGGAAGTTTTACCCTATCAATTGTTTTCAAATGAAGCTTTTGAATTATCCAAGAATATTCCTTTAATGGTAGGTACTACAAAAAATGAATTTACGCCTTTTGCAGGAATGGCAACTTTTAATAGTACAAAAGAGCAAGCCCTTGAAATTATAAAAAAGAAATATCCTACAAAAACCGATGCTTATTTAGAAGCCGTTAAAAAGGCCTATCCAAATGATACAAAACCATCTGATTTATTAGATATTGATTTCTCTTTCAGACCAGGAGCTGTAATTCAAGCGAATCAAAAATCGGCTTTGAGTGGAGGTGCTGCAACTTATATGTATTTATTTTCTTGGCAGTCGCCCGTTTTAGATGGAAAATTTAAGGCAGTACATTGTATGGAATTACCTTTCGTATTTAACAATATTGCTCGTTGCGAGGAAATGACTGGCGGTGGAAAAGATGCTTACGTTTTAGCAGATAAAATGAGTCAATCATGGATAAATTTTGCTAAAACAGGCAATCCAAATCATGCAGGATTACCAAAATGGGAAACTTATGATGCTAAAAAAGGAACAACTATGTTTTTCGATAATACTTGTGAAATTAAGTATCATCATGATGCAGCATTATTGGAACTTGTGAAATAACACTTGAAATAACTCGTGCTTAAAACAAAAAATACTCGCCCAAAATATGAGCGAGTATTTTTTGTATTTTATAAATGAGCTAATTACTCATTTTATACTACCATTATGTTTAAAACATAAATGAATATCCTCAAATTAAATTGAATCTTTCGTAGTATCTTCTTTCTTTGCTTTTTTCACTTTTTTCTCTGGAGCTTCTTCAGCAACTACCGCTACTGGTGCAACCTCTGCTACAACTGCTGCTTTCACAGGAGCAATTACACTACCCAAAGGAAGGATTTCAACGAAAGAACGTCCTTTAAATCCTTTTTTGAAATGAACTGTTCCGTCAACTAAAGCAAACAAAGTATGATCTTTTCCAAGACCAACACCAGGCCCAGGATTGTGGGCTGTTCCTCTTTGACGAATGATGATATTACCAGCTATTGCTGGCTGACCTCCGAATATTTTTACACCGAGGCGTTTACTATGGGACTCACGGCCGTTCTTAGAACTACCCGCACCTTTCTTATGTGCCATTTCTTTTGAATGATTTTATAAGTAAGTTTAATGAGTTTTGAGTTAAATGTTTATGAGTCAAATAAACTCATAAAACCTAATTCCTAACCACTAAAACCTACAACGTTATTCCTTCGATTAATACTTTTGTAAAATTTTGACGGTGTCCGTTTTGCTTTTGATAGCCTTTACGACGTTTCTTTTTGAAAACCAGAACCTTCTCTCCACGAACGTGAGCTAAAATTTTACCTGATACTGTTGCACCTGCTACGGTTGGGAGACCAATTTGAATATCTCCGTCATTATCGACAAGAAGAACCTTATCGAAAACCAGTGCAGCGCCTTCCTCGCCCGCCAAACGGTGGGTGTAGAGGAAACGGTCTTTCTCAACTTTAAATTGCTGACCAGCGATTTCTACGATTGCGTACATTTGTAAATGTTTAAATATGAATTTTAATTTGGGTTGCAAAGGTACAGCTTTTGTTTTGAAATCTAAAAAGAAACGACTAGTTTTATTTCAAATTCTAAGCATTTTATTTTTCCATAACCTATTGTTTAATAATGAGTTATGAAAATAAAATGAAAATAAAATCGTTTTTAATAGTATCCGACTTATTCCTGAAATCTAAAAATAATACTCATGGTTCTTAAACGAAGTGCTTTAATATTTATATTTGGGCTTTATTTGTCTGTATTTCAATTATTTAGCCAATCAGAAGACGTACGTGTTATTCATTTTGAGGATTTACAGAAGCAGATAAATAAGATTACTGATACAACTTTAGTAGTTCATTTTTGGGCAACGTGGTGCAGACCTTGCACTGAAGAATTACCCGATTATGAAAAATTAAGTCAGAAATTTGCCAACAAAAAAGTCAGGTTTTTAATGGTAAGTATGGATTTTCCAAAAGATGTAAAAGATAAAGTTGAACTTTTCATAGCAAAAAATAGCATACATTCGGAAGTAGTTCTTTTGGATGAACCAGATTATAATGCTTGGATTGATGAAATTGATAAAGAATGGTCAGGAACAATTCCTGCAACGCTAATCGTGAATCTAACGATGAGAAAACGAATATTTTTTGAAGGTCAAGCCAATATGGAGAAATTTATGGAAGAATTGAAGGAAATGACTCCTATTGTGGGAACTAACTAAGTACTATTTTTTATTTTCGTCAGACGAATGGTCAAACATACAGTTTTCAATGATTTGACTTTGATTTAACCATTTAACTGAATCCGTTATTTTATATAATTTAACCATTTAAATAGCCACAATTAACAACTAATTAAAATGAAAAAAATCATGAAAAAATTATACATTTTTAGTTTCATGGGCGTATTACTCATGGGTCTTACAGCTATAGTTGCTTTTAAAAATAGTGCTGATTCTGTTATTGACAAAGGTTATGCAATTGGTGATGTAGTAAGTGATTTCAACCTAAAAAGTGCGTCGGGTGGCATCACTTCGATGGCTGAGAACCGCTCTGCGAAAGGTTATATTATCGTTTTTACGTGTAATCACTGTCCTTTTTCAAAGGCGTATGAAAGTAGAATCATGGCTTTAGATAGGAAGTATGCTTCACAAGGTTATCCAGTTTTAGCGATAAATCCTAACGACCCTGCGGCTTATGAGGAAGATACTTTCCAGAATATGCAAGCCGTAGCAAAGTCAAAAGGTTATACATTTGAATATTTGCAAGATGAAACGCAATCGGTTGCTCGTTCATTTGGAGCTGCTCGCACGCCTTCTGCATACGTAGTAAAGCGTGAGGGTGACAAGTTTATCATGCAATATATTGGCGGAATTGATGACAATACGCAAGATGCCAATGGTGTAACAAAACGTTATATTGAAGATGCAGTCAATAGCCTTTTGGCAGGAAAGCCTGTAGTGGTAAACCTAACGAAATCAGTGGGTTGTGCAATTAAATGGAAAGGAGTTTGATTTTTGTTATTAATAATTAGCTAATGGTTATTAGGATAGAACAGTATCAAATTTTTTCCTAATAATCATCAACTAATCACCCAAAAGTACTACAAAGTTTGTCGATTTTCACAAAAATAAGTTGTTCTGCCTCCTACTTTCAATATACTGATTTCTTTGCCACATTCTGCACAAGCTCCTACTCTTATGTCTTGCAAACCTGCCCTTCCCCAACCACGTGCATGTATAAGAAAATTTTCTGGAAAATCATCATAATTTGACTGTGAATCTATGGCTGTTTGAAGGATAAATCGCATAGATTTATGAATTTCAAGTATCTCATTTTCTGATAATTGATTGGCCTTTTTCTGTGGATAAATTCTGGCTTGATACAATATTTCGTCCACAATCCAATTGCCAATACCTGCCACGGTTGATTGGTCTAACAAAACAGATTTTATCGGTGCATTCTTCTTATTGAGGGTTTTTGCTAACTCCTCAACCGTAATTTCTAAAGCATCTTTATTGATTTTTTTGCGAATTAAATACTCCTCAATATCCTCCACAATTCCAATTCTCTCAAATTTTCTTGGACATAAAAAGCCTAATTTAAAACCGTTGGCAAACTTGAAAATGATTCTTGCAAAACGAGGTGTATCTTCATCGTCTTTGAAATAAGCCAAATCGCCCGTCATGCCAAAGTGGAGGTGAAGCCAATAAGGGGCATCCAATTGAGCAAATAGATTTTTGCCTACTCGTTTTGTACCAATAAATTGATGATTTTTTAATTGCTGATTTAGGGTATCATAATCAGTGGTAAGAAGTTTTGTATCCTCCACATAAACATCACTGATAGGTTGATAAAGACTGGTTTCTTCAAAATATCGGCGATAAGTTTCTACTTCGGGGAGTTCGGGCATAAGATTTAGTTTTTGAGGTAGAACTGGTTTTTGAGGAAATTTGTTTGGATAGTTGAGATATTTTAACTTAACAAATCAACTAAAAATAATATTGCGAAAACTGCAAAACACAAAATCATATATCTATCAATTTTCGATACTTTCTTAATTATTTCATTGTTTTCCAGCGTATCATTAGGATTATTTTTCTCAAATGAAAATAAATGCCTTAACATACGCCCCTGATATAATTCATTTGATGGTAATAAACCTAATCTAATACGACGACTGTTATCAACTTTTGATAACAGTCTGGTTCTCATTCCTAATAAAAAAAGAGAAAGAATTAAGAAAAACTGCCCTATTAAAATCATTTTACTAATTTTATAGCTTTATATAATCCGCCTTTGTCCATTATTCCATAAACAACAATATGGAAATTTTTAAATTCATATTGTTGTCTCTACACGAATAAATCTTCTGCCTTTATCTCAAAATCGTCAAGCACAGGATTTGCAGAACATATGTCCGATTCTGTACAAATTACCACGTTTTTGGCTGAGGTATAAACTTCTACCATTTGGTAATCTGGATAAATTATCCAAGTTACTTTCACGCCATTTTTGAAATACTCAATAATTTTTTTCTTTACTTCATTAATTTGGTCGTGAGAAGAAATTACTTCAATCGCAAACTCAGGAATTGGCTCTTCATTATCCTCACTTTCGTCTATTTGTTCTCCGCTAAAAAACGCCAAATCTGGACGACGTAGTTGAATCCCCGTCAATTGAACATCTTGTTCACAAATCAGTTGTCCCCTCTGTTTTTTAGCTTTAGTTGTGTCAAATAATTCTGCTAAAACTCTAACTAATTTCAAATGTTTTCTTTTCATTCCTTCAAATTTTATGAGTTCTCCATTATTCCACTCATATTTATAGCCATCAATAGGTTGCCATTGCTCAAATTCAGCAAGGGTTTTTGGGATTGATATTTCTTTTATTTCATAGACCATATTCTTATTTTTTAATCAAAAATAACCAATTCCTACCGCAAAAACAATCCCGCCATTTCCTCCAAAGACACAATCTTCATCGTTGATTCTCCGCTTGGTGTATAGCTTGGATTGGAGGAAGCAAAGAGTTGTTCTACCAACATATTCATCTCTAAAACCGTAAGATTATGATTCCCGAAACGTCCTGCCGAACGTTTTGCCATTGAACGGGCCACGTTTTCGGATTTATCCAAATGCAAATTGGCTTCGTTCTGTTTGAATTGTTCTAAAATTCCTTCAATCATCGCTTGTTCTTTTTCATCAGGCGAATCGGCGGGGATACCGTTTACTACGAAAGTATCGTGTCCAGTAATACTCAACACAAAGCCCAAATTTCGTATTTCGTCTTGAATTTCGACAACCAAATGAAAATCTGCGGGTGTGAGTTTCACCGTAGTTGGGAAGAGTAATTGCTGTGATGCTCCGTTGTGTTTTTGCAGATATTGTGAGAATTTTTCATACAAAATCCTTTCATAAGCTGCTCGTTGGTCAATCAGTAACATACCAGATTTCACCTGAGAAATGATGTACTGATTATGAATCTGAAAAGTAGTTGATTCAGAATCTTGTCTAACTCGTTGAAAACGATTTTCTGTAATATCGTTTGCTTTACTTTTTATCGTTGTTGGTTCAAAATCCTTACCAAAATCAAAGTTGGATTGGCTAATTTCTTTTTTATCAAATTCATCAATACTTCTGCTCAAACCTTCGTATAGTTTATTCCAGTTTGTGAGATTTGTACGCTCACGAACGGGTATTTCTGGATCAGCGTATGCCCTTGCTGCTCCATTGTTAAAGGTATCAGCACTCTCCTTTTGCGTTTGGAAGGGGGATTTTCCGAAATTGAAAATATTATTGGTATAATTTACATCCGTTTCAAAATCTAAGGACGGCGTAAGATTATGCTGACTCATTGCCTTTCTAACAGCAGCCTGTACGATGGCATACACCGTGCGTTCATCGTCAAACTTGATTTCAGTTTTGGTTGGATGAACGTTTATATCAATGTGAATAGGGTCAATTTCGATAAAAAGTACATAAAATGGGTGCGTTCCTTCTGGGATTAGTCCCTCGAAAGATGACATTACAGCATGGTTCAAATAGCCATTTTTAATGTAGCGATTGTTGGCGAAAAAGAATTGTTCTCCACGAGTTCTCTTAGAGAATTCGGGCTTTCCTACGTATCCATGCACACTTACGAAGGACGTTTCTTCTTCGCAAGGAGCTAATTGTTCTCGATAATTCTTACCAAATAAATCTACAATTCTTCGACTCAATTTACCAGCAGGTAAATTATAAATTTCTGAATCGTTGTGATGAAGCGTAAAAGCAATTTCTGAATTTGACAAAGCCACTCGCTGAAACTCATCAAGAATATGCCGCATCTCCACAGGATTAGATTTTAAAAAGTTACGTCTTGCAGGAACATTATAAAAAAGATTTTTCACTTGAATGCTCGTCCCTTTTTCAGTCGCAACAGCTTCTTGAGCTTTCAGTTCAGAAGCTTCTATTTTAATCGAAATTCCTAATTCATCGGTCTTTCTCCGAGTTTTCATTTCTACCTGAGCAACGGCAGCAATTGATGCCATCGCTTCTCCTCTAAAACCCATCGTTCGAATTTTGAAAAGGTCTTCGGAAGTACGAATTTTAGAGGTTGCATGACGCTCAAAACACATCCTAGCATCAGTTTCGGACATACCCAAACCGTCATCAATTACTTGAATTAACGTTTTTCCAGCTTCACGAATAATTAACTGAATGACTTTTGCCCCTGCATCAATTGAATTTTCTAACAACTCCTTCACCACCGAGGCAGGACGCTGAACCACCTCACCAGCCGCAATTTGATTGGCAATAGAATCAGGAAGAAGTTGGATAATATCTAACATTTTTTAATGATTTGTTATGGGTGATGACTTATGGGTTGAAAATAGCGTGAATGGCTTATAAGTTCAATGCTTACAGCTAAGTTCGTAATAAATCAAATGATTGGCAATAAAAAGTAAAATTTTGATGTTGATAAAACGTGGATAAATCTATAACGTTTTGATTTTCAATTTTTTACGCTTTTAAAAACAAAACACTAATTGAATTTGAATTTAGTAAGCATTAAAGATTGAATAATAGTAAATTAATCATAAGTCCTTAACAATTTTGGAATGCTACCATTTGCGAATACCAACAAGCATGGAGTTTCTACCTTTTTATATAATATTAAAACGGCAACTAAGCTTATTTGATTCCTTTACCGATATATAGCTAAAATGTATTTATTTTGCTTTCCATAAGAATATAAATTTCCTATGAAGAAATTTGTACATTCCATTTACTTCAAACTAATTTTGTAAATTTGATGTTCCAAATAATCATACAAATACATATCATCCAGAAATCATGTTGAAGCCCCAAATATTTATTTATACTGAATCAACACCCAATCCTAATTCAATGAAGTTTGTTTTGAATTTTGAATTAGTACCTGATGGTTCATCTTTCGACTATGCAATGCCCTCTGATGCACTCATAGAAGGAAAAAACTCGCCTTTAGCAGTGGCATTATTCGGTTTTGATTTTGTTCAAAGAATATTTATTTCTTCCAATTTTATCACCGTTACCAAAGATGATGAAACTAAATGGGAAGATGAATTATTTGGAATGAAGCAATTTTTAAAGCAATTTTTTGAAGATAAAAAAGACGTTTTCACCAAAACAACCATTGCTGCTCACGAAGCAATAGGAGGGGAGCAGGATTCGGAAACTGTTATCAAAATCAAAGCAGTTTTAGACCAATATGTGCGTCCAGCGGTTGAATCTGACGGTGGTGCAATTAATTTTCATTCTTATAGTGACGGCGTAGTAAAGGTACTTTTACAAGGTTCATGTTCGGGTTGTCCATCTTCAACAATTACGTTAAAGCAGGGTATCGAAAATCTTTTGACTCGTATGGTGCCTGAAGTGAAAGAGGTTGTTGCAGAAGGCGTTTAAATTTCAAATAAAGACCTTTATTAAATGTACTTTAGTTTTTTATAAAAAAGGCAGTGTCGGAATAATATCCTAACGCTACCTTTTTTATTTTATACCCACTTGAATAGCTATATTTATACCATTAAAATTTTGAGTTTTAGCTATTAGAACGAATTTTAAAACATAATGGAAATATTTATCATTATAGGACTCATCTTACTAAATGGTGTTTTCTCAATGGCTGAAATGTCGTTGATTTCTTCCCGAAAATTTAAACTGGAGGCTGCTAAGAAAAAAGGTAAAATTGGAGCAAAAACAGCCTTAGAACTTGCGGATAATCCAACCAAATTTCTTTCAACTGTTCAGATTGGCATTACATTGATTGGCATTTTATTAGGTATTTATAGTGGAGAAAAATTAACGCAAAATACTACGAAATTCTTTATAAGATTTACCGTTTTAATACCTTATGCAGAAGAACTTGCCGTTGGGGTAATCTTGATTTTTATTACTTTTTTGACAATTGTACTAGGCGAACTTCTACCTAAAAGATTAGGCCTTACTTTTCCAGAACCAATTGCTATGGCATTGGCTCGACCGATGAAAATTTTATCACTTCTGACTTCTCCTTTTGTTTGGTTACTCACTTTTACAAATGATATTATCCTCAATATTTTTGGCATAAAACATTCTTTGGATAGCAAGGTGTCGGAAGAAGAAATAAAGTCAATCATCAAAGAAAGTGCCGATGGGGGCGAGATTCAAGAAATTGAACAGGGAATTGTAGAAAGAGTTTTTGAACTTGGCGACCGCAAGGTAAATTCATTAGTGACGCATCGAAGTAGTATTGTCTTTTTTAGCGAAGGTGATAATTTAGAAATGATTAGGTTGAAGATTAACAGTGAAAAACACTCTGCGTATCCTGTTTGTAAGGATAATAAAATTGACGAAATTTTAGGTATTATTTTGCTGAAAGACTTATTCACACCTTCGATTGAAGAAAATTTTCAGATTATGAATTATGTCAAAAAACCTCTTTTTATAAATCAAGGAATGTCTGCCTATAAATTGTTAGAAACTTTCAAAAATGAGAAAATTCATTGTGGTATTGTGGTCGACGAGTACGGAATTACACAGGGAATTGTTACGATGGATGACGTATTGGATGCTTTGATTGGTGATGTTACTGAATCAAACCAAGATGAATATCAAATTATTCAAAGAAATGAAAACTCTTGGCTTGTGGATGGGCAATATTCTATTATTGAGTTTATTAAGTTTTTTGAAATTGATTTGGAAGATAATTATCAAGATGATTTCGTAACGGTTGCAGGACTTTTTATTCATCAATTTTCAACGCTTCCTAATGTTGGCGATAAATTAATTATCAGTGATTTAGTGTTGGAAATTATTGATAAGGATGGGCAACGAATTGATAAAATTCTTGTTGAACGACTTTAACGCTTAAAAAATTCATTAAGAACTTGATTATCAAATTATTATTTACAAATTTTAAAATCCAAAGATAGAACTACGTCCTTAAAAATACAAAACCGCTGACTGAGTAAAGAATCACTCTCAAAGGTCTGAATCCTAAACTCATACAAGTCGTTGTATGAAATACTAAGGCTCTCAGTTTACCTTATTTACCAAAAAATGTAGTAGATTTTCCATTTCAAAGGTATTCGAATTATTTCCATTCCATTGCTCATTTAATTCTGAACCATCTACAACTATCGGAACTAAAGAACTCCGCCCAAACCGCCCAACGCCCAGAACCTATTTCCAACTACCACTCCATGTATACTATTAGTATTTGCAGGATAATCCCACTGTGCCGTGGACATTAAAGCCTAATTCATAAACTGACTTCGAGGATTGTGGACGTAAGGATTATTATCAGAAGATTCTCTTTCTACAACTTTTCCTTTTACCTTACTATTTCCTCAACCTGTGTATCAAAATCTTCTTGAATTAACAAAATCATTTAAAGAAATCTTTGATTTTAAACATTTTACAAATATATTTGTTTAAATTTTAGATTACCCTAAAATTTATTTGAGTTTGATAAAAATTAAAATCAAGGCTAATGAAAATAAGTAAATACCTTCGAATCATATATTGTGTCAATTTATTGATTTTTATTACATTACCTGTTATTTCACAAGGCCTAAAAGGTAAGATAATCAGCAATGGAAAGTCCGCTGAATTTGTAAATATTACCGTATTTACCCTTCAAAATATAGGTACACAAGCCGATAATGAAGGCGTATTCTTTCTAAAAAATATCCCCATCGGAAAACAAATTGTTCAAATTTCAGGCGTTGGTTTCAAGACTACTCAACGTTCCGTACAAATTCATAAAGACAAGATAACGACGGTTAGCTTTGAAATTGAACCTGACCAAACGGCCCTTAATGAAGTAGTGGTAACAGGAACTATGAAAGAGACGATGATAAATTTGTCTTCTACTCCAATTGAGATTTATACCCCTACTTTTTTCAAGAAAAACCCAACGCCGAGCCTTTTTGAAGCAATGACGATGGTAAACGGGGTACGTCCTCAATTAAATTGCAGTGTTTGTAATACAGGCGATATTCATATCAATGGGATGGAAGGAGCCTACACCATGATTACAATTGATGGAATGCCCATTGTTTCGGCACTTTCAACGGTTTATGGACTTTCGGGGATTCCCAACTCAATGGTTGAACGAATTGAAGTAGTGAAAGGTCCAGCTTCAACGCTTTATGGCTCGGAAGCAGTGGGCGGATTGATTAATGTTATTACAAAAAATCCCCTAAAAGCTCCCTTAATTTCCTTAGACTTAAACTCAACTTCTTATGGAGAATATACTTTTGACGGAGCGGTAAAAGCAAAAATAGGAACGGCAAACACCATGCTAAGTGCTAATTATTTCAATTTTCAAAACAGAATTGATAAAAATGATGATGGATTCACTGATGTTACTTTACAAAATCGAATCTCGGTTTTCAATAAGTGGTCTTTTGAAAGAAAACAAAATCGAACATTCACTTTGGCGGGTAGGTACGTATACGAAGACCGTTTTGGAGGACAACTAAACTGGCAAAAGAAGGACCGTGGAGGTAATAAAATTTATGGTGAAAGTATTCTAACAAAACGTTGGGAGATGATTGGAAACTATCAATTACCGATTAATAATCAACACATAAATGTTCAATTTTCTTACAATAATCACGACCAAAATTCATTTTATGGCAATCAGCCTTACGTTGCAAAACAAGAGATTGGTTTTGCTCAATTACTTTGGGATAAGAAGTTAAGTGTAAATCATGATGCTTTGTTTGGGATGGCTTTGCGTTATACTTTTTACGACGATAACAATACCTTAACCCAAGATGAAATTGACTCAACGATTAATAAACCCAGTAAAACGTTTTTACCTGGTATATTTTTTCAAGACGAAATAAAGTTGAATAAACGAAATACCGTTTTATTAGGACTACGCTATGATTATAATTCAATTCATGGAGGAATCTTTTCACCGAGAATCAATTGGAAATACAGTTCTGAAAAAACAGATATTTTTCGCTTGAGTTTTGGTACAGGATATCGAGTTGTTAATTTGTTTTCGGAAGATGAAACGGTTTATTCGGGTTCGAGAAAAATTGAAATTCGTTCTAATCTTAACCCCGAAAAATCTTGGAATACCAACCTTAATTATCAAAAAACAATTACACACAACAACGGTTTTATTGCCATTGATGGTAGTATTTTTTACACTTATTTTACCAATAAAGTAGTAGCAAATTACGATACTGACCCCAGCAAAGTGATTTTTGATAATTTGAAAGGTTACGGCGAATTGAAAGGAGCAAGTTTAAACCTTGATTTAAACTTTACAAACGGTTTAAAATTGATGATAGGAGGAACTTATACTGATATTTATAGAATCGAAAATGACCTCAAAATTCGTCAGAAGAAAACGCCTATTTTTACGACTAATTACGCCATTTCTTATACTCATTCTAAATCACAAATCATGTTGGATTTAACAGGAAATGTGTACGGTTCCATGGATTTACCTTTGATTACCCATGATATTCGCTCGGCACAATCTCCCATTTTCAACATTACAAATCTTCAAATTTCAAGACGTTTCAACAACGGATTACAGGTATATGCGGGGGCAAAAAATTTATTTAATTTCTTCCCCGAACAAAAGATTATTTATCAAGCAAGAGACCTCACGTCAGAGCAAATAAAGGATTTAGCTCTTGGGACTTTACCCCGTGGATATTATTTTAACACCGATTCAAATTATGCTCCAATGCAAGGCATACGTGGTTTTTTGGGGATTCGATGGAATTTTTTTTAGTAAATATTAAATTTTCCTTTACTCTGCTCATCAAAGGTATGTTTTGAAAATAAAATGCTTCGCAACATGACATTGACTTTTGATTAAATCCAAAGTGGGATTTAATCAAAAGTCCCTCATCTACAAACGGAATTGGGCAAAAAATGAAATCCATTTCGGAATTAATCAACTCAGGCGTGCAAACACAAGTACATTACATTTCTCATGGTAGCTTTGATTCGTACGTAAATCAGTTAAATCAATATGCTAACTTCCTAAAGTTTGAAAGAAGCAGATTTATATTATATTTGTAAAGAATATTAAACGATACTTTATATGAAAAATGTCCTACTACTATTCTTTCTTATCTTCATCTACATTTTTAAAATTCAAGCACAAGATTCTTTGAGAATTTCCAGTCATTTAGATTCGCTTCCAATTATCAAAATTGAAAAGAATACTCCATTATTAATTCTTGGAATATATACTGGAGCTTGGCAAATGGGAGCAAGTTGCAATAATTATTTCATAGGAAATGAAAAATATTTTTCTAATAAACCATTCAAACAGTATTATGAGAAATTAGGCGATAATAAAGTTTTATCTGATTATCATATACATAGAAATACAAGACTACTCTTTTTTGCCAGTTATTGTATTGGGGCTATTATATTTACTACGGGAGTTTTAAAAAGTATCACGCCACTTTTTACCCTCGGATTAGGATTAGTTCATAATGCTAATTCATACGTTAAAGATGGGCAAAAATTAATGCTAATAGGCGGAGGGATTACACTTGCATCAGCATTATTAAGAATCTTCAGTTATGCTCACCTCCACAAAGCAAATAAACGCTATAATGAACTCATTTCTAAACCCAAAACTGCCTTTGAGGTAAGACCGAGTCAGGATGGTTTGGGCTTAGGGCTACGGATGAGTTTTTAAGAATTCCTTTAAATCTTCTTAATTTCCCCACAAACATATCAATCCTACGCATCAAGGTTTTAACTTTGTTCTATGACAGAAAAACGTTGGATTTATAAACCCATTCCACCCCAAGAACAAATTGATTTATTGGTCGAAAAATTGAATATTTCGACTGAAATTGCTACGCTTTTGGCTCAACGTCAAATTACCAGTTTCGACGAAGCCAAAGACTTTTTTCGTCCCGCACTTTCTCAATTGCACGACCCATTCTTGATGAAAGATATGGATAAAGCCGTGGCTCGTTTGGAAGAAGCCATTTTTAAAGGTGAGAAAATTTTGGTTTATGGTGATTATGATGTCGATGGAACGACCTCTGTCGCAACGTTTTATGGATTTCTAAAGACAGTTATCTTCCAAAATAGAGAAGATTGTCCTTTAGAGTTTTATATTCCCGACCGATACACTGAAGGTTATGGAGTTTCACAAAAGGGCATTGAATATGCCGCCGAGAATGGTTTTGGGCTGATTGTATGTTTGGATTGTGGGATAAAATCGAAAGATAAAGTGGCTTGGGCTAAGGCTCATAATGTTGATTTTATCATTTGCGACCATCACCGCCCCGATGAAAATGACCTCCCCAATGCTGTTGCCGTGCTTGACCCAAAACGTTCTGATTGTACTTATCCTTTCGATGAATTGACGGGTTGTGGCGTTGGGTTTAAATTATTACAAGCCTTTTGTACCAATCAAGGAATTTCTGAAGGACTTCTTTTACCTTATCTCGATTTGGTGGTTACGTCCATTTCCTGTGACATCGTTCCCATCGTGGGTGAAAACCGCACAATGGCGTATTTTGGATTACAACAATTGAATACTAAGCCCAGAATAGGGTTAAAAGCCCTGATGACTTCGGCAGGTTTGGAGGAGAAAATGGACATTACCAAAGTAGTTTTTGGACTTGGACCCCGTATTAATGCGGCGGGTAGAATCAAACACGCTTACGATGCCGTTAATTTATTGTTGTCTGATAATGAGGAGGCTGCATTTGATTTTGCCAAGATAATTACCAAACATAACACCGACCGTAAAGGCTTTGACAGTACCATCACCGAAGAAGTTTTGGCAATGATTGAAGGCGATGAAAGCCTAAAAAATGCCAAAAGTACCGTACTTTTCAAGAATGATTGGAACAAGGGAGTAATCGGAATCGTGGCGAGTCGCTGCATTGAGAAATATCATCGACCAACGATAATTCTTACCGAATCGCAGGGACACGCTGCGGGTTCGGCTCGTTCTGTGCCTGGATTTGACGTTTACGAAGCCATCGAAGAATGCAAAGAACACCTGATTCAGTTCGGTGGCCATACTTTTGCAGCGGGTTTAACCTTAGAAATCAGCGAGATAGAGAATTTTAAACGTAAATTTGAAGAAGTTGTTTCTCGTAAAATTTTACCTGAACAACTATCACCCATGATTTCGGTGGATATGAATTTACCTTTGGCTCAAATAACCGATAAATTTCACCGTATCATGACCCAAATGTCACCCTTTGGACCTCACAATATGACGCCAGTTTTTGTTTCTGAAAACGTGAAATTGCACGGAATTCCAATTAAAATGAAGGAGAAACACCTGAAAATCAACGTGTTTCAAGAAGATTCCCCCGCATTTACCTGCGTAGGTTTTGGCATGGTACAAGATTTTTACGAAGAATTATCCAAAGGAAAACCTTTTTCGATTTGTTATACCATTGAAATTAATGAGTGGCAAGGGAAAAAGAGTTTTCAGTTGATGTTGAAGGATATAAAGATTTAGAAAATGATACTTAGGACAGAAAATCTAATCAAAAAATACGGGCAACGCATCGTTAATGATAATGTAAGTTATCAAGTAGCACAGGGCGAAATTGTGGGACTTTTAGGACCAAATGGTGCTGGAAAAACTACTTCTTTTTACATGGCTACAGGCTTAGTAAAACCAAATTCGGGAAAAGTATATCTGGATGATTTGGACGTAACCGACTTGCCCATGTACAAACGTGCCAGGCTTGGCATCGGATATTTAGCTCAAGAAGCTTCTATTTTTAGAGCTTTATCAGTAGAAGAAAATATTTTGGCAGTTTTAGAAATGACTAAACTCTCGAAGAAAGAGCAGAAAGAAAAAACTGAGTCATTGTTGGAAGAATTTTCATTAACACACGTCCGTAAAAATTTAGGACAAGTTTTATCGGGAGGAGAACGCCGTCGTACTGAAATTGCCCGTGCTTTAGCGGTTGATCCGAAGTTTATTTTATTGGATGAACCCTTTGCGGGTGTTGACCCAATTGCGGTTGAAGAAATTCAAGGTATCGTAGCAAAACTCAAATATCGCAACATCGGAATCTTGATTACCGACCACAATGTTGACGAAACACTTTCCATCACCGACCGTGCCTATTTACTTTTTGAAGGAAAAATCCTAAAAGCAGGAACACCGCAAGAACTCGCTGATGATGAACAAGTTAGGCGTTTATATTTGGGTAAACATTTTGAGTTGAAGCGGAAGATATAGGGGATTTAAGAAACCAATAAAATATCACCCCCGCATCACCTCATGCAAAACCGCCAACGATTTTACTTCTATCAGCGTATCCACGTGCAAACGATA
>JANXRS010000104.1 GCA_025356745.1 Arcicella sp.
ATTTTTGCAGCGGGGGAAATTGCCCAGTGGCGTGGCGAAATGTGGGGAATTACTGCTGCCGCCGAACAACAAGCCGATACCATTGCAAAATACATTGCGGGCGATTGGGCGAGTTATTATCAAGGCTCGCTTTCAGTGAATATTATGAAAATTCAAGGAGTTCAATTATGCTCAATGGGAATGATTGAAACGCCGAAATCGCTTGATTATGAGGAAATTACGTTTATTGATAAAGCTAAAAGATATTACAAAAAATGTATTATTCACAATGATAAATTAGTAGGAGCTATCTTAATTGGTGATAAATCTGAGTTCTTAGAATTTAAAGATTTAATAGCTAAAGGCATTGAATTATCCGATAAACGTTTAGAGTTATTGAGAAGTGGTAAAAAGGCCGACCCTGTGATGGGAAAATTGATTTGTTCGTGCAATAATGTAGGAGAAGGAAACTTAAAAACTTGTATATCAAATGGTTGCAAAGATTTTACTACCTTATGTTCAAAGACGGGTGCGGGAATGGGTTGTGGAAGTTGTCGCCCAGAAGTACGGGGTATCTTAGAAAATGCTTTGAAGGAAGCGTTAGTAGAAGCATAAAATAACACTAAAAAAGGGAAGTCCTCTTTCGATAAACTTCCCTAAAATTTTGATTCTGAGGTTAAATTCGTTTGTGTAACGCTCCAATGTTTATTTATCAGCATACTACTAACGAATGGCTACGATAATATCACGGTTAATGATTTGGTTTGTTTTGATTTCAAAAGTCTTTGAATCAATTACATTAACGTTTGAACTAACAACTTCCAATGTATATGTTCCATCACTCAAATTTGAAAAATCAAAAGTTTTTGCAAATTTTTCTGACTTTGAACCCATGTATTCACGGTAAATTTCATTTTTGTCAGCATCCAATACGACAACCATTACTTTTTTACCAGTGTTCTCAACCCAAACATTAAAACTCAACGTTTTATTTACTTGAGCAATTTTAGTCTTCACAGGAGCAGATGCTCCGTCATTTGTATTGTTAGCAAATGAATTTAAATTCGATGTGCAAACCATAGCTATCGCTACGATAAATGCCTTAACAGTGTTTTTGTTCATGATTTTAATTTGTTATGTTTTATAAAAGTTTGAGTAAAATTTTAGAAAGAAGAATCCATAATTCAACGATATTTCTATCCACTAACGCTCAAACAAGATAGATTCAATTGTTAAACAAAATTGTATATTTCTAAGAATTTATTTTCTAAAAGACGATTATATTTTTAACTTGAACGTTACTTCGCTAAAACTATTTTATCTTAAAAGATGAATTTACGAGGACTACGAAACCTTATTTATAAATTCATTTCAAACGCTTAGAAACTTGATTTATCAATCGATTGACGATGTAAACTTAGTAGATTGATTTTAGAATACAATCAAAAAGAACATAAATTTTAACTTTTTCAAGAAAGTTCTTCTAAAAAAAATCATATTTCTGGAAATAATACCATTCCACAATTCTGATTCATATTAATTATTAGAATTGTTATATGAATAAATTCATAATCTATCCTATTGATTTTCAGTATATTAAGTAATTATTACTAAGAAAGACCACTAATTTATATAAGCATAATATTAAACTATAAACTTTAAAGAAGGTGAAAGACTATTCATTATTAAAGATAAATTTGATGGGAGGCATAGTCTCGGCAGGAACATTGCAATTTATACTAACTGCGGCTCGTAATGCAGGAGTACGAGAGGTAAGTTTTGGAGCAAGACAGCAATTATTGATGTATGTTAAGGCTGAAACTGTGAGAGGAAGTGGCATTGTCGAATTAAAGAAAAAATTGCACGAATCTAAGATTAACTTTGAAATTAATTGCGATAATTATCCTAACATTATTACTTCATATTGTGCCGAAGAAGTATTTCCAACTGGGCAATGGATTTCTGAAGGAATCTACAATGATATTTTTGATGGATTTGATTATCAGCCCAAATTAAAGGTTAATATCTCCGATTTTCAACAATCTTTTACGCCATTCTTTACGGGTAATCTAAATTTTATTGCCTCCAATACTCAAAATTTTTGGTACCTATATATACGTCAAAAACAATCTAATCAAGTTTTCCGTTTTCCCATTTTAATTTATACCTTAGAAATCCCTAAAATTTGTAAACGCATTGAAGAAGTGATTTGGGGAAATCCCGAAATGGAGGAAAATGAAATTTACGAAAGGGTAATTGCAAAAGGAGAAATTATCTCTCAAGTGATATTAGAAGATTTAAAATTACCTAAATTTTCTTTGCCTTATTATGAAGGGTTCAACCGCTACGGCGATAAAACTTGGCTTGGAATTTATCGTAGAAATGAAACTTTTTCAGTTGATTTTTTAAATGAAATTTGCGAATTATGTTTAGACACTAAAATTGGACAGATTTGTTCAACGCCTTGGAAATCATTGATTATTAAAGGAATAGAAAATAAACATCGTATTCTGTGGGATAAACTTTTGGGTAAATATACAATTAATGTTCGTCATGCAGCCAATGAATTGAATTGGCAAGTAGAAGATTTATCACTGGAAGGTTTGGCTTTGAAAAAATCAATTATTCGTGAATTTGACAATGAAGATGTTCGTACTTTCGGATTAAGTTTTGCGGTTCAGACTCGCTCAAAATCGGAAGTTTTTGGGTCAGTAGTTATTAAAAAAAGGTCTATTTTTGGAGGAATTTCTAAGGTTTTTGATATTTACCATACCTCCGATTTTAACCCAAATACTCGTGAATTAGTTATTTTTGAAAGAGGTATCAATAAGGCTCACGTTCCAGAGATTTTACAGCGACTAACAAAACGTTTTTACGCTCAAAATACTAAACAAGAACTTTCAGTAGTGAAGAAAAAAGACCGCAAACTCATTGATTTACAACCCATTAAAATTCATCAATGTAAAACTTGTTTTACCATTTACGATGAACGTTTTGGTGATTCAGTCAATGAAATTCCTGTCGGTGTAGCATTTGTTGACTTATCTTCAACTTATTGCTGTCCGATTTGTGAGAATGCTAAAAGTGAATTTATTGAGGTGGAAGAGGGTGGATTATTGGTTTAAATTAGGGCAATAGGAAGACATATTACAAGGATGTCTTCTTTACCTTACACTTTAATTCTACGCTCAAAATAAGGCTTTAAAATTCGTTTATCAATAAAAAATAAAGCCACTAATACGTTGATTATCAAAAAGAAACGAGTGAATAATTTATTCTGCAAAATTCTTAAAGGCTCGCTCAAATCTAGTTGAATCGTTGATTGGTTAATCATCGGCAAAACTGCAATTATTATTAAAATCACAACAATCAACATTCCAATCAAGAAATAAATTGGTAATTTACTCGACTTTCCAACCACCACAACTTCTTGCGATACTTCCCAATAATCAATTAATTTATCAGTAAAATTAAAAGCCGTTCTTTCCTTACTCGTATCCATGAGTAGGGCATGCGTATAAGCATACTCAGAAAAAAGTGTTTGATAGTTAGCACTTTTCGTGAGCATTTTATTGTGTTGACGCATTGTTTCTTCGGAAGCAATACCGTCAAGAATATCAAAAATATCTTCGTCTTTCATTTTCATAGAGCCATTAATTTTCTCCGATTAATGTTTTCACTTCTTTGCCTAACATTTTATTCATTGTTTCCGCTAATCTTTTTCTGGCTCGACAAAGTTTTACTTTAACGGTTTCGGCAGAAATTCCTACCACTTGAGCAATTTCTTCTAATGATTGTTCTTTCAAATAAAATAGGGTTATCATCGTAACATCATCGGGCGATAAATGATTAAATGCCTTTTGAATATATTGACGTTGTTCGCTAATTTTAAGGTCTTTATCGGTGTCGGCTGCTATATATTGTGCTGATTGTGAAAATTCAATGTCTTCAACTTGAATACGATTTTTCCGTTTAAACATCAAAGCTGAATTGAAGACAATTCTATAAAACCAAGTTGTAAATTTTGCTTCTTGATTAAACGTCAGTAAAGCTTGAAAGGCCTGAATAAAAGCATCTTGAGCAATTTCTTCGGCATCTTCTCGTGTTCCAGCAATTTTATACGCCACCGTAAACGCATAGTCTTTATGGCGATTGGCAAGGTCTCTATACCCCGACTTATCGCCAGACAAAATACGCTCAATGATGGAATTATCTGTTTCTTTAATCTTCACAATTGTTTAGATGCGGGTTTATTTAAAAAGGTTACAAGGATTTTTTTCAAATACCTGTAACCTTTTAATAACAAGTTACATCATATTCCCAGAAACCAATTAATTCACAATTATAAAACATTTATGAAAATGATGGACAAAACATTAATACCTATTATTGCACTTTTAATCCCAATAATTGGGACAATCGGAGTTTTTACAATGATTGTTTTTCTAAGGAAATATGATAACGATGAAAAAATGGCAATGATTGCCAAAGGAATTACTCCACCACAAAAATTATCAGGTTTTCGAGAGGTTAATCCAAGTCATTCACTTCGGTGGGGGTTTATATTGGTAGGTTTTGGGATTGGATTATTGATGGGGTCTTTATTAGAAAGTTTAACAAATTTGGATGGAGAAACTGCACATTTTTCTATGATATTTATTTTTGGCGGTTTAGGGCTTCTAGCTTCGTATTTTTATCAAATGAATTTAGATAAAAAGAATCATTCTCTTAAAAAAGATTAATTAATTGATTTTCAGTTACTTAATGTCCCTATTTTAAACAAATTTATTGTTTAAAATAGGGACATTTTCCTTTATGTTTTACCCTTAACATTTACTTAACAAGCATTAACGTTTCATTAACTTACCTCCGAAGCCTTTCTGCGTTATAAGTTCAGATTTGAATATATAAACCGAATTATAACAAATAAAAATCATGAAAAAGTTAATTGCAGTCATCGCCCTTTCAGTTATTGCTTTCGTAAATGTAAACGCTCAAAGTGTTGCTTTCAAAGCAGGATATACCCATTCAGACGTACTTGTATCGCCTGAACCAGCTAATATTTTCACGCCAAAAGAAACCTTTCATGCAGGTATTGCTATCAAAGATTTGAAAATAACCGATAAAATTGGTTTCCAACCAGAGCTTTTATACTCGATGCAAGGTTTTAAAGTTGCGAGTATAGGTAATGTGGGAATTCACTATTTGTCTATGCCTTTATTAATAACTTTTCCAGTAACGGATGGTTTAGCGTTGCAAGTTGGTCCACAAGTGAGTTACATGATTAATTCTCGTATAGGTGTTGTGAATGACTTATTTTCAATTACTTATAAAGGACTTTTTCATAATATTGATGCTGGAGCGGTAGCTGGGGCTGAATACAAAGTTTCGGATAATATATCGCTTGGCGGACGTTATTACTTAGGTATGACCAATATAAATAAAGACTTTTCATTCGGTAATAATAAAAATTTGTCTGATTACTTTCAGATGCGTAATACAGGGATTCAAGCGTATGTATCTTTTAGCTTCGGTAAGAAATAACCCAAGAATAGAAATCAGCTAATCTATAGAATGCCTAATTTTCAAGCATAATACCTTGAAAATTAGGCATTTTTGTTTTCTATCAGTATAAAAACCTTAAATTTTACTCTTTGCTAAATAAAACATTTATAAAACGCTGTAAAATACTCCTCAATTATCCATGCAAATTTATCAAGCTATCAGTCAGCGAGAAGCACAAAGCTTTAATACTGAACAATTAAGAGAGAATTTTCTGATTGAATCTATCTTCCAAAATAATGAAGTCAAAATGTATTACACCCATTATGACCGTGTGGTTTTAGGCGGTGCAATGCCAATTAATACAGCGATTGTTTTACCAACATACGATAGTTTAAAATCTGGTTATTTTTTAGAACGTCGTGAAATTGGAATTATCAATGTGGGTGGAGATGGTGAAATTTCGGTAGATGGTAAGACATTTTCTTTATCTAAATTAGATGCTCTTTATATTGGAAAAGGTTCACAATCAGTCGTTTTCACAAGTAATAATATTGATAATCCTGCTCAATTTTTCTTGTTATCGGCTCCTGCTCATCAAATGTATCCTACCCGTAAAATGAGCAAAGAAGAAGCTTCGCCCGTATCGTTAGGAAGCCAAGAGACTGCTAATGAACGAACGATTTATAAGTACATTCACCGTGATGGCATTCAGAGTTGTCAAGTTGTAATGGGATTAACTGTATTGAAATCTGGAAGTATTTGGAATACAATGCCCGCCCACGTACATGACCGCAGGATGGAAGCCTATTTATATTTTGACCTCAACGCTGACCACCGAGTTTTTCATTTTATGGGACAACCACAGGAGACTCGCCATTTGGTGGTGGCGAATCATCAAGCGGTTTTATCACCGCCATGGTCGATTCATTCAGGGGCTGGCACAACCAATTATTCGTTTATTTGGGCAATGGCAGGGGAAAATCTGGATTTTACGGATATGGATTTTGCTCCAATAGCGGAACTGAGATAGTCACTTTTAATAGCACACCACTCTAAAGGATTAGACACTGATAAATTATTAAAATCCGTGTTTAATCCATGTGCTATTTTTAATTATAATTAGACAGGAATCCTTACCCAAGCCCCCAATTTTAAAGATTCTATTGCACAAATGCTTACCCTCGAAGTATTAATAATTTCTTCAAAAGGAATGATGGCTTCCTCCCCTTCTTTTAATCTTTCCAAAAATAATTTGAATTGTTCATGATGTCCTTTGTCTTGGCTTCGAGATATTCCAGATGATTTTAAACCGTAGTATTCTGATTTTCGAAAATTATCAATCACCATTGTTTTCCCTTTTGAATGTATTTCAATCCTTTCTTTGGAATAACCTCTATTTCCATTGGAAAAATAGTTGATAATCCCCGTTGAACCGTTTTGATATTTTAGTAAAATAGTGACATTATCAGTATTTTCAGTGGGATTTTTACCCATTGAGTTCATTACCACAGATTCTACTAAACTGCCCGACAGAAAAGAAATTAAATCAATAAAATGACAGGCTTCCCCGATAATTCTTCCTCCTCCAATGTTCATATCTTGCGTCCAATGATTTGCTGAAATTTCACCTGCATTTACGGTTGCAATTACATTTATTGGAAAATTTAACGCTCCCAATTTTTGCTTAATATCTTGAACAAAAGGCGAAAATCTACGGTTAAATCCTACCGTTAAAGTCTTGCCAGATTGGTTGTAAGCTTCAATAATTTCATTAATTTCTTTGTGAGAAAGGGCCAAAGGTTTTTCTACAAAAACGTGCTTTCCTGCCTGTAATGCCGCTATACACAGACGAGCATGAGTGTCATGCCGAGTCGTAATGATAATAGCATCGACTTCCGAATCATTTAGAATATCATCATTATTTGTCGTGGAGTATTGAACGTCAAATTTTTTAGCTAAGAACGTTCCCGATAAGCCTGAAGATGACGATAAATATTTGATATTAGCTTTTAGTTTGGATAAAATTGGAAGGACACTTGCTTTAGTAAAATTGCCTGAACCAATGATTCCTAAAACGGCATTTGTATTTTTAAAAGAATGATTTCTGAGCGTAATTTTTGTTTGTGTTACGTCAATATCTGTACGATATTTCAAAATAGTGGCAATTGATGTTGACTTTTCAATAGTATCATAAACTTGTTTACAATCTTGAAAATCAATAACTTCTGTAATTAATTCTTGAACTTTAAGCCGACCAGTTGAAATAAATTTCAACACCGTCTCAAAATTTCGATTCAATGTCCAACGCACAAAACCCATAGGATAATCTTGTCCATTTTGTTCGTAATTATCGTCGTAACGCCCTGCCCCATACGAGCATGAAACTTGAAAAGTCAATTCTTTTTCGTAAAAATCAGCACGGTTTATATTTAGTCCAACCACGCCAACTAATACAATCCGTCCACGTTTACGAGACATTTTTGTGGCCTGTGAAATTATTTCGTCTGATTTATTTGAAGCCGTAATAATAACTGCATCAACGCCAATATTTTGGGTAATTTCTTGGGCAATTTTTACTGAATCAATATCTTCAGAAACCTTAAGTGCCTTTATTCCATTAATATTAGCCAAATCAACTTTCGATTGGTCAAAATCAAACGCAACTACTTCACACCCATTAGCTTGCAATAATTTTGCGGTTAATTGTCCAATGAGTCCAAGTCCAATTACGGCAACGGTTTCACCCAAAGTTGGGTTGGCTAAACGGATTCCTTGCAAAGCAATGGCTCCAACCACGGTAAAAGCGGCTTCATCATCAGAAACATTATTGGGAATTCGGGCAACCAAATTTTTAGGTACACAAACCACTTCGGCATGATATCCATTTGATACAACACGGTCACCAATTTTAAATTCATTCATTCCCTCTCCTACCGCTACGACTTCGCCAACGTTACAATATCCCAAGGGAATTGGCTCAGATAATTTTCTAAAAACAGCTTTTATTGTAGGTTTCAATCCATCGGTTTTAATTTTATCAAAAACCTGTTTAACTTTTTCGGGTTGCTGTCGGGCTTTATCCATAAAATTAGCTTTGCTGAATTCTACAAGCATTTTTTCAGTTCCCAACGATACTAAACTACGAGACGTTTTAATCAAAACACAGCCTTTTCGTACTTGCGGAACGGGTATTTCTTCTAAAATCGTTTCGCCAGTTCTTAGGTGTTGAATTAGTTGTTTCATTTAATTACTAATTTTTCCACCAAAATATCCGCAATTCTTTCCGCTGTTTTTCCATCCCAAAGTGGGGGAATTTGTCCCTGTTTAGTCTTCCCTTCCAAAATTTCGACTAATTTTTCATGAACTGTTTGTGGATTTAAATCAGCTAAAAGTTGATTTGTACCAATTTCTACCGTTATAGGTCGTTCAGTAGAATCTCTAAAAGTCAAACAAGGCACTTTTAAAAATGTAGTTTCTTCTTGAATTCCACCCGAATCAGTAATAATCACTGAAGCATTTTGCATCAACTGTAAAAACTCTAGATAACCTTGCGGTTCAGTCAGAATAAGGTTTTTAATAGAACTTAGTTGTTCATAAAGTCCAAATTTCTTTAAATTATTAGCCGTTCTTGGATGAATGGGCAAAACAACTTTTTTATATTTTGCCGTATCCTCGATGATTAATAAAATTGCTTTTAGTCCTTGTTCCGTATCTACGTTAGCAGGGCGATGCATGGTCATTACTACAAATTCATTCTTTGCTAAACCTAAGTCCTCTAAAATAGTAGTTTGTCGAGCTTTTTCAAGATAATGGACTAAAGAATCAATCATAACATTTCCCACAAAAAATACTTTTTCATCGGATACGCCCTCTCTTTTTAGATTATCAACGCCTGATTGTTCAGTAATAAAAAGGTAATCAGAAACGCTATCCGTTAAAATTCTATTTAATTCTTCGGGCATAGAACGGTCGCCACTCCGCAAGCCCGCCTCTACATGGGCAACGGGAATATGCAATTTAATAGCGACTAATGCACAAGCGAGCGTAGCATTCACATCTCCCACCACTAATACTAAATCAGGCTGTTCTGCCAACATAACCTTTTCAAAAGCGAGCATTGTATTTGCCGTAACTTCGGTATGTGAACCTCCACCAATACCTAAAAAGTAATGCGGTTTTGGCATTTGAAGCTGTTCAAAAAAAACATCGCTCATTTTAGCATCAAAATGTTGCCCAGTATGAACAATTTTAGAATCAATTTCTGGATGATTCTCAAAAGCACGATGAAGCGGAGCGACCTTCATAAAGTTGGGTCTAGCACCCACTATATTTAAGATTTTTATCATATTAATTTATCGTAATTTATAGACTCCAACAAACATGGTATTGGTATTTTTTTCATTTAAACCAACCATTTTAGAAAGCCTTGAAAAAATAGTAGTATGAGGGTAATAAGTAAGTTCTTGTAATTCAAAACCGTAATATTTTAATCGTTTTGAAAAGTCATTTTCAGTTAAAATATGTTGGATATACTGATAATAAGGCGGTTTTCCTGTGAGATTAAAAATATACTTTTCAATCTTTCTATACCAACTATCTTTATTGGGCATAGAAATTATAAGGATTCCTTTAGGGTTTAATAATTCTCTAAATTGTTGAATAACGATCTCATAATCAGCAACATATTCTAAAACACTCGAACACAAAACAACATCTTGTTTAGCAAAATTATGTATATTTTCAAAAGGTAAAATAGCTTGAATAAATGAGATTTTTAAATCGTTTATTCGTTGATAATGATTACAAAGTTCAATCATTTTTTCCGAGCCATCAATACCTACAACAATACATTTTTTAAGGGCTAAATAAATACTGAAAATACCCGAACCACAACCTGCATCTAAAACTTTCATTTCGGGTTTGATATATTTCTTAAAAAGTATAGTCCAAACTTTAAAACGTTGTTGAAATTGTAAAGATTTTACGTATTTTCCATCAAATTCTACCGCACTATCTGAATGAAACTCTATGGCATTTGTGGGTTCAAAACTATAACTTTTAATTTCATTTGTAAGAGTCTTTAAATGTATTTCTTTCGTAAAATTTTCCAAGTAATTTTGATGAGCATTGTACGAAATCCTTTGATATTTGATAGGATGTTGAATCAAATTATGAATTTCAAAAGCTATTTCTTTGGAATTATTAAATTTTACATAAATTCCTGAATTATAAGCAGTTATCATATCTGAAATTCCCCGATAATCGGTTGTCAGAACCACACAACTATATGCCATTGCTTCAATAATTGAAATAGGTTGTCCTTCGTTGATATAGTTTGTTGGTAAGATAAAAAAATGAGCTTCTTTTAGTAATTTCTTTTTCTTTTCTACTTCAATAATTCCATGATAATGAACGTGATTTTCTAAATTATTTTTGGCTATAAACTCATAAAAAAAATGTTTTGTTTCAGATAATGTTGCAAATCTTTGGGCATCACCATATTGAATAAATTCTCCACAAAAATCAGTTTTAATGTTATATCCATACTCATTTACTAAAATAGAAGTTGCTTCTAGAACATCTAAATATCCTTTTGATTCAATCAGATTTGAGAGGAAAATAATTTTTATTGGTAAATTATTATTAACAGGTAATTCTTTGACTTTCAACTCATTACTTTCCATATTCCAAGGCAATCCATTTTTAACAACTTTAAGTTTGGGAAGTAATTGTGGTTCAAAATCAAACATTTTTTTCATATTTTCTGATAAAATAATGATTGAATTGGTTTGCATAAGCATTTGCCTAATTTGCCTCTGGATAAATGGTTTTTGTGCTTTATAAAAACTGTCATAATTCCCTCCATGAATATGGATAATCATTTTACTACCTAATATTTTTGAGAGAAATACTATCGGAAAATCTCTCATAAATCCTTCTTTGGATTGCGATACAGTATGATAAACTACATATTTTCTGAGAATTAGTTTAAATATTAATCGAAATAATAGCCCAAAATAAATGAATATTTTACTGAATATGGCATTTCTTTTCCCTGACAATGTCAATACATCCACGTTCAATTCATCTACAAGTGCTTGAAAAGCAATGGTTTGTCCGTTGATGGGAGGTGGAATAATTCCGATAAGTAGAATACTTTTTTTAATCATTGAGCCAAGGTGCGATAGGTTTTGGATTAATTGGATTTAAAGCGTGCTGAATACAAAGACGTAAATAATTACTGACTACGGGAATTGCAATTTTTTCTCCCATTTCTCCCGCATTATTTTTCATTATTTCTCTTTTTTCTATGGATAACCCTAAAAATTTCAAGAGGTTTTCAGTAAGAGAATTCAAGTCTTTACCTTTGAAAATCAGACCATTATGTTCATGTTTTATTAATTCTTTCGCTCCGCATTGGTCAGAAATCAATACTGGAATATGACTTTGTAGGGCTTCATTTACAACCATTCCCCAACCATCACAAATTGAAGGAAATATCAGTAAGTCAGCTTTTTGAATGTAATTCATAACTTTGTCGGAACTAACAACACCTTGCAAGGTAACTAATTTATTGAGTTGATTTTTTTCAATAAAATTTGCCAAAAATGGTGCTAATTTACCCGTGCCTACGATTGTTAAGTGAAATAATTTGTCATTTTTAGAAATGATTTTTATGGCTTCTAATAGAGTGATAATTCCTTTTAATTCAATAAGTTGACCAACAAAAATCAGTTCTATTATTTGAACGTTTATATTTTTATGAATGGTTACTTTTATATTTCTAAAATATCCAAAGCGATAAATCTTACGGGGGCAAACACCTAAAGATTGGAAATAATTTACACCCAAAACAGAAACTGCCAAAAAACCTTTTGCTCTAATAATCAGTAATTTAGAGAAAGGTCTGATTAAAAATTCAAGAAGCATTTTCTTAATAAAAGTTCGACTTTTAGTGGTGAGTGATGCTTCGGAATATATTAAAAAGTTGGCTCCAAAAATATTGAGCAGTATAATTACAAAGAAAAAAGAAGGTTCTGCCCAAATTCCATTGATGACATGAACAGATTTTCTATTATTGAATAAATACTTTATTAATGCCAATATATTCAAATCTTCCCCAATTATTTTAGAAGAATAATTTTGAGAAATTTCAAAATTCCATCCTTGCAACTTTCGATTTTCATCGTATTTATGAGCATATATTACTTCAAGTTTATCACAATATTTTATTAATTCATTGAATAAATCGTTCTGATGAAAACTCGGAATGTTCATCCAAATATGTATAGAAGTTACATTCAAGCTCTTTTTTGTTTTAAAATACTAAAAAAATACACGAAAAAACTAGGCATATTGTAGATGCACAGAAAAATAAAAACAGCATTTAGTCCGTCACGATATACTTGAATAATCATGGAGGCAAAACACAAATACAAAAATAAATTAGCAGACTGAAAATTGGTATAAAGGATTTTATAGTACCAACGTGCGGAATATTTAGCAAATAAAAAGGGAATAAAAATGATGCCAAAAATACCGAAATTTGCGTAGGATTCACCGTAAAGCGTGGCAACTGAACCCAATTCTTTCAAGTTTCGAGCAGGCGTTGAAATATCTGTCATCCATTGAATTAATGAAGGCTTATTTTCCCAAAATTGTCGAGGAATCGGTGAAAATAATAAAGTAAAATAAGTAGAGCCGTAGTAATATCCTCCATGTTGGTCAATTAATGTAAGTGTGGAAGCATACATATCCAAAAATGAAAAATCAGCATTTACTCCCAAAGCTAAACTTTCTTGGTATTCTAATGCAAATTCAATCAAATCTTCCGTTGAAGCATCTTGTTGAATCAATTTACCAACATATTTCATTGGTAAGAAGACTAATATTCCCATCAAAATGAGTATTACGAAACGAGAAGAAATCCATTTTTTATTTTCCCGATGGAGATATAGAAATAGCAGAAAGAGACATGGACTTAAAACACGGTAGCGGTGTTGACCTTGAAAGGCAAGAATAAATAAGCAAAAGCTAATAATAATCAAAGAATATTTTTGAAAACCATACTTGAAAACAATCACTAAGCAACTTAAAATCAACCAGTTCTGTGTATTCTGGATGTAAGAAGATTCGCTCCAAGATCCGAAATTAAGTTGAGATTTACCAATTCCTGGAATATATAATTGAGAATAAATACCCCAAATACCCAACGGAATTGTAATAGAAAGTACTAATTTTAGGACATTTTCATCTAATAAAATGACGGATTTTGCGGTAATAAATGATATTTTTCGATTAGCTTCCCATAACCAAGCGACAGTCATGGAGATAAAACCTAAGTCGGCTAATAAAGATGCTTTAATAATTTCTTGGGCTTCAATTGCGGTAAAATAGTCAATTTGATTACCTAAGAAAAAGTTTGCTCCAGTCATCAAGAACAAAATTCGAGTTGAAAATACGAAAGTATGAAAGACTAAATAGGTAGTAGCAGGATGATAAATTGAGATTTTTCCGTAACGAAATAAAAACCAAGAACAACTCAAAAGCACCATTATATCAACGCCAGAAGCAAAAAACAGGCTTTCTCTCATTTCAGCGGTTAATTTGTAAGTAGTTGGTTATAAATTTTTAAGACTTTTGAAGGGTAAGAATTTTCTTGATTATTTGCTATAAAATTATCAATATTAGTCTTCAAATATTGGCGGTATTCTTCATTCTGTAAAGTCAGAATAGATTGAATCAGTGCTTCTATACTTTTTACCTGACATACCTCCCCTATTTGAAAATTTCTTACATCATTTTTATTTCCAACATTTTCAGTAATAATCACGGGTAATTTATGAGCCAATGCTTCCGACACTGCCAACGAATACGCATCTGAGAGACTTGGCAATACAAATATATGATACTCAGGCAGAATTGTTAGAATTTCAATATTTGGTAATTTACCCCAAAAATTAATGTTTGGAAGATTGAAATAAGGGCGAAAAATATTGATTTGATTTGTTTCAATTTCTCCAATAATATCCAATTGAAATTCTGTATACGGCAATCTTTTCATTGCTTCTAATAAATACGGACAGCCTTTTTCGATGGAAACTTTACCCACAAAAACTACTCTTAATGGCTCTAAATTATTCCTCTTAATTTGTTTTATCGTCTTTTGTGGATAACCTAAAAGTCCAAAATTAGCCGTAAAAATTTTAGTATGTGGATAGTATTTTCGATAAGTGCCAGCTACATATTCAGATGGAACAAGCATATTTTCTACGCCTTCCAATGAAGCTAAATCGGTATCTTTCCTTTTAATAAAATGTGATTTTTTAATAGAGAATTCAAATTCATCAAAGGCTATTTCTAAAATTTCACGTACATAATCTGGATGAGCGGCATACACATCTGCGAGAAACTTTACTTTAGTATTATTTTGTTTGAAATTTCTGATAGATTGATGGTAATAGATTGGCCAATAGTGTACGATATCTACTTCGTCAGTATATTTTTGAAGAATAGTTTGTAATAAATAGGTTGAAAATTGGCTTTCAGTTTTATAATAATTGAAGGGGATTCGTTTACTCAAGAAATATAAAAACTTATGAAAAAATGTGAAAGTATAAGAAATTTCAGTTTCTGCATCTACACTTTTCACGGACGGTTTCCAATAATTTAATAACGAATCTTTTTTGAAAGCACTGAAAGTATGATATTTTATGTCAATTTCTGTATTTTTCTTTAATCCCTCATATAAAAAAGTAGAGTGGTCGGGGCGGGCTAAAAGTATTGTTTTCATAGGATAAATTAGGTAGAATTTTTCAATGTATTCACACTATACGCAAGCATTTAAAGTATAAAATTATACTCAATTTTAAAGAAAAAAGGCAATAACTAAATACACCAATTTAAATAAAGGAATTCTAAACTATACTTTTATCAGAATAAGACGGTGCTGTAAAAATGGATAATGGCACATTATAAGCCAAAATTATCAAGAAAATGAAGAATGGTTGGAACAAGCATAATAGTGGCATTTCGGCAAGCCAATGAGCCAAAATAATAGAGCTAACCAGTCCGAGCAAAGTTGTCAGAAGGCTAGCTCCAAGATTTTGTATCGTATTTTGAGTTTCACGTAGAATTTATTTACCCAAATATTCCTAATGATTTATAATTCTTTATTAATACATAAAATATGCTCAAAATCAATCCTAAAAATGCAAATCCAATTACCATTACAGAACGCTTGGGTTCGCTCTTTTTCACAGGAATTTGAGCGGGTTCAAGGACTTTGAAAATGGGGGTTTCACGATGAACTTTAATTTTTGATTCTTCTAATTGTTTGGCAAGTTCTGCATAAAGGTTGTATGATAAATCAACTTCATACTGTAATTTCTTCCCCTCATCCTTTGCAATATTTAAGAATAACCCTTTGTTGCGGTCTTGATAACTTGAATAGGAATAAAGAGCGTTATCATATCGTCTTTTAGCTTCATTGAGGCGGTCTCCCAAAAACTTAATGTCTTTCAACGTTTTTTCAGTGCGATAATTAACTACATAACTAGTCAAATAATCTTGTGCATAACGAACGATAGTTGCAGCAATAACGGGATCCTGCATTTTTGCAGATATACTAATTACACCCGTTTTCTTATCTAAGGTAGTCCCAACTCGTTTTTGAAGGTCTTTAATCAAAGCATCTTGCTTTTTGTCTAACCGAATTGTTTCTAATGGAATTGTATTGGGATTAATAATTGGCATATCCTTTTCCTTATCATCCGATTTACCAAAAATTCGAGTAGTTAATTCCTGATTCTCATTTTCTTCCATAAATTTTGATACAATCATGTTTTTTTTATACTTAGAAGCATATACTTTCATATTCATTACATTCATCAAAAATGGAGTACTTTGAAGAATATTAGGATATAAATCTGGACGAACAGCATCCGTACCGCCCATACCTCCTAAATCTACTCCTGCCAAGCCAGCTAATGATTTGAATTTACTCAATCCGCCAGCCGCATCTTTTGATTCTAATTCAGGAAGGATTTGAACTTGTGAAGCATATTCATTTGGGATATTAATGGCAACAAAAATCCCCAATACCGCAGAGATTATGGTAACAATCAAAATTGACCATTTATTTTTTGAAATAACCTTAAATATTTTACCCATATCAATGGTCATTTCTGATTCGGTATTTTCTTGTATTTGATTCGTTTCCAATGGATTATAATTATTTTTTTAAGGCAATAAGAATGTTAATGATAATTAAAGAAAGCGATGACACTGCACCAAGAATAGCTATTCTTTCACCTGTTGATAGCTTACTTCCATTATCTTCACGCATAGCAGGAACGACAATTTCAGCGCCTTGTTCCACTTTAGGATAAGAAGTAAAAAATAAAAATGTTTTAGTTTGATCTGAAAATCCATTAGCATACCTCACAAAAACTTTACGCTTTGAAGCCTTTTCTGTTAATCCCCCCGCTTGAGCAATATAATCTCTCACACTTAGAGAAGGACGATAAGCTACGGACACTGGATTTAATAATTCACCTGATAATTTTACAGTTTGCAATTCACGAGGAATAAACAATCGGTCTCCGTCAAGTAACAAAATATTCTCGTTAACTTCAGGATTTTTAAGTATTATAGATAAATCTATGGCAATTTTTGTTGAATCTCTGCTAAAAGTTGCTCCCCTTGGGAATGCTCCTTTTTTCATTCCTCCCGCCAAATTAATTAAGTCTGTAATTTTCTGAACTTTATCTTTAATCGTATAAGCCCCTGGATATTTAATTTCACCTTCAATAAATACTGATTTCTGTACTTCATATCCTGATGATTTACGAACATATATTTTATCAAATGGTTGCAAGGTTATTTTTGCATCTTCTACTCTAATCTTTAAATCTTTATCTACGTCAAAAATTTCAATTTTGACATTTTGTTCTATCCCTAAATCAGTAGTATCTTGTTTTACTCTTCGTGCTAACTCAATTTTAGAATTACTTCCTCCATCAGTAAAACCATTAGCTAAAACGATTATATCTGCAATTGTCAATCCTTCTACATAATCAAATTTTCCTGGCTTATTAACTTCTCCTTCAATAGAGATAATTCTTTTTTCTCTCAAAGATGTAACGCTTGTAATCGTAATTACATCTTCTCTTCGCAAAGGAATATCTGATATTTCTCCTCTCATTAATTTACCCAAATCGAACGCAATTATAGTTATATCATTATCTTCTTTTTGACGGCTAATAATTGCACGATTCATGAAAGCATCTTCTTTAAGACCTTCAGCTTTCTTAATTAATTCTTTAACTGTATTAATTCCCGATTCAATGGCAAAATCGCCTTCTCTAAAAACTGAACCTCTAATAGTTACTCTATTTTCAAATCGTTCTAAAATTTTTCCAATTGTATATCTATCGCCTCTTTGTGGAATAAAAGTAGCCACCTCTTCTTGTGAAATATTTAATAATTTTAATTCTCTGGCAGTACTTCTTTTTAAACCAATAGTGTATGTATAAGCTCTGTCAGTAAATCCTCCTGCAAAACGAAGTACATCCTTTAAATTTTCTGTTTTTTCAACCTCAAAAATCATAGGTCGTTTTACTTCCCCTAAAACTTCGACCCGTGTTTCATATTCTGCAATTCTAATTACGTCTTGGTCTTGCAAACGAATATTATTTTTTTGGTCGGCACGCAATAAAAAGTCATATAAATCTAATATTTTGACCACTTTATTATCTCTAATAACTCTAATGTTACGGAAAGAACCATTTTCAGAAGGACCTCCTGCGGCATAGAGTGCATTAAAAACCGTTGCTAATGATGAAACTGTATAAGTGCCAGGCTTAGTAACTTCACCTGTAATTGTAACTTTTATACTTCTGATATTTCCTAAACTAATTTGTGCTGATACACCACTTCCAGGCATATTAATTCCTTGATATAATTGTCGTAAACGCCCTACAATTCTTTCAGAAGCCGCTTCAATCGAAAGTCCATTTACATAAATTGGACTAAGGTTCAAAATTCTGATTGTTCCTTCATTGTTTACTTTCACTTTATAATTATCTAAAGCATTTCCAAAAATATCAATGTTCAATTCATCATCTGGACCTAATTGATAATTCTTTGGGGTGGCAATTTTTAAATCTGGTTCAAAAGACAAACCACCTTTTGAGAACATTGATACACCAAAGACATTTGACTTTACTTGTGAAACCACAATATCTTCCTTTATCTGTTCCTCTTCAATCTTTGTAATTCCTGATACAGGCGTAGTAGTTTTACGAGAAGCATCAATGGCTGTGGTACTTTTAGAGTCAATAGAAGTGGTATTTATTCTATCTCTCATTTTAGCAACATCCGCAGGTGAATATCCTTGCATCAAAGCTGCTTTTTCTATTTGAGCCTCATTCATACCACTTGATTGGGCTTTCTGTAAAAACTCTTTGATTTGATCATCGGTCAAATCATCAATTTTGGGTTTCTGAGCGAAAGTGCTTAATGAAATCAACGACAAAAACACTAATAAAGTCAGTCGTGGGAGTGATAAGAAATATCTTGTAGGAATGCTTTTCAGGTAATGGATCATTATAAACATTAATTTTCTAAATGATTTTGTGAATAATTTTATGCAAAAATAGGGATAAATCTTGATTTTGTTCTAGCTAAATTAAACTGCTATAACCTTTGCATTAATTTTATAACTATTTTGTCCTTCCAAGATCTAAAAGTTCCTGCTTGTATTTGCTCTCTTGCCTGACCTACTAACCACAAATAGAAAGCTAAATTATGTACGCTACAAATCATTGCCCCAAGCATTTCATCTGCTTTTAAGAGATGTCTAACGTAAGCTTTTGTATAAAAATTACTAGCGTAACACACTAATCCTGAATCAATTACCGAAAAATCATCTTTCCATTTTTCATTTTTCATGTTGATTGTTCCTTCCGTAGTAAATAACATTCCGTTGCGTGCATTACGGGTGGGCATCACGCAATCAAACATATCAATTCCCAAACCGATTCCTTCTAAAATATTGGCTGGTGTTCCAACTCCCATTAAATAACGAGGTTTATTTTTCGGTAAAATGTCAGTTACCATATCCGTCATTTCATACATCATTTCGGCAGGTTCTCCCACCGATAATCCTCCAATAGCGTTTCCTTCACGCTCAAAACTAGCAATTGTTTCAGCAGATTTTACTCGTAAATCTTTGTAAACACTGCCTTGAACGATAGGAAAAAGTGTTTGATTATACCCATATTTAGGTTCAGTTTTATCAAAATGTTCGCAACAGCGTTTTAGCCACCGATGAGTCATATCCATTGATTCTCGAGCATAGCCATAATCACATGGATAGGGTGTACATTCATCAAAAGCCATGATAATATCTGCTCCAATGGTTCGCTGAATATCCATTACTCCTTCTGGCGTAAAGAAATGCGTTGAACCATCAATATGAGATTTAAAGGTGACACCTTCCTCTTTAATTTTGCGTCCAGTTCCTGCCAAAGAATACACTTGATACCCACCTGAATCTGTCAAAATAGGTTTGTCCCAGCCATTAAATTTATGCAATCCACCCGCTTTCTCTATAATGTCTAATTTGGGACGCAGGTATAAATGATAAGTATTTCCTAAGATAATTTGGGCTTTAATATCTTCTTTGAGTTCTCGTTGATGAACTGCCTTGACTGTTCCTGCTGTTCCAACAGGCATGAAAATGGGCGTTTGAATTTGTCCGTGGTCAGTAGTAATTATTCCAGCACGTGCTTTTGAGTTGGGATCGGTAGTTTGTATATCGAAAGTCATATTATTAGTTGTCAGTGAATAGTTATCAATAAGGTATGTGGGAGAATATACGTTTTCCTATAAGTTTACTACTTTATCAAAAACTTTTTATACCTATATATCGAAAGCTTATCGATAACTATCTGCAAAATTACAATATATTCATAAAAACTATTCCTTAAAGCCTTATCTTTGCACTCCATTTTCACTAACTCGTTGATATACAAAACTTTGACACTATTTTTATTACTTATATTTATCGCTTCAGTTATATTTCAACTGTATTTTATTGTTTTCGTTTTTGCCAAAATAATTTGGTATCATTCTCCAAAAATAACCTCTGAAAAAAACCAAGGCGTTTCTGTAATTGTATGTGCTTGGAATGAGTTAGAAAACCTTAGAGTATTAATTCCTCTGCTAAATAGTCAAAAATATTCCGCTTTTGAAATTATTATTATTAACGACCGGTCTTGCGACGGAACCCACGACTTTTTGTCGTTGGAGTGTACTCAATACGAAAAACTCAGGTTCATAAAAATAGAGAAAACGCCCGAACATTTATCATCTAAAAAATACGCTTTGACCTTGGGAATCAAATCAGCCAATTATGAGAACATTCTTCTGACAGATGCCGATTGTCGCCCGCAAAGCAGTCACTGGATTTCAGGAATGGCAGAATGTATGACGGGTGATAAACAAATAGTTTTAGGGTTTTCACCCTATTTTAAAGAGAAAGGATTTCTGAATAATCTAATTCGTTACGAGACTTTTATTACCGCAACTCAATATCTTTCGTTCGCCATCAAAGGTATTCCTTACATGGGGGTTGGAAGAAATTTGATGTATAAAAAATTATTATTTTTAAACAATGAAGCCTTTGTTAAGCACATCAATGTTTTAGGAGGAGATGATGACTTATTTATGAATGACGTAGCCAATCATAAAAACACCACAATTTGTTTAGATTCCCAGACTTTCATGTATTCATTTCCAAAAACTACTTGGAAAACTTGGTATATTCAGAAGCAAAGACATTTATCAGTAGGAAAATATTATAAGTTAAGAAATAAAGTCTTATTAGGCGGATTATTTTTTAGCCAAATTATAACGAGTATTTTATTTATAATTTTAGTACTATTGATAAGCAATAAACTATTGATATACGTGCTGGTAGGTACGTTTTTATTGAGAATAATTTGTCAATGGATGGTGTTCTATAAAGTAAATAAAAGATTAGATAATACGCTTGACACCATCACATTACCCTATTGGGATGTTATCTTTACACTTTATTTCTCTATAATGGGGATTAATAATTTTTTTTCAAAAAAACAAAAATTGAAATGGAGATGATTAACATCTTAATAAGTATTAAAAACTTAACGTTACTTATAAGGTAGAAAAGCAATAAATTTACTGATTTCATTTCTTTACAAGATTAATTATTTAATTAAAATACATGAACAATTCAACGATTATAGAAAAATATTTTCCGCAACTTTCTGATAAGCAAAAACAACAGTTTGCTCAATTAGGGGATCTTTATACGCTGTGGAATTCCCAAATAAATGTTATTTCAAGAGCAGACATTGATAATTTATACGAAAAGCACATCTTACATTCCTTAGCGTTAGCTAAAGTGGTTAATTTTAAGGATTTTACTGAAATTCTTGATGTAGGTACGGGTGGAGGATTTCCTGGAATTCCGTTAGCAATTCTGTTTCCTAACTGTCAATTTCATTTGGTTGATAGCATAGGGAAAAAAATAAAAGTAGTTAACGAAATTGTTCAAGCGTTAGGACTAGAAAACGTAAAAGCCGAGCAAATCAGAGTTGAGCAAGTTGAAGGCGAATATGATTTTGTGGTAAGTCGAGCAGTTACTCGTTTATTACCTTTTCACGGTTGGGTAAAAGGCAAAATCAACATCAATAATTATAATAAACTTAAAAACGGAATTTTGTACTTAAAAGGTGGCGACTTAAAAGAGGAATTGAAGGAATTAGGTAAAAAGAGTCGAGTATTCGAATTATCAGATTACTTCACAGAAGAGTTTTTCGAGACAAAAATGGTTGTTCACATACCAATGACTTAATTTATTCTGGCACTTAAAAAACTGATAATCAAGCCTTTTGAAGATACTTTTATATTTTTTTAAAGAATCATTTGCACGATACACGATAAAAGCGTAATTTTGCATAACGATTAACAACAATCCTTCTTAGCTCAGCTGGTTAGAGCACATGACTGTTAATCATGGGGTCCCTGGTTCGAGCCCAGGAGAGGGAGCAATTGAAAATAATCAACAAGTATTAAAAAGGTTTAAAATATTGAATATCAATGTTTTAAACCTTTTTTCTTGTGATTGAAATTATCAGAATACGTGCTGATTCGTGTTGATTTGTGCGAATTGTTTTACTGTTTTATTTACTCATTTTTGAGGCTTAATTTAAACAAAAAGCCGTTATGAGTAAATTACCTACATTGAAACCCGTTATTAATAGGAATAATAGAAAGAATAAATCAGGGCTATACAGTATTCATATTCGAGTGACATTAGGAAGAGATACTGGTTACGTGAGCCTTGATAGTGAACCCCGAATAGCTTTAAGCGATTGGAACAAAAAGCCAACTTACAAAAATTACGTAAAGAATACCCACCCCTTATCATTTGAGATTAATCAAGAGATTGAAAGTATAATGGGTAAGATTCATCAAATTGTAAAAAGGCATTTTGACACGAGTCTAATTTTGAAAGGACTCTTAAAAGAATTAAAGAAAAACGGAGATTCAAGTTACTTTAATGATTATGTTAGGGAATATATTAAAAATCCCGCTAAGAAGTTAGATATTGTAACCTTGGAAAAGTACAAGGCATTTTTACTTCATCTTGATAACTTTCGCCCAAAAATTAGATTTAATGATTTAGATTCAAAATTGGCATACGACTTTCAACAATACTTGCAGTCTGATAAGAAAATTAATGGGGTTACTAAAAAAGGATTAGAAGGTGCTACAATAAAGTCATATTTTGATAAGTTTAAAGTTATCGTTAGGCAAGCCAGAGTAGATAAATATCTTTCATTAGATCAAACGTTCTCACTTTTTGATGAATTGAATTACAAAGTTGAAAAGCCAGTTAGAACTTTTCTTGAAAAAGAGGATATAGACAAATTGATGGCATTAAAATTTACTGAAAAAGAAGTAGAAATGGAACGTGATAGGGATTTATTCTTATTTCAAATTCACACAGGGTATTACTACAATGATTTACAGATTTTGAAAAAGAGAGAAATTACTTTTCAACCAAACGAGGGGGATGTAATAATCTCAAAAAGATATAAAAATAACCAAATTTCAATTGTCCCCATTTTCCTTTTTCCAATAAATCAAAGAATCATTGAAAAGTATGGAAACAAAGAAGAAGGCGAAGAAATTTTATTTGACGAAACGAAATTTATTGAGCCTCAAAAGTATAATTTTAAACTCAAAAAGATAGCTAAAAGGGCAGGACTATCAGATGAGATAGCTTTGAAAATATCAAATAAAGTCGCAAGACATACTTATTTTCAACTTCTTATACGTAGTGGAGTAAACCCAGCTATTGCAGCAAAAATAGCAGGACACTCAGATGAAAAAAGCACTAAAAGCTATTATGCTATTGAGGTACGTGATGTTTTAGAAGGGATAAAGGGAATAAACCACTCCTTATCGAGAAGTTAATTTTTTAGTTAGAAAATAATGCAAGACTAACATAGAGGTTATACGTTATATTTTAAAGAATACAGTATATGACAACGATTTTCACAGCAAAGAAGAAAAGTAAGATGAGTATGAAATACTTTCTGAGAAAGGATTATTTTTCAGATGCTTTTTTAAATAATGCAGGGAATGAAAGTCCATCTTTTCAACTTTATATAGATTTTGTTTTTAGAAGAGGAACAAGTAGATGCAAAAGTTTATGGATGAAATTTGTTCAAACAAATGGATTCATGTTTAATAATCTCAGTGATGAGTTTTATACCAAAAGCGTAGGATATGGGTTTTCAGGCATTAGCGAAAAAGTTTTTTCATCAGATGTTCAAAATTTTATAAATGGTAAAAGTACCACATCACTTAATGTAGAACATGAATTAATTGACTTCTTAAAATATGAAAAATATCATTATGAGGCTCTATTTGACTTATTTCGGGAAGTAGAAGTGGATAAATTTGATATGTCTAAATTTGGATCAGAGTATAAGAATACGATATTATTTGTTACTGATTTATTTCAAAATATATTGAAAGAACACCTACAAAAAGAGTTTTTTAAAGTGTTACCAAATTTTCCGCAAATTTTTTCAGATGAACAAACTACTCTTCAACAATTAGGAGTAAATATGATACAAATATTAAGTCTTGTAGAACGACACAACTTAAATAATTTTGATGCTTTTAGAAATTATCCACTACTTCTAACTCAGCTCTTTAATGCTTCAGAAGAATATTTATGCTTTTCTAATAAAGATTTCTCTCCTAACGGAATGACTCTACCTATTTGGTTCGTAAAAAATCATAGTGCTTCTTTTTACGATTTTTTAATTAATAGACTTTGTTTTTTAGATAAGAACGAGTTAACTATTTGCTTAAACTTATTAAAATTGCTTGATAATCAGTTAATTATCCGTAAAAAAGAGTTAATGGAGAGGTTTATTTAAAAAATTTAAGTTAAATGTTGTACTTATGTCAAACATTTGCTCTAAATTTGGAACATATTAAAACTTAAAAACGGATAAACATGAATGAAGTCCCAAATTTACCAGTCGTTATAATGCCTGTTGAGCAACTAAAACAGATGATTGAATCGTGCTTTCAACCATTGAGGGCTGAAATCCAAAAAGCAAAAGAAGGTCGCACCGAGAGTGCCATTCGTTTAGAATATTTGACATCTCAAGAATTCATGGAAGCGACTAAAATTAGACGTTCCAAGATGGAACATTTAATTAAAACGAACCAAATTAAATCTATTAAGAAGTCTCGAAAAATCTACATTCCAGCAAGTGAAATTGAAAGATACTTTTCTGACCCAACCATTAAATAAAAACCGTCAAAATGCTCTAACATCTTGACGGTCTAATATCTTTTGCTCGTTCCTAAAAAAGCAATGATAATCTGGTGCAAATATAACCAGATTTACGGAATTCCTATTGCCTCATCTAAAAATCTGGTAGATGTCAAACAACAATTTTAGTTTCTTCAAAGGAGGTATAACGTCTTTGAAACCAACGTCTTCAATAAATATTGAAGATGCTTATGCCCTTATAAAATCTGAAACATACAGGCAAAATATCGAAATAATCCGTAATTCGGATGATAAAGCAATAGTGAATGCTCAAAAGAAAAAACTTGATTATTTTACGTTCTCAGGCATTTTTGAACAACGTAAGGCAGATGGATTACTTTCCCATAGTAGCCTGATTTGTTTGGACTATGATGATATAGAAAACCTTGAAAAATTCATGTCAAACGTATATACCAATACGTTTACGTTAATGTCGTTTCTAAGCCCTTCTGGAAAGGGCATTAAATTGATTACACGTACTAATGAATCTGACCATAAAGTAGCTTGGAATACACTGAATGCCTATTTTAAGAAGATTACAGCTATTGAGGCGGACAAGTCTGGTATAGATGTTTGTAGGGCTTGTTTTGTCAGTTATGACCCTAATATTTATTACAATTCTAATGCTAAAATATTCGATATTTTACCTAAAAAAATAGAGAAAAAATCATCAAAGAATGAAGTCAAAATTCCTGATTCTGAATTAGTTAGAGCAAAAAAGTTGGCGGAAAGAATCACTAATGGCAGGACTGATATTACAGGAGATTATGACACGTGGCTAAAATTAGGGTTTGCCTTAGCAACTTTTGGAGAAAATGGGCGTGAGATTTACCATTCCATCAGCCAGTTTCATAACGATTATGATTCAAAAGAAACAGATAAAAAGTTTGATAACTGTCTTAAAACCAATCGCTTTGATAATCCAGCATTCTTCTTTTCCCGTGCAAAAGAATGTGGATTTACTGTCGTCAAAAATGAATATTCTCAGTCGTCAAACACTGTCATTCAGACGGAAGATGTATTGTCAAATACTCATGTAACTTATGACTTGCAAGACTTTCAAATTGCAGTTGCAACGGGTAAGGCTAAAATGATAGTTGCTGAGGGATTCTTGATATTCATAAAATACCAAACTACCGACGAGAACAATAATCATACGTGGATTTTGGAAATTAGACTACCAGCAGCAGCTCCTTGTTACATTGAAGTGAGCCATGATGATTTTTTTGAACCTAAAAATTTAGAGAAGATATTAGGGGCAATGCGTCTGTCAATGAATATCAATTACCAGCAGTTGCAACAGTTGAGACGATTTCTATTTACTTGTACAACCTTTTCGTCCGCTGTTAAAGTTCTTCGTTATGGATTACACCCTGAGACAGAATTATACTTCTTTGCCAATTGTGCTATTTCAAAGGAGGGTAAAATATTGCACCCAGATAAGTTTGGTATCATCAAATACAAAGATAAATATTTGTCATTACCCCAAATCAATAAAGGGTTCGATTCTCCTTTTACTTTCATTGATAACAAAGTAACATTTAACGAATGGTATAGGAGTTTTTCAAAGGCACAGAGCGAAGAAATGACTTTTCTTTCAGCATCATTCTTACTGTTTTCACTCTTTCGAGATACTGGAATTGAAGCAAATTCTTTCTCTCCAATTCTATTTGTTACTGGATTGCCTGGCACCGCAAAAAGTACCTTATTTTATCACATGAATTATGTGTTTGGTGCTGATGGTAAGGCTATGACAATTAATTTGAAAGGTAAAAATACGGAAGCTGCATTCGTAGCTAAAATCGAACAGAGGCACAATGGCTATCAGTTTGGTGATGAGTATTTTCCTAATCATCCACTAACTCCATTGTTTCAAGCCAGCTACGATAATAAGGCATATTCTAAAATGAATATGAATTCAAAAAGTCACTTGGACACTACGGATTTAGTACCAAAATGTACCATTGGTTTTGCCTCAAACTTCTTACCAGCACTACCCGCAGACGAGCCGTTTTTTAGTCGTTTAGTGGTATTGGTAAATAATAACCGCAAGCGAACGGAGGAGCAAAAAGAAGCCTACCGAGAACTCCTAATAATGCAAGAAGGTGGGATTACAAACATAGTCCGTGAGATTTGGCAATATCGTGATTTAATCAAGAAGGATTTTAAGAAAGTCTATAATTTGCTCAGAATGAGTTTGGAAAACCATTTGAAAAGGCATAAAATAGGTAATCCACGGTACATCTACAACGTAGCACAAATACTGACTGTCCCTTTGATTTTATCGGTTCAAGGTAAAATAGCAATGTGTGAATCAACAGACCAAGCATCAATTCTAAATGATTTTGTAGAAAGAAGTGTGAAGTCAATCTTGACTTCTGAAAAATTGGTCCAAGAGAAATCATCATTGCAGGAGTTCTTCGATATCGTTCAAGAAATGTTTGATCGAGGACTGATTATAGAAGGTGTTCATCACAAGTTTGACGGACAAGATATTGTGATAAATCTTCAAAGACTTTATCAAAAATATACTGTCGAATTTAAGCGACAAAACCGATTTGAGGTACTACCACCAAGTATGCAAACGCTTCAAGATGAGATTTTAGCTTTTGAAGGCTTGGACTCTCAGAGTGAAGAAATAAGGCAAAACTTCTTTAAAAAGCAAAGATTCTCACAAGAATCAGAACCTAACAAAACTGATTATGCTCGTAACTCATTCAAAATCAAATATTTAAACTTACAAGAGGGATTTGGAATAGATTTTATAAATATAAAAAACACTTCGTGAAAATAAAAAAAATAGTGCCACAATGCCACAAATACTATTTTATAAATATAACTATCTAATTATCAATTACTTATATCTTAAAAAAGTGTGGCATTTTTGTGGCAAAGTGTGGCATTTGTGGCATTGTGGCACTTTGTGGCATTTTAATTGAAAAAATGCCACAAAATATAAAATATTGATTATCAGTTAGTTAAAGCCTTTGTGGCACTTTTTGTGCTGTGGCACGCCACAAAAGTGTAAAAAGGAAAAATTATTCGAAATGAACATAGAATTTTTGATAGAAATGTATCGCAAGAAAGACAAGAAACGCAAACGTGCTTTGTGGGAGCTTTTTGATACTACAATCAAATTACCAGCTTCATTAACGTTCATTGCTGATACAATAAATAAAGAATTACAGGTTGATAATCTCGTATCTGAATCCGACATAAAATATTGTAGATTCTATTTTATGGATAAAGTAAAATCCAATATTGCAGCGAAAGACAAGCCTAAGATTTCTAATAGTCCAAAATCAAATACATCACTCAGTAATATTGATTGGACTGACCCTGATGAAACAAATAATCCCAAAACCGTTAAATCCAAATTTTCAAAATAATGAAGCAATTACATTTTATAGTGCAAGCAAAAGGAGGCGTAGGTAAAAGTATGCTAACCTATTTATTGGGACTCGCCAAAGACGATGATAAAAATCAGTCTCTTTTTGTCGATGTGGATAGTTCTACGCAAACATCTACCCGACAGCTTAAATTTTTGGGAGAGAACCGTATGGAAACCCTCTCATTATTGAATGACAAAGAAGTTTTGGTAAGAGATAATCTTGTATCTTATCTTGAAAGTATTGTAAATCTACCCTTCAATAATGTTTTTTTTGATTTTGGAGCTCCCGAAAGTGAACAAGTCCCAGCCTTAATTGACAGAGATTTGCCCCTAAAAGAATTTATGGAGGAATTGGGATTTAATGCTCATTTTCATTTAGTTATCGGAGGCGGTGGTGCTTATAAATCATCGGTGGACTACATGAAGAAAATTTTAAAATCGTTGAATGGCGATTTTGATGTAACGATTTGGAAGAGCATTACAACTTTTAATAACTTTCAAAATTTAGCCGAAGAGTTGTCTGAGAATTGCAAAAAAATGAATTTACCACTAAGACAGTTTGCAGATTTTGACCCAAGTTCAAATTTGGGGAGTCAAATTTTAGACGGTGTAAGAAAGGGCTATTCATTGAGTGATTATCAAACAGGGGCGAGATTAAGATTGAAGAAAGAATTAACCGAAAATTTCAAAGATGAGATCCAAAATTAGTCAAGATGAACTCAATAAAATTAAGGCTGAATTACTGGTTAGACACAACTACCAAGCGGATGAATTTAGTATCGTTTTGGTGGACACAATCCAAGATAATTTCGCAAAAGTTGTTGAGAGTCTAAATGCTTCAACAGAAGTGACAAGGGAAATTGTACAGGCTGTTCAAAAACAGATTAAGCCTGTACAACTGACTACCAAAGGGCAAGCGTTCTGGCTTTATTTTGTGCCAACTTTTGTTTACTACTGGACATACAGGAGTTTTCCCTGATCAGCATTTTTAAAAATGTCGTTTAATAAGCCAATGAATCT
>JANXRS010000220.1 GCA_025356745.1 Arcicella sp.
TTAGGTTTATGTTAACATAAATACTTCATTTTTAGGTTTTATCTTAAATTGAATCTTTTTTCATTATCCAAAATAAGCTCAATTTGTATTTTTCCAAGCAGTTTTATTGTACTTTTAAATGCGTTGAACCTGATTATTTATCAATGCAATATGAAAATGGTCATCATAGCTCTGATAAATATTTTGAGTATTCAAGTCAAAGTATAGACAGTAATCTTTAAAATAATCATCTACCTCTATATTTGTTAACGCTGACAATGCAACAGCAAAACTTGCTAATACACAAGTATTATTATTTTTTTGCTTAAAGTAGTGGTGTTTTTCTGATTGAATCATTTTTAATGTATTTGAGCATATTTTGTAAAATTCAAAGCTTTTTATGTTTGTTCAAACATTGAAACCATTTCCACACTAATTTTCAGTCGGCATGGGCTAATTGGTTGTGCATTTTTAACGCAAATGAAATGCGTAAAAGGCATTCAATCCATGAAAATCCGTATAATCCACAAAATAAGTGGTCTACCTAAAATCCCAAGCCACCACCTCCCAGAGCTCAGGATAAGTTGTATCAAAATATTCATGAATTATCTCAAACCCCACTCGTTTATGAGCCGCCAAGGAACGCAGATTTCGCTTGGCAATCTCGGTAACACAAAGCTCAAAACGGGCGGACAATTCAGCTTTATGTTTGGCGTAAAGTCCATCAAAAATGCCTTGTCCACGATAATCTTCTGTTACACAAATCTGCCCCATGGCGTAGTATTTAGTATCTTTTATCAATTTTTCTTTGTATTCCAATTTGTCTAACATCTCAAACATTGCCGTCAAAACGGGAATGTCGAACCTAAAACTTTCTGGCATTACTAAAGCGTAACCCACCACTTTATCACCATCTTTAGCAATAATTTGGGGTACGGATTGATTCATACGTGAAAGCAAATCAAAATTGTGGACAACGGTTACAAATCCTTGGTTGTTAGCAACTTCTTCCGAAATATTTTTCGCCAGATTCAATTGTTGTAAATCCAATAATTGTTGGATTTCTTGGTCAGTTTTAATGGTGGCAAATGTGATGTTCATGGTAAAATTTGAATAAATAATCAATAACTCTTCGTCATATCATCGGGAATGACGAAGATAAAATTGGCAGTATTCTTTTCTTTTTCAGCAGGTTGTGTAATATCTTGGGCTTGAATAGTATTAATGGTAACAATCTTTAATTTGGGACTTTTCTTCTTCAAATGCCAGACAATTCCTTCAAAATTATTGGAATGGTAACTTCCGTTGTAGTGCAGAAAGGTGTGTTCCATTTCGTAATTTTTTAGAATAAAATTTGCCATTGTTGCATCTTTAATGACTTGAGCTTTGGTAATATTTTCGGCTGATATTGTCATTCCTCCACTTCCGTGCATTCCGCCCATTTTCATCATTTCGGCGTAGGCGGGTAAAGTCAAATCTGCTTCAATTGGTAAGGGTGCAATATTCTTCTTAGCATCGTCCGAAAGCTGATTTAGTGCTTCTAAACCACCTTTTGAAACCATGCTGGCGTATCTTCGGGGAATATTAGTCGCCACAAATTTGAGCTTATTTTGTTGAGCAAAATCCAGTAAAGGTTTATAGTCAGTTTGATAATTTTGCCAAACTTTTGCTTCGGTTTCAAATTGTTTTGCGGTAATAAATGATTTTAAATATTCATCTACAACCGTCTGATTATCAGCTTCAAACATTTCTGCACCTAAGATTAGTTTATCTTTTTTTGCTTGAAATAAATCCTTAGTAACCTGCAATTCAAGCCAATGATTTAAAGAATTATCGTGTAATTCGCCAAATAAGAGAATGTCTGCTTGAGTAAGTTCTTTAAGCATATTTTCGTATGAAATAGCTTTTAAATCCTTGTCGTACAGCAAATAGGCTGGTTTGTCGGATTTTATAAAACTTGAATTCAATTGTTAAATGCAACTTTGAGAATGGTTGATTAGACTATATTTTATCAGCAAAGAGGAAGAGATTACTCTTCCCCCTTGTCTGATTGGAGTAAGTTTGTCTAACTTGCCTTCTCGTCCAAAAGTTGTC
>JANXRS010000222.1 GCA_025356745.1 Arcicella sp.
TTTAGGTTTATGTTAACATAAATACTTCATTTTTAGGTTTTATCTTAAATTGAATCTTTTTTCATTATCCAAAATAAGCTCAATTTGTATTTTTCCAAGCAGTTTTATTGTACTTTTAAATGCGTTGAACCTGAATAATAATGGAACTCGATGAAAATCTTGATTTGTTGCCTGAGGTGGTTGCTCATGAAGGATTATTATCAACTGCTATTCTGAATTTAGCGGAGAATGGTGTGAAATTCTCTCCTAAAAAACAAGTAAAAGTAAAGTTTCAGATTTACGCTAAGCAACTCATTCTTACTTTCCATAATGAAGGTATATCCATTCCTGAACACGAACAAAGTCAAATCTTTGAACCCTTTCGGCGTGGATCAAATTCCCGAAATACCAAAGGATACGGCATTGGGCTTTCGCTGACTCAAAAAATCATAAATCTCCATCATGGAACAATATCAGTACAATCTTCTAAAAATCAAGGTACTACGTTTAGGCTGATGCTTCCCAAAAACTAATTCTGTATTTAATTCTAATTACCTTCTAATACCACCTTAATCCACGCTTAATAGTAATGTTATAAATTTGTTGTATCCAAGTTGCCATTTTTTTACTTTGGTAATTTAAACAGTCCCTATCAACAAAATATACTCTTATGAAAACGACCCTAATTTTAACTTTTTTATTAGTTAGTTACGGCATATTTGCACAAAATATTCCTATTAATGACCCAGGATATAGCCTTCATAATTATAAACACGTTAATAAAGCAATGACCATTGCCAAAAGAGATACCAACAAAGGTATTGGTGTTTCATCTGAAGAAACCCATAGAGATTATAAAAAAAGTGCCTCAAAAGATAAAGAAAATACCTTAATAATAATTAGACAAGGAAAAAAAGAAGAATATCTAAAGAGAGTAAATTATAAAATGCCAAAAGGGTAACTTAATAATTATTACCACATTAATAAAATTAGAATCTTAATTCCACTTATAAACTTATTATTTAATTATGAATATATCAAAAACAATGTCGCCCTTAGCATACGCAAAAATGATTTTAGAAAAGGTAAGCTTTAGCCCTAAAATTTTCAGAAAAGAATTAAGAAAGGCTCTCAGAGTGTCTTCAAAACGTGATTTTAAACAGTTGATGATTTGGTGCAAAGTGCAATTTAGGGTAAAAAAATAGATTTTATTGTGGTAATTTGTCTTGTTATCTCCAACGTATATATATGATTATTAAAATATTTATACAACTATTTTTTGATTTTATATAGCTGGTTGTCAATGAATTATCTCTAATAATTAGGTATAATGTCAAGAAGATGTGAATAAATAATTACCAATAACTTCTATTTATTGAGTAGTTTTATGACTGGAAATAATAGCTCCATCAAGTATTTCTGTAATCAATTAATTGCGAAATTTACCTATAATTATTAACTGATAATTTACATGATAGTCGATAAAAGAATTTTAGTAGTTGAAGATGAAATTAAAGTCGCTACTTTTATCAAGAAAGGACTTAAAACTCAGTCATTTGAGGCAGAAATTGCCTTAGATGGAGAAGAAGCAAAGAAATTGTTTAATGAACAGCCTTTTGATTTGGTGATTTTAGATTTAAACTTACCTGATATGAGTGGATTAGAAGTGTGTTCTTACATCCGTGAACGAAATGTAAAAATTCCAATTCTAATGCTGACTGCACTTGGAACGGTTGCCGATAAACTTTCAGGTTTTGAAGTTGGAACGGATGATTACATGGTAAAACCATTTGACTTTATGGAATTATTAGTTCGTATAAAGGCTCTTTTAAAACGAACAGAGGAGGTAGTTTTACCCAATGAAAAACTGCAAGTTGCTGATTTGGAATTAGATATGAATGAAAAAGTGGCTCGCAGAGGTGGTAATGTTATCGCTTTAACTGCTCGTGAATTTAATCTTCTGGAGTTTTTAATGAGAAACCGAGGCAGAGTGGTTTCAAAAGTAGATATTGCCGAAAAAGTGTGGGATATCAACTTCGATACAGGCACAAATTTCGTGGAAGTTTACATTAATTATCTGCGGAATAAAGTAGATAAAAGTTTTTCAAATAAGCTAATTCATACTGTTGTAGGAATGGGATACATGATGAAAAATAAGTAAAAGAACTATTTTTTAGTCCTTTTACAATTAATGAATGTACTTAATTAATTTTCTACAAAATCTCTTTCAATTCCCTTAAATCTTGAATTTCATATTTCGGTTTAATCGAAATATCTTGATTTCTTTGGTCAGGATTAAAGAAAACGGCATCAATTCCTGCACGAGTTGCCCCTACAATATCCGACTGAAAACTATCACCAATCATTAAACATTCTTGCGGTACAGCTTTTATCTTTTTTAAAGCATATTCAAAAATGCGAGAATCTGGTTTTTTGTAGCCTGAATTCTGAGAGGTAATCACCTCTTGGAAAAAATGCGAAATCTTGCCAGCATCCATTTTTATGGATTGAATTTCATCAAAACCGTTCGTAATGATGTGCATAGGATATTTTGGAAAAAGGTATTCTAAAGTCTCTTGGGCATTGGGCAGAAGATGGTGTTTTTTAGAGGAAATATTAATATAAGTATCTGAAATTTCATCACATACCGAATGATTATCAATTCCTAATTGGCTGAATATCAATCGAAAGCGAGTATGACGAAGTTCTGGTTGAGAGATTCTGCCAGTTTCATATTTATCCCATAACTGATGATTGATTTCGTTGAATTTCAGGTAAAATTTTGTTGATGATAGAATGCCCAAATCCTGTAAGTCGAATTTTTGATAAACTTCCTCTAAACCGATTTTTGAGTTAGTATTATGATCCCAAAGAGTATGGTCGAGGTCGAAAAAAAGATGTTTATATTTCATTGTTATTCGTTAATGATGTTCAATGTTTGGGAAGAAATGATTCATCCCGAAGTTGAATTTTATGCAATTTAGGACTGATTTTTGTTTCCCTCTCAATAATTAATACATTTGTAAAAACTATTATTTGCGATAGCTCAATGTTCTCACAGAAAACAAACCGAGCAACGGTCGCATCTAACATCAAAAATAAAATGGCAAAGCAACAACAAGAAGAAGAAAATCAAATAAACGTAGAGTTATCTGAAGAAATGGCAGAGGGTGAATACGTAAACTTAGCAATGATAGCACACTCTCAAAGTGAGTTTGTGATAGATTTTATCAAAATGATGCCAGGAATTCCGAAGGCAAGAGTAAAATCAAGGGTAATTCTCACACCCGACCATGTGTATCGTCTCATGCAAGCTTTAAAAGAGAATATTCAAAAATACGAAGAAATTTACGGAGCCATTACTGATGAGCAAAGCCAAGTAGGTTTTCAGTTTCCAATGAATTATCGTGGACCCATTGGAGAGGCTTAATACAGAAATTAAACTCATGTCATGACTATTCAAATTGTGTTAGACAAGAATTTAAAGCCTCAGTCATGCAATGATTAATTTTCGGGAGATTTAAAATCAAGAAAGCGTAAAACGAACCAGAAAAAAAATCTGCAAACGTTTACGCTTTTTTTGTTTACTCAAAAACTATTAATTTTTGCTTCTTCCCTTAATTTCTTCTCATAGATTGAGTATATCTCTATACAAAATCTTCTTTCAAAATATGACAACCATAAATAAGGTCTAATGAACAATCAACTCAATAAATTACATTTAGCTTCAAATTCAGTTAATCTCAGCAAGCACCTCAATTTGCCCAATGAATCAGTATTTAGTCTGCCAGAAAAAGTTTTGCAGTTCGGAACGGGGGTTTTACTTCGTGGACTGTGCGATTATTTCATTGATAAAGCCAATAAACAAGGTATTTTCAATGGTAGAATTGTTGTTGTAAAATCAACGGACAAAGGAGATGCTGATGCTTTTAATGAACAAGATGGGCTTTTTACGCACGCTGTAAAAGGTATAGAAAATGGTCAAGCCATTGAGAAATACATCTTAAATGCTTCCATTTCACGTACACTTTCTGCTCGTTCACAATGGCATGAAATTTTGCATTGTGCCAAAAATCCTGAGATGCAGATTATTATCTCTAATACAACTGAGGTAGGGATTGCTTTACTGGAAAATGACAAAATTACAAATAATCCTCCTGCCTCTTTTCCTGTAAAATTATTGGCTTTTTTGCATGAACGCTGGAAGGAATTTAAGGGTTCGGCATCAAGTGGAATGGTTATTGTTCCCACGGAATTAGTGGTTGGAAATGGAGATTTATTAAGAGATATTGTCTTGAAACAAGCCCAAAATAATAGTCTCGAACCTGAGTTTATTGATTGGCTAAAAAATCATAATAATTTCTGTAACTCATTGGTGGATAGGATAGTGCCTGGAAAACCAGAAAAAGAAATGGTTGATGAATTGCAGAAAAAATTTGGTTTCGAAGACAACCTGATGGTACTTTCGGAAGTATACCGTCTGTGGGCAATTCAAGGAGATGAACACGTTCGTAAAGTGCTGTCATTTGCACAAGTAGATAGTGGTGTAATTATTGAAAAAGACATTGAAATTTATCGAGAATTGAAACTCCGTATGCTTAATGGAACGCATACTTTACAGTGCGGAATGTCGTATCTTTTAGGCTTCAGGACAGTAAAGGACGTGATGGCAAATGGCTATTTGAGTAAAATTGTTACTAATCTGATGTTAGGTGAAATGTCCTTAGCGATTCCCTACAAGATAGATGCCAAAACTCGTGACCGCTTCGGAAGAATGGTTCTTGACCGTTTCCGTAATCCATTTTTGAACCATAAATTATTAGATATAACTGTTCAATATACCACTAAAATGAAGATGCGGAATATTCCTGTTCTTCTTCAATATTACCGTGAATTTGATAAGCCTCCCGAACTATTTGCTATGGGATTTGCCGCTTATTTACAGTTTATGAAAAGTGAAAAAGAAGTAAATGGAACCTACTATGGAGAATCAAACGGAGCTTACTATCCCATTAACTGCAACTTCGCACCCTATTTTTATGAAGCTTGGCAGAATTTTGATTTAGAAAAAGTATTAGCCAATCGTAGTCTTTGGGGCGAAGATTTAACCCAATTAAAAGGATTTGCAGATGCAGTTCGGAAATATTTATAAAGAAAAAATATGAAAGTTACTACCTTCGGAGAAGTTATGATGCGGTTGAGTACTCCTAATTTCTCTCGATTCCCACAGGCTACTCAGTTTGATATAAATTTTGGTGGAGGCGAAGCAAATGTTTCATCTTCGTTGGCTATTTTAGGAATTCCAGCTAGTCATGTTACCCGTTTTCCAGATAATGATTTAGGACGCACTGCCACAAATATTTTTAAAAAATTTGGAGTTGGTACAGAACATATTATCTATGGAGGCGACAGAATTGGTATTTATTTTGTTGAAAAAGGAGCAGCTATGCGTCCGAGTAAAGTGGTTTATGACCGAGTTAATTCCTCTTTTGCAACACTTCAACCCGCTGATTTTGATTGGGAAGAAATTTTGAAAGATACTACTTGGTTTCATTTTACGGGTATAAGTCCTGCCATTTCAGAAGGTGCTTTTCAGGCTTGTTTAGAAGCTGCACAAACCGCCAACAGAATGGGAATTACTGTTTCTGCCGATGTAGGTTATCGCTCAAATCTTTGGAAATGGGGTAAACGTCCGAACGAAATTATGCCTCAATTAATTGAACATTGTGATATAATTGTTTGTAGTAAAGGCGACGCAGCTGATATGTTTGGGATTGTACCAATTGATGAAAAAGGCAGTTTCAAATCTGTTTGTAGGCAAATTACCGAGCAATTTCCCAAAGTGAAAAAGGTTTTGACTACTAGGCGAGGGCAAATATCGGCTTCACACAATACACTCTTTGGAAGATGTTGGGACGGCACACAAATGATTGAAACAGAAGCCATTGATATTCCCGACATCGTGGATAGAATCGGGGGTGGAGATGCTTTTATGGCGGGTTATATTTACGGAGAATTGATTTATAAAGATTGTCAAAAAGCGCTGGAATTTGCTGTTGCGGCTTCCGCCTTAAAACATACCATCGAAGGCGATTTCAACCTTGTGAGTGTGCAAGAAGTGGAAGCAGTAGTAAATGGAGATGTGAGTGGACGGTTGAAGCGGTAAAATAAAAATAAACACAAAATGAAATTTACAAAAGAAGAATTATACGCAAAACTTAGTGAAGTACCCATTATGCCTTTGTTCAACCATTCCGATTTGGCGTTGAGTAAAGCAGTTGTAAAAGCGTGTTACGATGGTGGAATTAAGGTTTTTGAATATACTAATCGTGGCGAAGGTGCAGCATTGATTTTTGCGGAATTAGTAAAGTATATCCGTCAAGAATTGCCCGATATGGCAATCGGAATTGGTACGGTCTTCAATGCCGAAGAAGCTGAATATTTTGTCAGTTTAGATACTGATTTCATTGTGCAACCCATTCTAAACCCCGCCGTGGGAGCAGTTTGTAACAAACACAAAATTGCTTGGATGCCAGGCGTAATGACCATTTCGGAGATTTATAATGCTCAACAAGCAGGAGCCGATATTATCAAGATTTTTCCTGCTAATGTTCTTGGAACAGCATTCATTAAATCCCTAAAAGCGCCAATGCCTCATGCAAAAGTAATGGTAACGGGAGGCGTTGAACCGAACGAAGAGAATCTGAAAGGTTGGTTTTCAGCGGGTGTAACGGCTGTGGGAATGGGTTCTCAATTATTTCCAAAAGACGTTTTAGCCTCAGGAAATTATCAACAAATTGAAGAGGTTGTGAAGAAGTGCGTAGCGATGGTAAAAGGATTCTAGTTGTTAGGTTTTAATAAATTTATCATTCCGACGAATCGGAATGATAAATTTATTAAAAATCAATCTCTTCTAAAAAACTGAATAATCACTACCACTGTTGTTGTAAAAATAGTACTACAAATAACCTTAGCCATTACGGGCAAAAATAGTCCCCAATCTGAAGCCTCCAATAAGAAAAGTACAAAATGATGAATAATCGTTAACGTGGTTGCATAAGTAATGAACCAAGTTAAACCCATTGAGTTTAAGCTCAATGTTTGGCGTTCATCATAACCACGATGAGGAGTTAATAAAGATATTACAGAGGGACGAAGAAAGGCTATGAGCGTCATGGCAGCGGCATTAGCTCCAATGGTATTATAAAAAACATCTACCGTCATTCCCGCAAAGAATCCGAGTAAAATAAGTGTTATCCTGTTAATATCAAAAGGCAAGAGTATGATACTGGCTATATACACAAAACAGAAAGCATAGTTGAAAAGTACCAGTTGTCGTACAAAAAATATTTGTAACAAAAGGTAAAATATAAAAATAAGAACTTGTGAAAATATACTTCTTGGAGTCATTTATTTTTAGCAATTAGCTTTACATTTTATGATTTATAACTTGAATTCAATTGTTAAATGCAACTTTGAGAATGGTTGATTAGACTATATTTTATCAGCAAAGAGGAAGAGATTACTCTTCCCCCTTGTCTGATTGGAGTAAGTTTGTCTAACTTGCCTTCTCGTCCAAAAGTTGTCAA
>JANXRS010000223.1 GCA_025356745.1 Arcicella sp.
TGACAACTTTTGGACGAGAAGGCAAGTTAGACAAACTTACTCCAATCAGACAAGGGGGAAGAGTAATCTCTTCCTCTTTGCTGATAAAATATAGTCTAATCAACCATTCTCAAAGTTGCATTTAACAATTGAATTCAAGTATCAATTTAAAAGTATCAAAATCTTCTGGGGAGCATTTATAGATTCTATTGATAAATAAAAAGTCTTCTTTTGAGTAAGTTTCTGTCTTAAAAAAGCGGCCACTTGCCTTAAAATAACCTAATTGAAAAATAAATCCTATCTTATTGATTGGACTTATCATGATTTTGAATTCTATGGCTGCCCACTCAGGCAAAGAAAATGTCATTTTCCTTTTCTTTTCGTTGAGAATCTTCTAAAATCTTAATCATTCACATATCAAACGTTAAGTTTACCTTTCAGAAAAATGAAAGGTTTTTTATTATTTAAAATTATTCTAAATAGTGTTTGTTTTAGTTAATTTATAATATACATTTGTATTCTTATTTAGAATTAGTCTATATAAATAGTTTACTTTAGTATATTACTTTAAAACTCAAATACAATGTTTAATAGCTCAATAAAATTTCCATTCTTTCTTACTATTCTAGTATTAGTGATTTTTTCTTCTTGTGAAAAGAGTAATTATGAATTGCCCGACTTGCGTACAAAAATTGATTATGCAAAGCTAACGGCTACAACACCTTATAAAAGTCTTTTCATTGATGCTAAAGGAGACACTACCGTTGATTTAACATCTGGCAATAATCGTTACAAACAATTTCAAGCATTAAATTATTATTTGGGTGCTGCCGTTAGAGACACTAAGACATTGGATGCTACATTAATGAAAAATATGTATACTAATTCAGGAAGTCCTTTTACAGATATTGCTTCATTAAATATCTTGGGTACTACGTTGAATGCTTCTGGGGTTCAACTTCGCAATATTACAGCTTCTTCAAAATCAACAACAGATGCTGAGGCAACTCGTGCAAGATTGGAAGCCCTTTACGTAGATATGACTAATGTTAGTAAGGCTGTTTCAACAACGGCTACAAAAGGTGTAGCAGGTAAATTGGGTACTTATTTAGTAGATGCTAAAGGTATTGAAACGGCTCAAATTATCCAAAAAATACTTATTGGAGCCTTGCAATTGGATTATATCTGTAATATTTTATTAGTTCAAGGTTTAGATGCAGACAACAAAACGTTGGTTGCTGGTAAAAAGTATTCGCAATTGGAACATAACTGGGACGAGGCTTATGGTATTCTTACATTGAATCCAGTTTATTTGTTAGGTTCAACTGATGCTGTGCGTGGTACAACAGAATCATTCATCGGTTCATATATTTGGGAATTTAATAAAGCAGGCTATGCTAAAATTTTTCCAGCTTTTTTGAAAGGACGTGCGGCAATTGTTAATAATGACAAAACTGAATTAAAAACCCAAGCAACATTTATCAGAACAGAAATTGAAAAAGCTATTGCATCAGCAGCCGTGGGTTATTTAGCAAAATGGAAAACAAGTACAACTGATGCCGCACGTGCTCATGCTATTGGTGAAGGACTTGGCTTTATATACTCTCTTCGTTATTGCACTGTTACAAGTGTAGATGCTAAGTTTTCGGATGATATTTTACAAAACCTTACTGGTTCAACAAATGGTTTCTGGGATTTAACAAACGATAAAATCAATGCAGCTTCAGAGGCTATTACCTTGAAGTTCAAACTGTAATTTTAAAAAATTTATTTATTGTTTTACTCAAGTGGATTGGCAACTTTAAATTGTCAATCCACCCTTTATATTTTATAATATGAAAGTTTTTAATTGGAAAAATACTTATTTTTTATATTTCCTTACATCCCTATTATGGGCTTGTGGTGGTTCTGGTGAGGTAAATAATCCTCCAACTCCAACTGATGAAGGAAAGAATAGGACAATAATATTGACTCATTTAGCAGATAATATCATCATTCCCGCTTACGCCAATTTTAAAGGAAAGTTTGATATTATGAAAAGTAAGTCGGATGCGTTCGCTTCTCAGCCAAGCATTTCGTCACTTGGTGAATTCAGAACTGCTTGGTCTGAAGCTTATATTGAATGGCAAAAAGTAGAACTATTTGATTTTGGCCCTGCTGAAAAACAAACTTTACATAGCTTTTACAATATTTATCCTGCCAGTGAAAAAGGTATTAACGACAATATTACCAATCCCAACGCTAATTTAGAAGTTCCAGCTTCAAATGCCCAACAAGGCTTTCCAGCCTTAGACTATTTGATTAACGGTGTTGGAAAAACAGACACAGAAATTTTAGTATACTATACCACTGCTGCTGACGCTACTCAAAGAATTGCATACCTTAAACGTTTAACAAGCAGAATGGAATTACTTCTTGGCAAAGTTACTACTGATTGGAATGGAGCATACAGAGAAACTTTTATCACCAAAACAAGTTTAGATATAGGTGGGTCTACGTCATTAATGGTTAATGGTTTAGTATTACATTACGAGCGTTATATTCGTTCAGGAAAATTCGGCATTCCTTCAGGTGCTATGATGAACGGAGTTGTGTCGGCGGAAAAAGTAGAGGCTTTTTATAAAAAAGATTTATCACAAATTTTGGCAAAAAGTGCCCATCAAGCTTATGTAGATTTTTTTAATGGTAAAGCTATCAAAACTGGAACAGAAGGTCCATCTCTAAAAACTTATTTGAATGCCTTGGGAGCTAAAGACAGTAGTACAGGAAAATCACTTACGGATTTATTAAATGCTCAATTTGACGTTAATAAAGCTAGAATTGATGGACTGAAACTTAACTTGTATGAAGAAGTAAAAACAAATAATCAGGCTATGAAAGATGTTTATACGGAAATGCAGAAGGCTACACGAATGCTAAAAGTGGATATGACATCAGCAATGAGTATTACCATTACTTACACAGATAATGATGGTGATTAATAATGTAATACAAAAATATTTTCAAAAAACTACTTCAGTTGCACCATTAGCCGTATTCAGAATATGTTTTGGATTACTTATGTTGGCAAGTATAGTACGTTTTTGGAGCAAAGGCTGGATAGAACAATTGTATATTAAGCCTCTTTACTTTTTCCCATTTTATGGATTTGAGTTTATTAAACCACTGGGAGAATATACCTATTTGTTATTTATAATTTGTGGTACTTCGGCTTTATTGGTAGCCTTTGGTTGGTTTTACAGAATAGCCATTGTTAGTTTATTTCTGAGTTTTACTTATATTGAACTTCTTGATAAATCGACCTACCTAAACCACTATTATTTTGTCAGTTTGGTATGTTTTCTATTAATTTTCTTACCAGCTCATGTTTATTTTTCGGTTGATGCCTACAAGAATCGTAAGATATTGGCTCAACACATACCACAGTGGAATATTGATGCCCTTAAATTGATGTTGGGCATTTTGTATTTTTATGCAGGTCTTGCCAAAATCAATAGCGATTGGTTAGTTCATGCCCTCCCTCTCAAAATTTGGTTGCCAGCCCGAAACGATATACCCATTATTGGATTCTTGTTTAACTTATCATGGATTCCTTTTGTATTTAGTTGGTTTGGCTGTTTGTACGATTTGTGTATTCCATTTTTACTTTCGTATTCACGTACACGACTATTTGCCTACTTTGCGGTAGTGGTATTTCATGTATTAACGGCACTACTTTTTCCTATTGGTGTTTTTCCCCACGTGATGATAGTGGTAGCTTTAATTTTTTTTTCTTCAGATTTTCATCAAAAAATTATTGATAAAGTTAGCACTTGGGTAAAATTTCCTCTTGAATTTATCAGACCTTCAGCCTTTAAAACCTATTTTCCTTCCAGTTATGTAAAAGGAGTTTTTGCAGTATTTTTTATGATTCAGTTGCTATTTCCTTTTCGGTATTTGCTCTATTCAGACGAATTATTTTGGACAGAAGAAGGATACCGTTTTTCTTGGCGGGTAATGTTATTGGAAAAAGCTGGTTATGTACAGTTTACCGTAAAGGATAAAGACGGTAAACAAATGATTATAAATAATAATGCTTTTTTAACTACATTACAAGAAAAAATGATGTCAACTCAACCAGACATGATTTTGCAGTATGCCCATATATTACGAGATTATTATGCCAAAAATGGCTTTGATTCGCCCGAAATATATGTAGATTCATACGTCGCTCTCAATGGTCGTATGGGTAAACCCCTCATTAGTCCAACTACAAATTTGGCTAAAGAAACAGAATCTTTTTATCATAAATCTTGGATTTTACCATTAAATGAAAACATTAAAGGCTTTTAATATACTTATATTTTGGTTGATTAGCACTTGCTCTTTCGCCCAATATACTATCACAGGTACAGTTTATTTTACGAAAGATAGCACACCTGTGCCTGCTTGCAGACTTATTCTCAATGCAAAAAATTCTACCACTTTAACCAATAGGCAAGGTGATTTCAGCTTTAAAAATCTACCTAAAGGAGAATACCTTGTACAAACAATTTTAGATAATTTTAAGTCAATCAAAGAGAAAGTCACTCTTACTAATCAAAATGTACATTTAACAATTTTCTTAGACTCACTGAATGAAACCCTAAATGAGGTAGTTGTACGTGAAAAGCAAACCGATTTTGGTTTTACCAGAATGCGAGCTGTAGAAGGCTTAGGAATTTATGAAGGCAAAAAATCAGAAGTAATTATTCCTGAACAATTAGTAGCCAATTTAGCCACAAACAATGCCAGACAGATTTATTCGAGAGTGGCAGGACTTAATATTTGGGAAAATGAGGGCGGGGGCTTACAACTAAGTATTGGAGGTCGTGGACTCGACCCTAACCGAAGTTCTAATTTTAATGTTCGGCAAAATGGATATGACGTTAGTGCTGATGCTTTGGGTTATCCAGAAAGCTATTATACCCCAGCCATTGAAGCGGTTGGACGTATTCAGATTGTACGGGGAGCTGCTTCTTTACAATATGGAACGCAATTTGGCGGCTTGATTAATTTTGTGATGAAAAAGCCAATAGCCGACAAAAAACTTGAACTTGTTGCTCGCCAAAGTGTTGGGTCTTTTGGCTTTTATAATGCTTTTACAAGTGCGAGTGGTACAGTAAAGAAACTCAGCTATTATACCTTTTTCCAGTATAAAAAAGCAGACGGTTGGCGTGCTAACTCAGATTTTGACAGCTATAATTTATATGCTGATATTGATTATCGTATTTCCGATAAAACAACGATAGGCGTTGATATTACCCACATGAATTATTTGTCTCATCAACCTGGGGGGCTTACAGATGCCATGTTTAACGATAATGCTCGTCAGACCAATCGTGAACGTAATTGGTTTAAAGTAAATTGGAACTTATGGGCTTTGCATTTTGATCATAAATTTAACGAATCAAATGAATTTAATTTACGTTTATTTGGTCTTTCAGCCTACCGATATTCCTTAGGGTTTCGCCCTAATCGTGTGGCAAGTATTGACGATAATAGTGAACGTGATTTAATTAAAGGCGATTTTACCAACTGGGGAACTGAAGCTCGGTATTTAAAACGCTATTCTATCCTCAATAAACAAGCAGTTTTTTTAGTAGGCAGTCGGTATTATCATGGTTTTAACCATAGTATTCAAGGTTTGGGGAGCCGTGGAAAAGACACTGATTTTAACTTTATTAATAATCAAGAGGGTATTGCTAATGACTACCGTTTTCCCAATAACAACGTTTCTGTATTTGCGGAAAATATTTTCTATGTAAATGACCATCTTTCTATTACACCTGGCATTCGATATGAATATATTCACACAGAAGCAAATGGATTTTATGGTACAATTTTGT
>JANXRS010000224.1 GCA_025356745.1 Arcicella sp.
CACAGATTTACATGCTTTTGAAGGCACACAGCCTTTTTTCAATTATCCTCGGATTCTTGGACATGAATTGGCTTGTGAAGTAGCTGAAATCGAAGAAAATTCTGATTTTAAAGTTGGAGATGCGGTTACTTTTATCCCTTATTTCAGTTGTGGGAAGTGTATTGCTTGTCGTAATAAAAAGCCAAATTGCTGTACGGATCTTCAAGTTTTTGGGGTTCATATTGATGGCGGAATGTCGGAATACATCAGCGTTCCAATTCAGTTTTTGGTAAAAAGTCAAGGGCTTTCTTTTGATGAATTAGCTTTGGTTGAGCCTCTGGCGATTGGTTGTCATGGCCTAAATCGGGCAAATGTGCAAGCCAATGAATTTGTGCTGGTTGTGGGTGCGGGACCCATCGGTTTAGGCACTATGGAGTTTGCTAAAATTGCAGGAGCAAAGGTAATTGCCTTGGATGTAAATGATTCAAGATTAACATTTTGCCAAGAAAAACTATCCGTTGATTTTACAATAAATGCACTCTCAGATAATGTATTGGCACGTTTACGGGAAATTACCAACAACGATATGCCAACGGTAATTATTGACGCAACGGGCAATTTAACAGCCATTGAAAGTGCTTTCCAATACCTCGCTCACGGGGGAAAATATATTTTAGTAGGCTTGCAAAAAGGTGAAATTTCATTTAGCCATCCAGAATTTCATAAACGAGAAGCCACTTTGATGAGTAGTAGAAATGCCACTCGGCAAGATTTTGAGCAAGTTATTGATGCAATGAAAAAAGGATTAGTGAAACCCACAACGTATATTACTCACCGAGTTAATTTTGAACAAGTTAAAGACAATTTTGAATCTTGGTTAAACCCTACGAATGGAGTAATTAAAGCAATAGTTAATTTTGATAACTAATGAAAACGCATAAACTCAAATCCAAAACTATGAAAAAAACATTCCACTTTATTCTTCTTTTTGCCCTTTGTAGTGTTCAACTTTTTGCCCAAAAGCAGTTGACTTTGTGGTATAAACAACCAGCCAGAAATTGGAATGAAGCCTTGCCAATTGGTAATGGACGCATCGGAGCAATGATTTTTGGCAGACCCGAAAACGAGTTAATTCAACTTAATGAACAAACGCTTTGGTCGGGTGGACCTGTGAATAGAAACCCAAATCCAGAAGCCTCAAAACACTTGCAGGAAGTCAGAGATGCCATTTTTGCGGAAGATTTTGCCAAAGCCGAAAAACTAACCAAACAGTTACAAGGGCTATATTCAGAAGCATATCAGCCTTTGGGAGATTTAATTTTGAAACAAAAATTTAAAGGTGAAGTCAGTAATTATTACCGAGATTTAAACATTGAAAATGCCATTTCAACGACTCGTTTTAAAGTTGGAAATACAGAATTTTCTCGTGAATTTTTCGTTTCTGCTCCTGCCCAGGTAATGGTTATCCGATTGAAAAGTAATACAAAAGGGGTATTGAATTTTAAGATTTCGACGCAAAGTTTACACCCAATTTCAAAAACTATCATGGGTGATAATCAATTAGTTATGCGTGGAAAAACACCAACTCTTTCAACGCCCAGTTATGTATCAGGTAAAAAATATCCTGTTAGTTATATTGATTCAACCCATTGCAAAGGCACCCGTTTCGATTGGCGGTTAGTTTTAAAATCTACCGATGGAAAAGCTAAAATTGATACATCTGGAATTGAAATTTCTGACGCTTCCGAAGCCGTTTTTGTACTAACCGCAGCAAGTAGTTTCAATGGTTTTGATAAATGTCCTGATTCAGAAGGAAAAGATGAAAAAATCTTAGCTGATAATTATTTAAAATTGAGTAAAAACAAATCTTTTGATGAGTTAAAAACCGCTCATATTGCTGATTATCAAGGCTTTTTCAAGCGAATGAGTTTCTCGCTCAATGGAAATCCAAGCGTTGATTTACCCACCGACCAACGCCTTTTGAAATATACTGAGGGAGTAAAAGACCCTTCTTTGGAGAGTTTATATTTCCAATTTGGACGATATTTATTAATTTCATGTTCTCGTCCCAACGGTCTGCCTGCCAATTTACAGGGCATTTGGAACAATTCTGTTCGTCCGCCGTGGAGTTCAAATTATACCATTAATATCAATACCGAGATGAATTATTGGTTGGCAGAAATGTGTAATCTTTCGGATTTGCACACGCCTTTGCTCAATCACATCAAAAATATTGCCGCTACGGGTAAAGAAACTGCTAAGAATTTTTATAACGCTCGTGGTTGGGTGGCTCACCATAATTCGGATGTATGGGGACTTTCAAATCCTGTGGGAGATTTGGGAAAAGGCTCGCCCATGTGGGCAAACTGGACGATGGGTGGAGCGTGGTTGAGTCAGCATTTATGGACGCATTATGCCTTTACGGGGGATAAAAAATATTTGAAAGAACAAGCCTATCCATTGATGAAAGAGGCTTCTATTTTCTGCGAAGATTGGCTTATTCAAGACGGAAAAGGACATTTAGTAACGGCTCCATCGACTTCTCCCGAAAACGTATTTATTACCGAAAAAGGCGTAAAAGCCTCAGTTTCAATGGCTACTACGATGGATATGTCCATCATTTGGGACGTTTTTACGAACACCATTGAGGCATCGGAAGTTTTGGGAATTGATGCCGATTTTAGAAAAGAATTACTCGAAAAACGAGCCAAATTATTCCCTTTACAAATTGGTAAAAAAGGAAATTTGCAAGAATGGTACAAAGATTGGGAAGATGTTGAACCGCAACATCGCCACACTTCGCATTTATTTGGCTTGCATCCAGGGCGACAAATTTCACCGCTTCGTACGCCTGAGTTTGCCAATGCCGCAAAGAAAACGCTCGAAATTAGAGGGGACGACGGAACGGGTTGGAGTAAATCTTGGAAAATAAACTTTTGGGCGAGACTCCACGACGGTAATCACGCCTATAAATTGGTGCGTGAATTATTGAAATTGACGGGCATGGAAGGCACCGATTACACCAAAGGCGGTGGCACGTACCCAAATTTATTTTGTGCGCATCCCCCTTTTCAAATTGATGGAAATTTTGGCGGAACATCGGGCATGGCGGAAATGTTATTGCAAAGTCACGATGGATTATTGAATATTTTGCCTGCCTTGCCAGACGATTGGGCATCAGGTGAAATCAAAGGATTGAAAGCACAGGGTGGTTTTGAAGTGGATATGACTTGGAAAAATAAGAAAATTACGAATTTAACCATCAGTTCGTCATTGGGCGGAAACTGTAAATTGAAAGTGCCGAATACCTTAAAATTGACTGGAAAAGCAAAATTATCAACTCAGAAAGATAAATCTTTAGTTGATTTTATGACGGAGAAAGGAGGAAAATATATGTTGATTGGGGGTTAATTTTATCAATAATTTTTTAGAGACAAGGGATTGCCTTGTCTCTAAAAATTGCATCTTCTGCTATTTAACAGGCATAGTTTGTCTTTTCTTAAAAAATACACCTTTCACCTTTGCCCAGTTAGTCGTGATAACTGCGAATAAGATTTCAAGTATTACTTCGATGATGTTTATCTATTATGTGCCTTATTTACAAATTGATTGAGAGATTTAAATGTCCACCAAGCCCGATTTCAACAATTTTCCTAAGCGTTGAAATTCTGATGTCTTTGATATTATTTTCCACTCTCGAAATATAGCCTTTGTTTGTACCACATTTCTCGGCAAGTTCTTCTTGTGTCATTCCTTTACTAAGTCGAGCTTGTTGAAGTAAAACACCGAGTTTAAATTCTTCGTATCCTTCATCGAAAGTATTACGTTTTTGTGTTCCTTCTTTACCGTACTGCTCGTCTATGAACTGGTCAAGCGATTTGAGATTCTTGTTTATCGTTGTCATAATCTTCCTTAATTTTAAGTGCTTTTTCAATTTCTCTTTTGGGAGTTTTCTGTGTTTTTTTCTGAAATCCATTTGCAAGTACAACAAGTTTACCTTCATCAAAAAAGCAGAATATTCGAAATATGTCACTACCAGTTTGAACTCGTATTTCATATAATCCGTCTGTTCCTTCAATATGTTTTAGATAATCAGTCGGAACTTGTTGTAAGGTTTCCACAACTTTAAAAGTCCACAAAATTTTATCTTTCACCTTTTGCTTCTGTTTACCGTAGAAGTCGGAAAAGTATTCTTTGTATAAGTGGATATTCCTAAATTTGATTTCTTCCATACTATACAAAAGTATAAATTGTTGTCCAGTAGTACAACTTTATTTTGAATATTTTAAATGCTTCTCTTATCAATTCCGTCTCCATGTCTGGTGTCCCACCAAACATCCTGCAAAAGCAAATTACTGAATAAAATAATTTATAATAAACTGATAATGAAACATTTGTGTTGCTGACGCACGATGTCTGATGGGACACTAGCTATGGAAATAGAATGTTTATTTACAGGTTGATTACAAGCTATTCGATATTTCAATGTCGAATGTCAGATAAATCGAATTTCAATCCGCTATAAATTTTATAGGATTGGAAATCCTTTTTATCAATAGTTCGAGATTGTCCTTCGGAACATCTCGAACAGCGTAGAACAGTCAAAGATTGCCCTTCGGGGCATCCTGAACACCTTGGATAATACTTGCACTTAGGCTTTATTTTTTTGGCTGAGTTCCGTAAATAATTAATTGTCCAATTTTGACTTTTAATGAATCAATTTTATTATCAAATTTCTGGATTTCAAACTTTCTGTTTTTTTTATAATCAGTGTATATTGAATCAACATAAATTGAGTTTACTGATTCATTCTTTTTTATTTCACTCTTACTATTTGAAACGATAAAAGTTAAAAATGATAGTGATGAAAATATTATTCCATAAAACAACAATATTCTTGTTGCTTTTAAGGTGTCAGCTGTGTTGTCTGCTATATTTTGATTAAATAATGAATTATTAATTAATTCTAATATGATATATTTTTTATCAGTTGATTCAGGTTCTTTATTTTTTTCAAAATTAAACATCTTGAATTCAATTGTTAAATGCAACTTTGAGAATGGTTGATTAGACTATATTTTATCAGCAAAGAGGAAGAGATTACTCTTCCCCCTTGTCTGATTGGAGTAAGTTTGTCTAACTTGCCTTCTCGTCCAAAAGTTGTCA
>JANXRS010000226.1 GCA_025356745.1 Arcicella sp.
TGACAACTTTTGGACGAGAAGGCAAGTTAGACAAACTTACTCCAATCAGACAAGGGGGAAGAGTAATCTCTTCCTCTTTGCTGATAAAATATAGTCTAATCAACCATTCTCAAAGTTGCATTTAACAATTGAATTCAAGACATAAAATACTTAATTTTTATCGTTAAGTAGTTATTAATAATTTTTTTATCTGAAAGCAATAGAATGCTCATAATAAAACAGTTCATATTGAGAATTGTTATTAAACATTGAAAAAGATACTATGTAAGAACCATAGTTTTTGATAGGAGATTGAGTAAGTGTAATAAAAAAAGGACTAAAATAATAAAGTCTTCGCTCTGAACAAAGACTTTATTAAAAAAACTTGGCTTGAATTCACCGAGCGTCCACGTTCAAATGAAAACTATTTATTCAAAATTCGCTTAATATCGTTTGCTTGAACGAGACATTCCTTAAATTTATCATAACTATCTGAAATCATTAATCCTTTAAATTTCAATAAAGTAGTAATATACTCATCCAAAACATCAATGATATTTTCTTGATTTTGTTTAAAAATAGGAATCCAAGTTTCAGGGTTAGATTTCGCCAAACGAACCGTTGATTCAAAACCCGTACTTGCCAAATTGAAGATACTTTCTTCATCTTTTTCCTTCGCCAAAACCGTCGCAGCTAAAGCAAAAGAACAAATGTGAGAGATGTGCGAAATGTAGGCAGTATGGACATCATGAGCGTTGGATTCCATAAAAATAATGTTCATTCTTAACCCATCAGAATACATCTTTTTGATAATTTCTACCAACTCAGCTTTGGAATCTTGTATATCACAAAGCACGCACATTTTGCCATCAAAAAGATGTCGAATTGCTGCTTCTGGACCCGAAAATTCCGTCCCAGCCATTGGGTGAGTCGCCACAAAATTTTGACGATTTACATGATTTTTAACGGCATCAATCACAGGCTTTTTCGTTGAACCAACTTCTATAACTACTTGGTTTTCAGTAATTAAATCTAATATTTCTGGTAAAATAAAAGTTAAAGTATTTACAGGAGTTGCCACAATAATTATGTCAGATTGAGCAACAGCATTCTCTAAAGAAGCTACCGAATCAACTAAACCCAATTCAAGGGCTTTTTCAGTATGTTTTGGATTATTATCAACGCCAATAAGCGTTTTAACAAAGTGATTTTCTTTCAAACTCAAAGCCATTGAGCCACCAATCAGCCCAAGCCCTACAACGGTAATTGTCATTAATTTTTAGATATGCAGTATAAATTATGAGGTAGTAAATTAAATTAATGTGTCATAATTAGTACCTGAATTTTAAATGTTTCCTTCAAAAACTTGAACTGCTGGTCCAATCAAAAAGATATTATCATAACCATTTTCAGTACGGTTAAACTCAATGCGTAAATTTCCACCCATTACTTTTATATCAATGGCCTTTTCAAAACCAAACCGTGCATTGGCGGATAATGCACAGGCCGTTACACCTGTGCCACAAGCATACGTTTCATCCTCAACGCCACGCTCATACGTGCGAACCTCTAATTGATTATGGCCCAGTACCTCCACGAAATTTACATTAGTTCCACCCTTGCTTACAAAAGGCTCATTATAACGGATTGATTTGCCTTTCGAATAGACATCTAAGTTCTTTAAATCGTCTGTATATTCTACATAATGAGGGGAACCAGTGTTCATGAAGTCATATTTTTCCGTCCTTTCAATTTGATTAACGTCAATCATTTTTAAAGAAATGACTTCAGGCGTAACTCTCGCTTCGTGTTCGCCATCCGTAGCAATGAATAAAGTTGATTCGCCAATAATGCCTAAATCATGTGCAAAACGGACAAGACAACGTCCACCATTGCCACACATCGAACCTTCTGTTCCATCCGAATTAAAATAAACCATTCGGAAATCATATCCCTCTGCATTTTGCAAAAGCATTAAACCGTCTGCACCAACTCCAAAACGGCGATGGCACAAATCAGCAATTAATTTTTGAGTAATAGGAAATGTTTCTTCACGGTCGTCAATTACGACGAAATCATTTCCAGTACCTTGATATTTATAAAATTTCATATTCTGTAACACGGACATTTTGATCCGCAGTCAATTTTTTATTTTCCAATAGGGTCATATTTGTTATAAACCTAAATATCTTTCTTTCAAAATCTTTAAATGGTGTAATTCATGCCCCGCAATCATACAAATTAATGCTCTTGCTGAAACAGGATTTCCATTAGCAAAGCCAATTTGAGAAGAAACCTCCTCTGAAAGCGTATTAAATAAAGCAATTGATCCTTCACGAACCAAACGGTACTGTTCCAACAAAGATTCAAAATTAATTTCCGAGAACTTTGCAGCTTCTGCATACTCATTTTCATCAAAACCAGGCAAAGACTGCTTTTCTCCACGAGCAATAGAAAAAGCTCGAAAGCCAAAAATTCTTTCCGTATCCGTTAAATGACCTAAAATTTCATGAGGTGACCACTTCCCAATGTCATATCGAAAGTTTTTTTGTTCCTCCGACAAACTTTTATACAAATTTATTATCATCTCTTTCTGAGTCGTAAGACCTTCAATAACATTTTGATTATCAACCTGTTCTATGTAGTAAGAAAAATATTTATTGTCAGGATATTCATTTTTAAGAGGTTTCTGCATAACTTTTTTTGTTTTTTTTCAACAAAGGTATTGCATTGTCCGAAATAACCCCTAATTTTGCATCACAATTCAACGACAACGAAACAAAATTGTTACAAAAAATTGTTCGTCTAGGAGATAAAGTAAAAGGTTTGGTAGTTCAGTTGGTTAGAATACATGCCTGTCACGCATGGGGTCGCGGGTTCGAGTCCCGTCCAGACCGCAAATAGCACTCACAAGAGTGCTATTTTTGGTTAATGACCCTTACGATCAAAGAAGCCAATTCTTTTAAAAAGGATTGGCTTCTTATGAAATATACTCCTAGCCATATTTTTATTACTCAATATGGGCTAATACCATTATAGTGCTTCTTTTTTGCTTAAATCTTTTTCTTTAAATGGCGCTGTTATTGGCAGTAAAAGTTTAGAAATTTAAACGAAAAATAATAACTTTAAGAACATTACCTTAGTAGATTTCTCTTCTTTAGTAGAAAATTAGAAACATATTTTGTAAAAATGCTTTTAAAACCCTAATTTTGCATTACAAAGAAATTAAACGCTTTGTAGGGCCTATAGCTCATTCGGTTAGAGCAACTGACTCATAATCAGTAGGTGCTTGGTTCGATTCCAAGTGGGCCCACAATGCAAAACTCTGATAATCAAATAGTTATCAGAGTTTTTTGTTTTTAAATCGGTACGTTAAAAAGTTGGTTGCAATACAAGTTGCAATACATAAAACCCTGTTCCTCTTAAATGAAGAAAGTTCCTACTGGTTTTCTCCTCCGCAAATAGATAAAAAAAAGAGGTCGTTAAACCCCTGCCAATCTTGTATCTTACCTCCAATTCCTTTAACTTTATTCCAACATCAACGCTAATCATCGCCCAATGCAAAATCTTGGTAACGAAAAGTAACGAAATAGTCACGAAAAGTCATGAAAAGTCACGAAATAGTCATTAATTAGTAACGAAATACCCCCCGAAAAGTCACGTTTTTTATCAAAAAAACCTCCACAATGCCCAAAACAACCCAACCTTACAGAGACTCACAAAAATACTTCATTTGTAACATCGTAACACCTGCCATTGAGGAAAACAGGAAACTACCAATACAAGTCCGCAAAACAGATTCTCGAATGATTGTAGAAATTTCGTTTCGTCATGGACACTCTGCGAAGATGATTTACCGACTACTCGAACAATACGGTAAACAATCCCCCCAAAGCTAAAACCTCATTAGTTGGTGTTTTAAAGCACGAAAACAGGGTAAAGGAACAAACGAACCTTTACCCTGTTTTTATGCCCTCAATCTAAGCAATAACGCCCTCTTGCCTTTTCCACTTATCCACAACCTCCGCACCGCCACCGCCTCTTTAATTTTTCTTTTTTTGTTGGTTTGTCTTTTAGAAGAAAGGTTTGATTTTCTTCATTTTTTCAAAATTCACGTTATGATACCTTTTTAAAATATCTTTTTTTTTTAGCTTTTTAAAATATCTTTTTAAAGTATATTATTTATAGATGCTGTGGTTGTGTTGTTGTTGTGCTGTGGTTTGTGCTGTGGTTGTGTTGTTGTCTGTGTTGTTCTCTTATTTATAGATGCTGTGGTTGTGTTACATTTCCTTATTTATAGATGCTGTAAATAATACAAACATCTCATCTATCCCAAAACCCTTGCAAGCGTTTCTTTGCGAGCCATCTCTTTCGTTTTATACTTATCATTAGCAACCTTTGCAACCTTTGCCAATGATTCCAATGTCATTTCAATAGAGACGTAATACCCTCTCATTTTGAAATGCTTATTTGACGACACATAAACCAAATACCAATCATTTTGTAAGGTCAATTTTATTTTCTCAAACCAATACCGTTTTGTGTATTTAATTCGTAATTCCTTTTCTTTCGATGTTGGTTCTTGCGTTGGTAGTGGATTATTAAAGTCTTCTTTACTCGAATAACCAAACGCCCTGACAAACCAAAAATCAACCTCCCCTTTTTTAGTTTTAGCATGATAGTAGGCTTGCGTTCCTATTATGCTACGGATAGCACAATAGAAACAAAAAACCATTAATTCAAATTCTGTTTTTCTCGTCTGAAATTCCAGTAACTTTTTAATATTTATGCTTGCGTTGGGCGTGCCTTCAAACATATCATAAAGTTCTTCCCCTCGCTTCATTCGTCCCTCTAAGTCATTTGGGTTCAACTTAAAATACTCCATACTTTCTTCAATTGCAGGTTCTTGAAAATCATCATGTTCACATTCAGGGTAATTTTTCCGCATCCTGTCATAAATAGCATAGTCGAACATTTTATCAATCGTTCCCTTCTGGTCTTCGTGAATGTTCCGTAAAAGGTTTATCGGAACTGTTCCGTATATCGGTTTTTTAGCTTCCATGTTTTCTTTCCATTTTAAGGTTAAACCAATCGTGAAACTCCTGAAAACTCTTAATTATTAAATACCTTCCATGAGACGCTTCAATTTTTTTCTGCCATTCTTTTTGCTCCTCTGATTGCTTATCCTTTATTTTTACTTCTATCATCACGCACCGACCACGACAACAACTCGCTATGTCGCTCGCACCTACCTGTCCTGTGGTTTTAATCCGCTTACATTCTCCAATGATTCTTTTGTTTCCTGTAACATCTGTAATGGTTTTTCGAGTGTCTCTCATAGAACCCTCCGTAGATACACGCCAAGCAAAACAACTATCCTGTAAGTTGATAAAGTCTATAATGCACCGTGTCAGCGAGTTAGCGGTGGAATCATCATACTTTGGAATAGTAATTGCGTGTTCTGGTAGGTTTGGGTATTGGGCTTGCCTTCTCGCTTTTACGGCTTCTTTCAAAAGTCTAATTGCTTGGTTATCAGTTAATTCATTCGTGAATAATTCCGCATCTTTGGACTGTCTAACAGTCAAAGATTTTTTAGTGTCAGTTGCTCCCATGATTGACACTATTTTTTTCCTTCATTCTTGATATATTCTTGTAATTCAGCACGATTGAAATACAGTTTACCATGAAGTTTGCGGTGGGGAATAGTATCAATGTTTTGATAAATTGTCTGGGTTTTTGTTCCCAACTCTTCACACGCCACTTGTACGCCACATTCGTAGCGGTCTGGGGATTGACTTGTATTTATTGGGGCTGTGAACCTATCATCAAATTTGACTAAATAAGATTCAATTGTTTGAAGACGACTGTCGATGTTCTCAAATGGATTCTGCATAATATTTCTGTTTTAAAATTTCCTTGATTAATTTCTTCACAAATATTTGCACCGTTTTTTAGTGTGTACCGAAAACTAACCCCGACCATAAGCAAAAAACCCCTCATACGTTATGTGTAAGGGGTTTTTTGTACCGATTTTTGTACCGATTTTAGGCAGTACATTTATATTGTATTTGATATTGATTAGCTAAATCCATACGTCCGTAATCATTTAGCATCTTGACAACTTTTAATCTGTGTTTGTCTGTAAGGAGCATGAAAATATTATTCTTTATTGTTGATTCTGAATAGTCAAATCCAAATTTATCAAAAATAGCCTTTTTATATTTTGCTATTTTATCAGTTGCATTGATAAATGTTTCTGGTAGAAATTTATCTATTCTATTTATCGTTTCTGCTACTTCCAACATAACTACAAGTGTAGGTTTAGAAATTTGTTTCTTCTTCTTTTCCTCCACTTCTGGTGGAGATGTGGATATAGCTTTCGTGGGGAGTGTGGCGTACATTTCACTAACAATTAAGCCTTTTGCAAGGTCATTTAATGAGTTTTTGCCCATTAATTCAACATTTTTATTTATCCAATTCTTTACGTATTTCGCTATTTCGTACTGATGAATAGGGTTAAATTCTTCAATCCATGAAAATCTATAATCTGTCAAATTATGGTTAAAATATGGCTCATAGACAAAGTGTAAATAATGTAAAAAATCTTTGCCTTGATACGAATTATACTCAAAATTATAATCAAGATATTTCCCCAACTCTGATAAATCTTTGCTCTTATCTTTTATTTCGTTTAAATAAAAATCCTCTATTACATCGTAAAAATCAAAAACATCTTTAAATATTGGGATTCCTTCACCCCTTGAATATCCGTTTTTATCATACATAAATTCGTAATTGTCATAATTAATTTTTTCAGTAACTTGCATAATCGTTTTAGTTTATGCCCTAAATCTCTCTGTCGTTGGTGGAGGTTTAGGGCTTTTTTATGTGTGAGAAATATAATTTAGTGATTATTAAAGCATATCCAAGAAAGTATCTTCGGTTTCTTTCTCGAAATCTGCAAAATAGTTTTCAGTAGTGGAAACTTCACCATGCCCCATTTTCTTACTTATCATCATTAAAGGTGCATTACTACGCATTAATTGAGTTGCAAAGCTGTGGCGTGCTTCGTAGGTATTTAGCTTTTTTTCAATCCCTAATTTTTCCCCTATTCGGTTCATGTACGTATTATTCATTTTGATAACTTGGTGAACGTCTGCTTTTTGCTTTTCGGGTGTATCACTTAGATTAAGGAAAGGGAAAACAAAATCAGTATCTTTCTTTCGTTTAGTCGCTTGACGTTCTAATACATCCCTTATCGTGTCGTTTATTCTTACATGAATAATTATTTCTTGGCTTGATTTTCCTCTGGTTTTCTTTCTATCAAAATAAATGCCTGTTTCTCGAATATTTCCCCATGTCAAACTAAGTATATCCGCAAAGTTCATTCCATTACCAAAATAAGAGAATAGCCATAAATCGTGGCTTCGTTGTTCAATCGAAAACGGTTCGGGTTGGTAGTTCTTAATGCTTTCTAATTGTGCTGTGGATAATGCCTTTTTTATGTTCCGACCTTTGGGAATTGTAAATCCATTTCTACCAAAGGGATATAAAGATTTATCAATAAGGTTTTGAGTTATTGCTTCATTAAATGCCACTCTTAAAGTTCTTGAATAAATCCCTACTGTGGTAATAGTTGCACCCGTGGGCGTTCCGTTCTTTTTCTGTGATGCTTTGCCCTCAATCAATAACCAATCCTTCCACTCTTCTAAAAAGTCGCTGGTGATGTGGATAAATTCTAAAGTATAAGGTTTATTCTTTTTGTAGTCAATAAGGGTTTTAGGATATTCAACTTTGAGATAATCAACGAAGCGGACCAATGACTTACCAACCAATCCAAACATAATGCCGTGGGAAATTTGCCCTTTTGCTTTCAGGTCGTTGCATTTAGTTTCTAAGAATGAAATAACATCGGTTTTGATAGCTTTAACCTCAATACCATAATTATCAAATAACTCTTTGAAAGTATCAAATTCAAAGTTTACGCCCAACTGTTTAATTATTTTTTTTGCCCTTAATACAAAGCCATCAACGAATATTTTTTTATCATCTTTTTCGGCATAGAGGAGGTGGTGAAAATTGATAAGGTCTAAATCTTTTACACGCTTGTCTAATTCATTACCATAACCTTTAATCTTGTCATAGTCTGATTTTAGGATAGCAATTTTAGTGGTGTATAGTCTCGGTGTTCTGTCGTGTGAAACAAGTATTTTGATAATGCCTTTACCGTCCGTTGATTTTCGAGAATCGAGATAAATATTTACAGTTGCCATTTTGTATTATTTTGAGATTAATGTATTGCAACTAAATTAGGTTGCAATACAAGTTGCAATACAAATATACAAGATTAACACATAATAGCAATAAACAGAAATAAAGATTATTAGCTAAGTATTTGAAAAACAGTATTTTAACTATAAATCAATAGACTAACAATAAGTAGAAAATAGGGTATGGCTATGACTCATAATCAGTAGGTGTTTGGTTCGATTCCAAGTGGGTCCACAATGTAAAATCCTGATAATCTGTACAGATTTGAGGGTTTTTACTTTTAGATTTCTTCAAAATATCAACATGCTAACTCCTCAATAGGCAAATAACAACTGACCACCGTCAATTTATTACTCGTAATTTCCATGCTACCCCCATGTATTTCCACAAATTCTCGACACAAAATTAAACCTAATCCTGAACCTTTTTCTTTGGCTGTGCCACGGGTTGAGATGATAATTTTTTGCGTAGCTATTTTTTGAATTTGCTCATCAGTCATGCCTACGCCTTCGTCTATTACGCTAATCACAAAACCCTTGTCTTTCTGCTTTACTTGAATCTTTATAACGCCATTTTTATAACTGAATTTTATGGCATTCCCAAGCAAATTTCTGACAATAAAATCTACCATTTCGGCATCTACTACAATGTCCTTTAACTTTTCAACCGACGTTTTAATTTTGATATTTTTTAATTCAATATCCAATGAATGTAATTCTATGCCACTTTTTATAACCGATTGAATATCAATTAACTGCGGATTAAATACAACTTGATTAATCTGCGAGCGTGACCACAAAAGCAAATTGCTTAACAACTGATTTAGGTTACTTAAAGATTGCCTTGCTTTTTGGGTAAGCGTCATTCGTTCGTGTTCTGTTAGGCGTTCGTGATGATTGATTAAAAGGTTCAAAAATGAATCTAATGAAACCAATGGATTCCGTAAATCGTGTGAAATAATGGATAATAATTTATCCTTTAAATGATTTAATTCTCTTAAATCTGCTGTTTGTTCCGCCACTTTTTGTTGCAAAAGCTGACTTTGCTCTTCTAGTAATTGTTTACGTTCACGTTCTTTGTCCAATTCCATTTGCGTCACTTTCACTTGTGCTTGATTTAAGCGACTCGATAAACCTAAAGAAAACAAAATTACTTGAGCAATCACGCCATATTGTACTGCATAACGAGTTAACGAATTGTCCGAAATCCAATTTAATTCTCTGATAATAAATAAGATACCTCCCAAAACTAATATCAAATTTGCCAACGTAAAATAGCGAGCAGGGCGGTAACCTTTTCTCCAAACAATTACCCCACACAAAAACATCATCGACAGAACCGCCGTTCCGAGGAAACCAATTAAATCAACTAAAAGGTCGAGTAAATCAATATTTCCTGTGTAACAGACTAAAGCAAGACAGAAAATAAAAAGATAAAATGCACTAAAAATATTAAGACTCTCATTGAGCAATGGAAAGGTTTTGTCAAGGTGTAAATAGGATTTAGTGAAATAGATTCGGGCTAAATTGGTTATTGGCACGATGAAAGCAAAAGCGTAAATATCCCATTTTGGGGAATTTTGCCAAAGTAATTCAATGCCAAATCCGTAGTAAAAAAAGAAGTAGAAACCGATGCCCAAAATAGAAATAACGTAGTATAAATAACTAATATCACGGACGGAAAGGTAAATGACAAAATTGTACAAAGCCATAATAACGATAATTCCTATAAAGAAGAATTGAAGTAAAAAACGTTTTTTATCTTGTTGCTCAAACTTTTCTAAAGTGCTGATTTTAAAATCAATAATATTAGGCGTGTAAATACTGAGATTGCCCTTTAGTTGCATATAAAAAGTGGACATTTTGTTCTTTTCCAAGATAATTTTAAAGGCGGTAATTGCACTGGGATATGAACGTTGGTCGAGTGGTAATAAACTTCCCGCTATTATTTCTTTGGGAAAAAGTAGCGTATTTTCATTAAAAATTTTGGCTGAACCCCATTTATTTCCTGAGTACAAGATATACGTTTGATCAAATTTCTCTGTATTTTGCAAGTCAAATTTTAGCCAATAAATCTGCGTTTTATCCAATAAAGATTGGTCATATTTTCTGAAAACCATCTCAGTTTTTAAACTTGGATCTGGACTGGTAGCAATCAAAAAATTTATATTTTTTTGGGCAAAAGAAGAGGTGCAACCTGCTGACAGTAAGAGTGTTAATAACAATTTTATATTAATACATTTTAACGGAGGTTTTTTCATTGAGGATGATTTTACGTAAATTTAACATTTCAACACAAAATACTCATGCAATCTGTAAAAATTCTTATTGCCGAAGATGATTGGATTATTGCCAAAGAAGTCTCGCTTACGCTTCAAGACTTAGGTTTCGACGTTATTGGCACATTTGATACAGGCGAAGAATTATTGCAAAAATTGCCCACACTCAAACCTGATTTGGTGTTACTGGACATTGATTTGGCGGGAACATTGACTGGTATTGACCTTGCCGAAAAACTAAAACCCCAAGGAATCCCTTTCATTTTCTTGACGGCAATGGCAGATATAAAAACCATCGAAAAAGCCAAACAAACGGCTCCTTACGCCTATTTAGTAAAACCCGTCAGAGCCGAAAACTTGCTTTCTACTATTGAGATAAGTTTGTACAACTTCCATAAACAAAAGACTGATAATCTGGCTGTTATCTCCTCTCAAAACAATGCTTTTTCAATCAATGATAATATTTTTGTTAAGTCAAAAAAACGATTAGAGAAGATAAAGATCTCAGATATTTTATGGATTGAAGCCGAAGACATTTACGCTATTATTATTACAAAAACGGGTAAGTTTATCCTCAGTCAGCCTCTCAAAAACATTGAAGAACGCCTTCCTTCCGAATATTTTATGCGGGTGCATCGCTCGTATATTGTGCAGTTAGAAAAAATTCAAGCCATTGAAGAAAATGACCTCATCATTGAAGGTAAACACATCGCTATCGGAAAAACCTTCAAAGAAAAATTGATGGGACGTTTGGCATTTTTGTAATTTTTTCAATTTCCTTTCACCCCAATATTACCTATCATTCACCCTAATTTTTTGCTACTTTCACCTTATTTGCCAATTTTGTTAAAATTAAAAATTGCAGTTTTCCAATGTTTTTTATGAAATATTTAATTTAACAAAAGGAAAATGGCAATGTGGGTGAGCCTTCTGGCGTACATGAGTGTAATAGTTTTCATCGTAATTCGAGGAGCTTTGAAAACTAAAAATATGGCTGACTACGCCGTTGGAAGCCTTGCGTTTTCACCGTGGGCAGTTGGGCTTTCATTAGCAGCGGGCATGACGAGTGCCGCAACTTTTATTATCAATCCTGGTTTCGTAGCTTATTACGGCATTAGTGGCGTGCTTTCGATGGCTGTCTTTATGCCAATCGGGGCTTTACTTTCACTCATTGTGGTGTCGAAGGGATTTCGTAAAATTGGTTCGGATGTAAAAGCAACGACTTTGGCACAGTGGATTGGTATTCGTTATGAAAGTAAAGGTTACGCACTCTTTTTTGGATTTTTATCGCTTTTACTTATTACTTTCATTGTCCTAATTTGCGTAGGCATGACCCAAGTTTTGACTATAGCATTGGGAACAGAAATCTTACCAACACTCATTTGCAGTGTAACATTTATTTTTGGCTACATGATGTTTGGTGGGGCCAACTCAATGGTTTATACCAATGTGATTCAAGCATTTATCAAGGTTTTTGTGGGTATTATTTTATTGCTTTCGGGTTACGAACATTTTGCAGGTGGATTTGACGGATTTTTACAAAAACTTTCAACCATAGATTCATCCTTAGCAAGTGCTTACAATCCTAAAAGTCCGCTTTTTCGTGATTTTTTCGAGGTCGTTATTTGCCAACTTATCGTGGGTATTGCCATTGTTTGTCAACCGCATATCATTACTCGCTCACTATTTTTGAAGAATGAAAAAGACGTAAATCGTTATCTTCTTATTAGTTGTTTGGTCTTAATTTTTTTCTTTTCGGTGGTTTTTGTGGGACTTTATGCTCGTCTCGATTTCCCTGATCTAATGCACAACGGACAAAAAATTAGCGTTGATAAAATGATGTCCACTTATGTTACTACGCACTTTTCTCCCACCATGAGTATTTTGATGGTTATTGGAATTTTTTCTGCGGGAATTGCCACGCTGGAAGGACTCATTCAATCCATTTCAGCAACCCTGACTTCTGACCTTATCAAACCCTTAGCGGGTGATTTTTTACTAAAAACAGATACCAATCCTAAAGGACTTTTTACGGAATTTATTCTTCATAAATTAGTCATAATCATACTGGCAATCGTGGCTATTTTCATCTCGTACAACCAATTAATAAAACCCGATTTGAGCGTGGGAATTTTAGCACAAACGGGTGTTTACGGTTATTTTTCAGCCGCTTTTGTTCCCGTTTTATTTGGGACATTTTTGAAAGATATGCCCAAAATTGTACCCGTTGTTTCTTCCATTGTGGCGCTGATTACGCATTTTGGCATTTATTTCGGTCGCCTCACACCTTACATGAACGAAGGCACCCGCAACCCTGGCATTTCGACTGCCATCGCAATTGTAGTTTCAGTATTAGTAGGGAGTGTTTTATATGTGACCGTTAAAAAACCATTGTCTTATGCGAGCTAATATTTTAACAATAGTTTTACTCTTGTTTTGCTTCTTCACGAAAGCACAAAAATGCGAATTGTCCTACACAAATGAGGTTAAGGAAATAACAATAAACGACTCATTAATTATTGCTTACAAAGAGCAAGGCGAAGGCAGAAAAACATTTTTGATGATTCATGGATTGGGTGGGAACTTGATGCACTGGAATAATAATTTTATCAAAAATCAACATTGCATTGCCATTGATTTACCAAGTCATGGACTTTCTACCATGAAAAATTTTCAATCCAACGCTGATTTACTTGATTTTTATGCTGAAACAATTATAGCATTTATTCAGCAGAAAAAGCTAAAAAATGTATTGTTAATTGGGCATTCAATGGGCGGACAAATTGCAATAATTACGGCTTTAAAAAACCATAAATCTATCAAAAAACTCATTTTGGTTTCTCCCGCAGGTTTTGAAATTTTTGAGGATAGTGAAGCAAAAGCACTAATGAGTTTTGCAAAACCAGAAACCTTCAAAAATCAAAATGAACCCATGGTAAGAATGGGTTTTAAACGGAATTTTTACGAAATGCCAACTTCTACCGAAACACTCGTCCAAGACCGATTGATGATGGCCAGATGTGAAAAATTTAACCTCTATTTTCAAGCAGTGGCGAACGGTGTGAAAGGAATGTTGGAGCATCCAGTTCGGAAGGAACTCAATAAAATAAAGGTTCCTACTTTGATAATTTTTGCCGAAAATGACGAATTAATTCCTAATAAATTTTTACATAAATCATTGACAATTAATCAAGTAGCCGACATCGGTAAAGACATTCCAAAGGCAAAAATCGTCCTAATTCCTAAAGCTGGGCATTTGTTAATGTACGAACAATCTCAAATTTTCAATCAACTCGTAAAACATTTTTAAATAAATAAAAGATGAAACAAATACTACTAACTATCATAGGCATCTTTTTGAGCATTGCAGTCTTTGCTCAAAATGGAAAAATTACTGGTAAAATAAAGGATAGCGAGTCGGGAAGTACACTTATGGGGGCAACCGTAAGAGTAAAAGGCAAAAATATTGGTACAACTGCTGGTCTTGATGGTTCATTTCGTTTGTCGAATATCCCGTCGGGGAAACAAACGATTATTGCCTCTTACGTGGGTTTTGGTTCAATGAGTAAGGACGTAAATATAGTAGAAGGAGAAACAACAACTATTGATTTTTCATTGGAGGTTTCTACAATTTTAGGAGATGAAATTGTAGTTTCAGCTACTCGTCGTCCAGAAAAATTAACCCAAGCACCTGCCTCAATTAGTATAATTACTGCTAAAGATTTAGACCAATTAGCGTCTTTCAATGTAGGAGAATTAGCGTCGAAAATTCAAGGTGTTGAGTTTGTTCGCACGGGTGTAAATGGCGTAGGAATAAATGTTTACTACTGGACATACAGGCAAAAAAATGGTTTTAAAAATGGTTAGACTTCTGTAACTTGTTTGTTACTAAACAAAATTCAAGTTATCGTGAAGTCAAATTCAGTTATATGTCAATTTAGTGAGTATTTTTTAGAT
>JANXRS010000227.1 GCA_025356745.1 Arcicella sp.
TGACAACTTTTGGACGAGAAGGCAAGTTAGACAAACTTACTCCAATCAGACAAGGGGGAAGAGTAATCTCTTCCTCTTTGCTGATAAAATATAGTCTAATCAACCATTCTCAAAGTTGCATTTAACAATTGAATTCAAGAAAGTTATAATACCAGGTAACACTTTCGGGCAGTTCATACTAATTCTTGCTTAATTATAGGCTAAAAGTCAAAATTTCTAAAATTCATCTTAATTCTATACTAATTCTATTTTAATTATACCTTAACTGAAAATTATTGTTACCGTCCCGATTAGTGATATTTGGAACGCTTAAATTAAAAATATGTTTACAATTAAAGAAATAAAAAAAGAAGAACTGAAAGAAAACGAAAGTGGAGAAGTTCATTGATTTTATTAATCAAAGATAAATTTGATGGAGATTTACCAATTTAAGCTATTGCTCAATATTCACAGGAAACCCATAATTTTTTTTAAAAGTTGGTGATTTATACCAACTTATATCCAAATATTATTTGCAAATTACTAAAATTAATTCGAGTGCCAATCCATCCAATGCTGAACATAACTTTTCGCAAAGAAATACAACCTCGGTTGAACAAAAATTTGATGCTGAGAAAATGTATAAAGCCATGTACTAATTTAGTTCATTTTCTTGCAGCTAATTCTTAACACGAGTTTTTTTATGATAATTCAAAATTGAGATTATTTATGATTAAATCAATTAATGCGAGTTTTTTATGAATTATAAATTATTGATAATCAGTTGTTTATATAAATTTCTTTAAATTTTTCTCAAATTTTCGTTACTCAAAGCCTATTTAAAATTACTTAATACGAGTTTTTTATGATATATAAATTGTTAATAATCAGTCATTTGTATATAATTACAAGTTTTTTATGGATAAGAGAGTTAAGTAATAATTTTTTGAATGTAATTAATATAACATAAACTGTTGATAATCAGCATATTAAATATTATTATGTCTGTTATGAGCATCTTATTAAACAGAAATCTAAATGGGGATTTATATCTTTAAGTATCATTTTTATTTATAAAGTGCTCATAATCAGATATTTATCTACTAATACGAGATATTTATTAATAAAAAATAATCTAAATTTATAAGGCTAAACCGAATAATATGAGCTTTTTATAAATTATAACTTATTAAAAATCAATGGCTTATAATTTAATACGAGTTTTTTATGAACGAGCGTATTACTATTGTTTAATTCGATAATTCACTTAATGCGAGTTTTTTATGAAGAAATATAAAGTTATTTATCAATTACTAAAAATCGCTTGTTTAGGGAGTTGTTTTTAGCAAAATATGACCCAAATACTTTTATCTTTAGTAATTTTTTTGATTTATAGATTTATCATAAATATTTGACTGATTTAGTAGGCTCGTAAGTAGTTGTTAATCAATAAATTATAAAATTTAATACGAGTTTTTTATGATTTAATACGAGTTTTTTGTAATTATATTTCAAATAATACGAGTTTTTTATGATTTAATACGAGTTTTTTATATATTTACGTTACTAATTCATAGTTGCACAAAGTAAATCTTACGTAAATGATAATTCCTGCCAGTAAAAGCCTCGTTTTCCCATACAAACATAGTAGAACAGATAATTATATTTCTAATAAATTTGTCGTTTCTACGATTCCATACAAACGAATTGAGCAAAAACTCTTTGAATTATTTGTTAATCAGATTGACTATGAAGCACTTGCCAAAGCGGATGATAATACTTCTATTATCATTACTATTCCCCGCAGTGAGATTGTAAAATACGTTACGATTCAACAATCTGTTTCAGTTACAAAATCAATGATAGAGAAGTCTATCACATTCTTAGATTTCAACAGACCTGAAATCGAATATGAACATCTTACCATTTTTTCAAGAATTACCTATCAAAATGGATTTTTAGAGTTTGAAACAAACCACGCTATTGGTAAATATTTGAAAGATTTCCAAAAACAATATGCTCGTTATAACTTGGAAAAAATACAATCATTCAAATATGTATATTCAAGCACACTATATAGAATTTTAAGAATGCACATCGGGCAAAAGAGGCTTTCATTTTCTTACACTATTGCAGAATTAAAGAAGTTGTTACAAGTCGATGATCATAAATATTCAAATTTTTATGATTTTAATGTCAATGTTCTTTCCAAAGCACACCAAGAAATCACCCAATTAGATGTAGATAATATACAATTTGATTATAACACTGGAAATAAACAAAGAGGTGTTGAGAAAATATATTTTACTATTCATACGGCATTCTCAAATAGCCAAATTGAAAAGAATGAATTTTTAGAAGCTGTTTCAAGTAATCCAAAGTCTGTACTTAATCAAGTACAAATAATTATTGAAAAACAATATAATTTCAGATTAAACCACAAGAATTTGATATTAGGAAATAAAACACTTTTAGATAAATTTGTGACCTTACATATTGAATTTGAGAATGGACTTCATTCAAATGTAAAAAACAAGACTGCGTATATTCTAACGTGTCTAAATTTAGTAAAAAAGAAAGAGTGAGAACTCCAAAGCCTCACTCTAAGCACTCTTGAATTCAATTGTTAAATGCAACTTTGAGAATGGTTGATTAGACTATATTTTATCAGCAAAGAGGAAGAGATTACTCTTCCCCCTTGTCTGATTGGAGTAAGTTTGTCTAACTTGCCTTCTCGTCCAAAAGTTGTCAA
>JANXRS010000261.1 GCA_025356745.1 Arcicella sp.
TTTTAGGTTTATGTTAACATAAATACTTCATTTTTAGGTTTTATCTTAAATTGAATCTTTTTTCATTATCCAAAATAAGCTCAATTTGTATTTTTCCAAGCAGTTTTATTGTACTTTTAAATGCGTTGAACCTGTTTATTAGTGAAATTTCTTGCAAGAAGGCACAGAAAAGCAATTTCACCAAATATTATCTTGATGATTTCGTTATCGGTAGCATATTGTATGCTTGTATGCGGTATTGCCATGAATTTATCGACAAATAGCAGAAAAATAATGCAATTTTTTACAATATAAGTGTAATTTTACGGTTGAAAATATGAGTAAAAAAAAGGCTCATTTTACTAATTTTTAAAGCTCAAAAGAGGGAATTATAAACAAATAATAAATATATGGAAAGAAGAGATGCAATTGCCAGAGTAGCACTATTTATAGGGGGAACGCTATCTGCTGGCACATTGGCTACGGTTTTAGAAGGCTGCAAGTCTGGTGGAGGTTCGACTGCGGGCAAAAATTTCACCATTACACCAGACCACGGTGAAATGATTGGGGAAATTGCCGAAATGATTTTACCAAAAACCTCTACCGCAGGAGCAAAAGAAGCCAAAGTGCCAGAATTTATACAATTTATGTTAAAAGATTGTTACAAAGAAGAGCAACAAAAATCTTTCTTTGCAGGTTTGGATAAATTGAATGATGGGGCAAAAGGTAGTTTCATGAAGGCTACGGCAGAACAGAAATTAACTTTACTTAAGGCAGAAGATTCAGCTAAAGAAAAATCTGAATTCTGGAAAACAATGAAGGATTTAACCGTATTAGGCTATTTTACTTCTGAACCAGGAGCAACGAAAGCTTTAGAATATTTAGAAGTACCCACTAAATATGAAGGAATTAAATTACAAAAGGGACAAAAAGCCTGGGCAATGAGCTGATACGATTAATAGTTAGCAATTAGTATTCACAATTGAAAATTATTCCAACATTAAGGTTATTTTGAAAAAATATTATCACTAAAAGTCTTAATATCAAATACTTAATACCTAATACTATATAAAAATTAAATGGAAATTACAGGAACAGGAACAAAAGCAAATACCTACGATGCCATCGTTGTAGGCTCAGGAATATCAGGCGGTTGGGCTGCTAAAGAATTGTGTGAAAAAGGCATGAAAGTTATCATGCTTGAACGTGGACGTGATATTAAGCACGTAGTAGATTATCCAAACGCTACTAAAAATCCGTGGGATTTTCCTCATCGTGGAAGAGTAGATAATAAATCTGCTGAGGAACATTTTCTTGGAATGCGAACTGGTTATACCGTTAATGAACCTTGGCGAGATATGTTCGAGAATGATAAAGCTAATCCAATTATTGAAAAAAAACCAATTGACTGGATTCGTGGGTATCACGTGGGTGGACGTTCATTAATGTGGGGTCGTCAGTCATATCGTTGGAATGAAGCTGATTTTGAAGCCAATGCTAAAGAAGGCGTTGGAACTGATTGGCCTATCAGGTATAAAGAATTAGCCGCTTGGTATGACCACGCCGAGAAGTTTGCGGGTATTAGTGGAAATAAAGACAATATTGATGTTCTGCCACATGGCGAGCATTATTTGCCAGCCATGAATATGAATGCTTTGGAAAAAGATTTGAAAAAGCGAATCGAGAAAGAATTTCCAAGTCGTCATTTTATCATGGGTCGTACTGCACATTTAACGGGTGAATCTAAAGTTGCCCTTGATTTAGGAAGAGCTCAATGTCAATTTCGTAATCGTTGCATGATGGGATGTCCTTACGGTGGATATTTTTCAACGCAATCTTCAACGCTTCCTGCGGCAGTGAAAACGGGAAATTTAACGCTTCGTCCAGATGCTATCGTTCAAGAAGTAATTTTTGACGATAAATTAGGCAAAGCTATTGGCGTTAGAATTGTAGACCAAAATACTTTACAATCCATTGAATATTTTGCTAAAGTGATTTTCTTGAATGCCTCAGCTTTTGGAAGTACGAGCATAATGTTGAATTCAAAATCACAACGCCATCCAAATGGTTTGGGTAATGAATCTGACCAATTAGGACGTAATATTATGGATCATCACTTGGCAGTGGGAGCTTCTGGAGAATATGAGGGTATGGAAGATGAATATTACATTGGTCGCCGTGCTAATGGAATTTATATTCCAAGATACCGAAATTGGGGAACTGACAAACGTGATTATACTCGTGGCTTTGGTTACCAAGGTGGAGCAAGTCGTGAGGAATGGGGACGTGGAGCAAACCAAGAAGGCATTGGTGCAGAGTTTAAAGATTCATTGAGTTATCCAGGTAAATGGAAATTTGGCATGGGTGGTTTTGGAGAAGTATTACCAAATCCAAACAACAGAATGACCCTTGATGGAACTCAGAAAGATAAATGGGGAATGCCACTTTTAGTTTTTGATGCAGAATATGGCGAAAACGAAAAAAAGATGCGTATTGACATGAAAAACGATGCGGCTGAAATGTTAGAACGTGCTGGTTTGAAAAATGTTACGCCTTATGATGACCAAACAAAACATTTAGGAATCGGTATTCACGAAATGGGAACGGCTCGCATGGGTACAGAGGCTAAGAATTCTTGTTTGAACAAAAATAACCAAGTTTGGGGTGCAGAAAATGTCTTCGTAACGGATGGTGCAGCCATGACTTCGGCTTCATGTGTGAATCCTTCTTTAACTTATATGGCACTCACTGCCCGTGCGGCTGATTTTGCTGTAACGGCTTTGAAAAAAGGAAATTTAGTTTAGGAAGTAGCATTTAAATAAGTAGCTATACGTTAAAAAAATGGGTGAGAAATTTATAATTTCTCACCCATTTTTTAAGGCAATATTTTCAGATTAAGATTTAATAATCTCCAGAATTGGGAACTTATCATCTGTGTGAAATAATTTAGTTAAAAAAAGGTTTATCTAATAAAACAGTCCCTTTTATTAGATAAACCTTTTTTTAATGAACTAAAGTATCTTTGATTTGTTAATCTAATGTACATACATTAAATGTTTAAACATCGTACATTATGACCTTTATAGACCAATTGAATTGGCGTTATGCCACCAAGAGAATGACTGAAAAAGTTGTTCCACAAGAAAAAATTGATGCTATTATTGAAGCAATTCGTTTATCAGCTTCATCTTACGGTTTGCAACCTTACAATTTAGTAGTAGTTAAAGACAAAGAATTGCTTAAACAAATTCAACCCATTGCTTTCAATCAATTACAAATTGGCGAAGCAACGGCTTTATTAGTGTTTGCAGTATGGAATAAAATTACTTCTGAAAAAATTGATAATTTTTTCAACTTAATTTCCTTGGAAAGAGGAATTCCTTTAGAAGTTTTGGCAGGTTATAAAGCAATGGTGGATGGTGTTTTACAAATGGACGAAGCAACCGCATTTGGTTGGATGGCTCGTCAGGCATATATTGGTTTAGGAACGGGTTTGGCAGCTGCTGCCATGGAAGAAGTTGATTCTTGTCCAATGGAAGGATTTAATCCTGCTGCTTTAGATGAATTATTAGGTTTAACTGCTAAAGGTTTAAAAAGCATCGTGGTTATGCCTTTGGGATACCGTGACGAAGCAAATGACCCAACGGCAAATATGAAAAAAGTAAGAAAATCAACCGAAGATTTTGTTATTTCATTATAAGAACTAGGGTTTAAAAAAAAGGAGCTTTCTGAAAAGATTGCTCCTTTTTTTTAAATTATTTTATCACAAAATGCCTTTAAACCGAATTTTATGATAAATATCTTTTTTTGTCAAATATATAATCAATCTTCTTCTCCACAGCCTATCGGAGCTCCAGGAGGCAATTCTTTATGCACTGCAATTTTTGCCGAAGATGGATTTTTCATGCGGTCTAAGGCATAATCCAAATGAGCTTGGTAATCGGTTTCTTTTACTATTTTCTTGGTTTCTTCTATATACGTTTTTAAGTCTTTCAAGACCTTACCACAAATGGCTCTGACTTGGTAATTAGCTGATTCATTGGTACTTAAAGCCATTAAATGTGTTAAAACAATTTGCTCAGTTTGGAACTGCACTTTACGATTAAGTCCTTGATTTTTAGTAGTTTTGAAAGTTTTATCCATTACTTGATTAATCATTTCTTCCAAACCTAAACCATTGTTTCGGGCTTCATACTCAACCATGCGGGAAGCACGTTCGGGATGAAATAAAAACTGCAAAGGAAAGTCCGCCGCCGATTCTGCCGCCGCCAATGGGTCAAAGGCTAAACCTGTCCGTTTTTTAAATAATTCCCTTGAAGACATATATCCTGCTGGTCGTGGAGGAATCAAAGAAATAATATTTTCTGGCAAAGTCAAAAAGTCGGCAGAAAGACATTTTAAGGCAGTTTCCAATGCTTTTTGCTGGGTTTCTTTACTGACCAATTGCGTGCTAAATTGTTCATCTCCCCGCACTTTGTATTTATAATCCATTGAACCGACCAATTTGGCAACTGCTTCCACTTCGTAACGATGAAGGTTATAAATCGGCACTAAGGCATCTTCCAAAAATGCCATTGGAACGCCAGTACGAATAGTTTTTTCGCCAAAATTTTTCAACGCCTTTTCTCTGATTTTTAACAAATTATCCAATTCTTCAACTGGGCTTTTCCCACCATCCCACAAATGAGCCGTTGGACTTACTGAACCAGCAGAACGAGCATCTTGGTCGGTCAAAAACAATAAACCTTTGTTACGAGCATCCGATAAAATTTTGTTCAAAGCCAGTTTTTCATCCGTTCCATTCGGGAAATCTTGGTAGCCAAAAGTGATTGAAGCTTTATCCCATTCGCCAATGCCAACGGCATAAGCATCGCTGAGGTCAATCTCTCCTTTTGCATCCAATTTTACCAAAGGATGGGGGTAGTCCATCACCGATGCACGATTGTTGATACTAGCAGAATAATTGTGCATTAAACCCAACGTATGTCCAACTTCATGAGCCGCCAATTGTCGTAAACGAGCCAACGCCATCTTGAGCATAGGGTCTTTGGTAGAGTCAAGTTTCTGACCATTTTCAAATGGTGAAAGTAAGCCTTGAGCAATCAAATAATCCTGACGTACTCGCAACGAACCCAAAGAAACGTGTCCCTTAATAATTTCGCCTGTTCGTGGGTCAGTAACAGAAGCTCCATACGACCACCCACGAGTTGAACGATGAACCCAATTGATTACATTATAACGACAATCCATCGGGTCGGCATCGTCGGGAAGAAGTTTTACTTGAAAGGCATTCTTATAGCCTGCTGCCTCAAAAGCCTGATTCCACCATGCCGTTCCGTCCATCAAAGCTGAGCGAATTGGTTCGGGTGTACCATTATCTAAGTAATAAATAATGGGTTTAACAGCTTCAGAAATTTTGAGCTTTGGGTCTTTTTTCTTCAAACGATGTCTGATTGTGTAATACTTTTCAACTGGTTCAGAAACAGGCGTTGCGTAATCCATATATGCCAAAGAATTGAAACTTGAACGGGGATCAAATTCTCTTTTTTCATATTGATTATCAGGTAGTTGTATAAAACTATGATGAAATCTTAACGTAATAGATTCTGAACTTGGCGTAACGGATTTCACAAAATTTCCTGCATCACTTCCACCCGTGAAAGTGGTTGTCACTTCAAATTCTGAGTTTAAAGGAAAATTTTTGGTACGAGCTAAATACATGGCTGAACGGGATTTATCCATCGAATATGACCCTTGTTTCATATCCTTCAAACGGTCAGAAATTCCCATTGGGTCGGATAGTAGAAAATCAGTAGCATCGACTAAATAGTTGCCATTCCCCTCCGCTTCTACCGTGAAACCCCAAAGCGTAGATTGAGCAAAAGATTGTTCAATGGCTCGTTTTTCGTTAGCATCGTTGGTAATAGCACGGTATCGTAAATTGGGTTGAATGAGCATAATTTTACGTCCAACTTTATTAAAAAATACCACTTTTTCATCACCCAAAAGTCCACGGTCGAGACCAATATCATTTGAACCTAAACCAGCAGGAAGGGATGAAATATACAAAAATTCTTCATTGAGTTTTGAAACTTCGAGCCAAATTTTACCCAAATCTTCATCCCAATAAAAAGGCATAAAACCTTCATTTTTCTTTAAATTAGCCGTTTTCTCAGCAATGGAAGGTAGTTTTTGAGAAAAATTTTGAAAGGAAACTAATAGTAAATAAAGGAGTAATAGTTTTTTCATTATGTTGATTGGTTAATTGAATTATGGAAAATACTTAGAGAGTACGAAGTGGAGAATCCTTTGAAATTAAATCGAAATCAGAATCAGAATCAAGGTGGACGAGCAAAGTATTATTTTCAATAGCTATTTGGGCGATTAAACAATCATTACTTTTTCGGATGGTAACGCCTTTTTTTCTTAAATCAAAGTATAGTTTGGCTGCATCAATGGAAGTTTTTTCCCAATCAGATTTGAATGCGTTAAGTGATTGTAGTTGAAATTTATACTTTACAAAATCTGATTCATACCTTAAACCCATTAAAAATTCTTGGAGAATTGTTGGCGTAATATAAATTTGATTTGGAAAGTTTTTTAAATAATTTTCCAACATCAGCGTTTGCGGATTCTCAACTCCTTTCGAGTAGCTAATCCAAACGGAAGTATCAAAAATAGCATTTTCCATCAGTCCAAACGCATTTGGTCTAAATCACCTTCCCAACAGTTTGAGCCTTTCATCTTCAAAAGTTCTTGACGTAATAAGTTATTCAAATATTCACTTATTGCTTCGTTAACAGCCTCTTTCTTAGACTTAAAATTTTTCATTGTCATAATTTGCGACAATTTCTCTTGGTCAATATCAATATTTGTTGCCATGATTATTTTTTTTGCACAAAAATAACGTTTTTTTTGTGCAGGTAATTAAAGAAATTTCAAAACTTTCGCCATTGTTGGTCTTTTCGACCAATAAGTCTTGAATAGGCAATATGCAAAACAGCTTTTCCCTATTCATTTATAATCATACATATTTGGTGTGTTGCTTACGCCTGTGTTGTTGGTGGAAAACACAAACAATACAGAGAAGTGTTTTCTTAATTCTGACATTTTTGCTTTAATCTTAATTTATTTACTATTCCAACAACGCCCAGAGGGCTTACTCACAAGCGTCACTCGGCAAGAGCCGAGCGACTGCGGGGGACTATTTCTTTTTAAAATTATTAATGAAGTTCAATTTGCGTTTGAATTTTTTTTGCATGGTTGATTATTTTCTCTGGATAATTGTAAATTGCTAATATCTTGATGGCATTTCTGGTAGTAAGTTGACCTTTTTTCAAGATATGATCAAATGTTAATATATCATTTTCTACTTGCTCAGAAAAGTGTAATAATTCGTAGTTATCATTTTCTAATAATCCAGCTAATTCATTATCGTGAGTTGAGACTATTACAATATGATTTTTTTGATTGAGATACGATAAAATTGCATTGCCAGCAGATATTCTCTCAATTGTATTAGTTCCCTTTAAAATTTCATCCAATACAAATAGATATCTGTCAGGTTTTTCGGATTCATCAATAAATGACTTTATCGTTTTTACCTCTTCTAAATAATAACTTGATCCCTCAAATAAATTATCAGATATTCTGATTGAAGATTTCACTTTGACAAATGGTATTTCAAATTTTTGTGCAAAGCAGGTAAATATAGTTTGACCTAAAATACTATTTATCGCAATTGATCTAATAAATGTAGTTTTACCAGCCATATTTGACCCTGTCAAGAGTATACTTTTATTTATAACTTCCAAATCATTTGGCACGCAGTTGGGTATAAGTGGATGAACAACCTTACTAATCCTAAGAGATTTATTATTGGTAAATAACGGTTTACACGTCTGTACTGACTGGTCAGATCTAAGGGAAGCAATCGAAATAGCAGAATCTATTGATCCAATGAATACAAAAAGATTTTCAATACTTTCTTTTTCTACCATTATAGAATCTATAAATCTGTAAAACATTATATATTCAATATTGAACTGTATTTTTATTAGTTCAACAATATACCAAATTAGCACTGCAAATTCGTCACCTAATGCACCTTCGAGTTTAATGAATTTTGCTTTACTTTGAATATTTGTAACGGCTTTCAAAAAAGTGAGATTTTTAAAGAAATCTTGGATTATTGGGATTGCGGCGATTTTTTTTGCAACATCTACGCTTTTTGATAATTCTCCCACAGCAATTATGTAATGGTTTACAGCATTCTTATTTTTATAACAGGTTGAACGCATTTAAAAATGCAATTTTGAGTTTAAAATCAATGAATAGTACAATTTTATAACTGTAATTTTGCCAGAAATAATAAATTGATGAAAATTTGAATCTGGTTTTAGGTTTATGTTAACATAAACCTAAA
>JANXRS010000262.1 GCA_025356745.1 Arcicella sp.
TTTTAGGTTTATGTTAACATAAATACTTCATTTTTAGGTTTTATCTTAAATTGAATCTTTTTTCATTATCCAAAATAAGCTCAATTTGTATTTTTCCAAGCAGTTTTATTGTACTTTTAAATGCGTTGAACCTGTTTATTAAGCAGTAAAAGAAAAGCCTAATTTCGTCGAAATTAGGCTTTTCTTAACAAATGTTAATTTTACTTATTCCCACTCAATCGTAGCAGGTGGTTTTGAAGAAATATCGTAAACAACTCTATTTACGCCTTTCACTTTATTGATAATTTCGTTGGAAATATCTGCCAAAAAATCATACGGTAAATGACACCAATCTGCCGTCATTCCATCCACCGATGAAACCGCACGCAAGGCAACAACCCGTTCGTAAGTACGTTCATCACCCATTACACCCACCGATTGAATCGGCAAAAGCATTGCTCCCGCTTGCCAAACTTGGTCATATAATCCTCTGGTTTTTAAACCATTAATAAAAATACAATCTACTTCTTGAAGAATTTGAACTTTTTCAGCCGTAATATCTCCCAAAATTCTAATACCTAATCCTGGTCCTGGAAAAGGATGACGACCTAAAATAAATTGAGGAATTTCAAGCGTTTTACCTACTAAACGAACTTCATCTTTAAACAAAGTTTTCAAAGGTTCAACCACTTTTAATTTCATATAAGCAGGTAATCCTCCAACGTTATGATGCGATTTAATGGTTTGTGAAGGTCCTCCACTTACCGAAACCGATTCAATAATATCTGGATAAATTGTGCCTTGTGCCAACCATTTTACGTCTTCAATCAAATGAGATTCGTGGTCAAAAACGTCAATAAATGATTTTCCAATGGCTTTTCGTTTGGCTTCGGGGTCGGTTAAACCTTCCAAAGCTTTGTAGAATATATCTTTTGAATTTACGCCTTTTACGTTTAATCCTAAGTTTTTATACGACGCTAAAACATCCTCAAATTCATTCTTTCTTAATAAACCGTTATCAACAAAAATGCAATACAAATTTTTTCCAATGGCTTTATGAATCAACATCGCTGCCACTGAACTATCAACACCTCCTGAAAGTCCGAGAACGACTTTATCATCCCCTAGTTGTGCCTTTAAAGCCGCCACAGTTGAATCTACAAAAGAATCTGCCGTCCAATCTTGTGAGCATTTACAAATAGATAAAACGAAATTCTTCAACATCGTTTTGCCTTCCAATGAGTGCGTAACTTCTGGATGAAACTGAATTCCGTAAGTTTGTTCTCCTTGAATATGAAAAGCAGCGTATTTTACATCATCCGTTGAGCCAATTACTTCAAAATCATTGGGTAACGACATAATAGTATCCCCATGTGACATCCATACTTGGTTATTTTCAGAAATATCATTTAGTAATGGATTTTCTGCTACTTTTCTCAAACTTGCTCTTCCATACTCTCGATGTCCAGCATTATAGACTTCACCACCACCCATGAAAGCCAGTAATTGTGCACCATAACAAATACCCAAAACAGGCAATTTACCTCTAAGAAGGCTTAAATCAATCCGTGGAGAATCTTTATCACGGACAGAGCATGGACTTCCCGAAAGAATAATTCCTTTTACAGATTCATCTATTAAAGGAATTTTATTAAAAGGGTGGATTTCGCAGTAAATATTGAGTTCACGAATACGACGAGCGATTAACTGTGTAACCTGTGAGCCAAAATCAAGAATGATTATTTTTTCGGACATTGTTTGGAATGAAAACTTCGGTCGTCTGTGCGAATACTTGAATGCATAGTCAGACAACAGCGAGAAAAAAATTAAGGTGCAAATTTCGGGAAAATTTATGGTTTTTAAGTAGATGTTGGGGAGTATTCTTAAAATTAAGTCATTATTTGTTTATTTACGTCAGCATAAATGATTAAAATGCACGGGTTTAGAGCAGACAAAAACTCAAAATTGCACTATTCCAAGTTCATAAGCGCTCTGTTGTACATTCACTCTAAAAAGCGTTTTGATTTTTCAAAGAAACTACATTTAACATTTGGTTAATACAAAAATAATTACTAAGTTTAGTTAAGAAAACGCCCAACCCTTAGAAAATTCTGTTCCGATCAAACAGTTTTTTCTATAAAATCGGAGAGTTCTTCGACATTCATTTGATATTCCTTGTTTTATGTTTTCTATTTGCAGGCATTTGTGTTTTTGTAAATCTAAGAAAAGAATTGTCGGTAAACATCTAAACAAGAAGTAAGAAATCGCACGTGAAACGAAGAACTGCTCCAATGGGCAATTTTTTATCATTTATTATTAGTCAAATTTAAACAAACGAGTGCGTATGAAATTACAAGTGCATTCAATCCACTTCGACGCTGATATGAAGCTGTTGGAGTTCATCCAGTCAAAATTAAATAAACTGGATATGTTTTACGACCGAATTACTGGTGGAGAGGTTTTTTTAAGGTTAGATAAAGGAGATACCAAAAGGGTCAGAAGCAAGATGTTGGAAGTGAAAATCAGCTTACCAGGGGCAACATTATTTGTGAAAGAGCAAGCATCTTCTTTTGAAGAAGCCATGGATATTGCCATAGAAGCTTTAAAAATTCAACTTAAAAAATTTAAAGATAAGGTTCAAGAAAAGCTCAATCCTACCAGAGATGTATTAATTTCAATGGCAATGGATAGTTAGTTAAGGAGAAAATAATTTCTCTAACATATTTAAAAAGGGTTGCTTTCGTGAGAGAGCAACCCTTTTTTATAGGTATCTTAACCGTTAATTTTCAATTTTACAAAGAAAACTTAGCTTTTACTACATCCACAAAATCTAATTTCTCCCATGTGAAAAGTTCCACTTCAAGTTCTTTTATTTTTCCATCTGGTCCTTTAAAAGATTTTGTTACTACTTCATTTTTACGACCCATGTGTCCGTAAGCCGCTGTTTCTGAATAGATTGGATTACGTAATTTCAATCGTTGTTCAATAGCATAAGGACGCATATCGAAAACTTCTTCTAATTTACGGGCAATCTCTCCATCTGTCATATCCACCTTAGCCGTTCCGTAAGTATTTACGAACAAACCACATGGTTTAGCTACACCGATAGCGTAAGAAACTTGTACTAAAAGTTCATCACAAAGTCCAGCTGCTACTGCATTTTTCGCTACGTGACGAGTTGCATACGCCGCACTTCTATCCACTTTTGATGGGTCTTTTCCAGAAAATGCACCACCACCGTGAGCACCTTTTCCACCGTAAGTATCCACGATAATTTTACGACCTGTTAGACCTGTATCTCCGTGTGGTCCACCAATTACAAATTTGCCAGTTGGGTTGATGTGGTAAGTAATCGCATCCGTGAAAAGAGGCTGTAATTCAGGCTTCAATTTCGCTTTAACTCTTGGAATTACTATGTTGATAATATCAGCCTTAATTCTCGCTAACATTGCCTCATCTTTGTCAAAATCATCATGTTGCGTTGAAACAACGATAGTATCAATTCTTTGAGGAACGTTATCGTCAGAATATTCAATGGTTACTTGTGATTTTGCGTCTGGGCGAAGGTATGCAATCAATTCAGGTTCGTTATTACGAATTTCTGACATTTCTTTTAAAATTGCATGTGCTAAATCTAACGCCAAAGGCATATAATTATCAGTTTCACGAGTTGCGTAACCAAACATCATTCCTTGATCGCCCGCCCCTTGTGCGTTTGCTTTTGATTCAAAATCATCGGCAGTTACTCTATCAACGCCTTGATTAATATCATCCGATTGGTCGTGAATAGCTGAGATAATTCCGCATGAATTAGCTTCAAACATATATTCAGCCTTTGTATAACCGATTTTACGGATAACTTCACGGGCAATTGCCTGTACGTCAAGATAAGTTTGTGTTTTTACTTCACCAGCCAAAACTACTAAACCTGTGGTTACAAGGGTTTCGCAAGCAACTTTTGAAGAGGGGTCAAACGCCATGAAATTATCAATTAGTGCGTCTGAAATTTGATCTGCAACTTTGTCTGGGTGTCCTTCAGAAACTGACTCAGAGGTGAAAAGATATGCCATTATATTTAGTTTATGAAATATGAAAAATCTGATAATTCACAAATTTAAAAGGAATATTTTGAAATGACAATTTGGGTTGTGGAATGGATATTTTATGGATAAATTATCTATTTACTTTATATTATTGGTTTTTTTATCTAAAAATAAGACTATTTTATAATTTTATTTTTATTTCAAAAGTGGTTAATTTAAAGTTATTAAGGAATACAACTTTACGGAACTATGTACTTAACTTTATTTACAATTACCTCTAAAAGATTGTACGTGATGAACAAATTGGGCGTATATGGATATATCTCCTTGTCGATCCCCTACTAAAATTCCATAATACTGTTCAAGAATACTTGCTTGGGCTTCTGTATTAAAATCATTAAAACACTTTCCATTGTCTAATGCTTTTTTTAAACCTGCATCACTACCAAAATCATAATTTGATGAAGAAAGAGAGTTTCTAATTTTAGTAAATACAGATACACCATGTTGTGTTTACCAAGTATGAGTAAGTTCATGAATTAAGAAAGCAAAATATCCATTGTCGGTACGTCCTAATGTACCAGATGGAAAATAGACGGCATTGCCAGGAGTGCGAGCATAACCACCAATAGGCATCAATGCTGAGGAATCGGTTACGCTAACTTTTGTATAATCTAAACTGCTTCCAAATACTTTATATGCCTGCATGAATGAGTGCATCAAAAAGTGTGGGGCAACTGAATTTTTGCTAACTTGAAGGAGTAAAATTCCTTCAAAAATGAAAGCCAAATTAAAGAAGAAATCTCGTGTAGAAATTGCAGACCCTCAAAATGCGATCTATCATTTCAAAATCTATCTTTTGAATATTTCTCCTATGATTTATAGACGCTTCAAAGTCAAAGGAGATACCCACATTGCACAGCTTCACCACCT
>JANXRS010000263.1 GCA_025356745.1 Arcicella sp.
TTTTAGGTTTATGTTAACATAAATACTTCATTTTTAGGTTTTATCTTAAATTGAATCTTTTTTCATTATCCAAAATAAGCTCAATTTGTATTTTTCCAAGCAGTTTTATTGTACTTTTAAATGCGTTGAACCTGTTAAAAATCAAACATTTAGTGTGTTAATAAAATTCAGCTTTTTATTTTGCCATAAAAATCTAAAATTTTATGATGACTAAACATAACTTTTCCCAACCTAAAAACGTTTTGAATTAAATCAATCAATTATGAAAATGGGAAAAGCTATTATTATCCTCGCAACCATATTGAGTATTCTGGCTTGTGATGCCTCCAAAGATGGAGCTGCCAATGTGGTCACAAATCCAACGCCAGTTAATGATAATATTACATTAACGCAAGAAACAGTTTTCTCCGATCGTGGAATTATTTGGGGATTTGAATTCTTGCCCAATTCTGACATAATCTTCACAGAAAAATCAGGAAAAATGGGTATTTATTCTAATGGAAAAATTACTGAATTATCGGGGTTACCTACCGATATTAATACTGATTCGCAAGGGGGATTGTTAGATATTTGCTTGCATCCAGATTACAAAACCAATGGTTGGATTTATGCAAGTTATTCTGGTTCGGTAGGAGGGAAGGGACTTTTGAACTTAATTAGATTTAAAATTGAGGGAAGTACGCTTAAAAATGTAGAAAATATTTTCAAATCCTCCGCCACTAATCAATGGAAAGGACACTATGGTAGCAGGATTGTATTTGATAAAGATGGATTGTTATATTTATCAATCGGGGAGGGCGGTTCAACCACTCACGGAGGAGAAAGTTCTCCAAATCTCAATGCTCAAAACGTAAAAGAAGCTTGGGGAAAAGTACACAGAATGACGGATACTGGTGGAATTCCAACGGATAATCCAATTTTGACGGGTAATACTTCCCCTTCAACCGTTTATTCCTACGGACATCGAAATCCCCAAGGACTCGTTTTAAACACTGATACGGGTGAAATTTGGGAAACTGAACATGGTCCAAAAGGTGGTGATGAATTAAATTTGATAGCGAAAGGAAAAAATTATGGTTGGCCTTTGGTATCTAACGGCGTTAATTATGATGGTAATCCCATTTCAACTTCACACAATAGAACGGGTATTGAAAATCCTAAATATTCTTGGATACCTTCCATCGGTGCGTGCGGATTGGCTTATGTTTCTTCCGATAAATATGGCTCTTGGAAAGGGAGTTATATTGCGGGAGGTTTAGCTTTAAGAAATCTATCAAGAGTAGAAATAAAAGGTTCTGACGTTAAACCAACTACGATTATTGAAAATGTAGGAAGAGTTAGAGATGTAAAAATGGGTCCCGATGGTTATTTATATTTATCCGTAGAAAGCCCTGGAAGAATTGTGAGACTTTTACCCAAATAATTTAATTTCAGCTATTACTGAATAATAAAAGCCGAATGTACTTCTAAATAAGTAGATTCGGCTTTTCATTTTACAACGATAACTTCCTATGAATACAAAACTGCTTTATCCACTACCGCAGGTAAAGGACCTTTCGTTACTAATTTTAAAGCAGCTAAATTTCCACCCGCATTAGCACAAATTTCCACGGTTTTTCCCTCTGTCCAAGCCGACAAAAATCCCGCCCAAAAAGCATCTCCTGCCCCTGTGGCATCAATAACCTCAATCGGTTTTACGCCCAAATAAATCCTTTTAGAGCCTTTTTCGTAAGAAATTGTTGAGCCATCTGCACCTTTTGTGAAGCACACTAAATCAGCACCCATGGCGTGAAAATCCTTGATGACTTGCTCTTCTAAAACCTTGTATCCGTAAATTCTCTCGGCATCGTCTTCGCTTAATTTTACTAATCCATTGTGCGAGCAATACGCTGAAATCGTTTCCCAAGCTTGTTTTCTGTCGGGCCAGATTTGTATGGCATAATTGGCATCCAAACTTACCCGACATCCCAAATTATTGGCTCTTTTCGCCGCATCTACAATGGCAGATTGAGCAGGTTCTTGACTAAGGGCAAAACAAGTGGTATGAAAAATAGATGATTCCAGTAATAAACTATCAGGAATATGGTGGGACTGAATCATGCGGTCTGCTGTTCGATAGGCAATAAAATCGGGTGTACCTTGCGTCCGAGAAACAATTACAATACTCGTTGGTTGTTTTTCGTCAATGGCAATGTGGCTAATATCAATTCCCGTTTTGGCGACTTCATCTTTCAAGAAAATTCCTAAATTATCATTTCCAACGCAAGAAACAAGTGCCGTACTCATACCCAAACGAGCCATGTTTGCCGCCATGTTGGCAGGGCTTCCCCCTTGAAAACGCTCGAATGTGGCAGTATGAAGGATACTTTCTTGTATATCCGTTCCAATAATATCAACTAATAATTCTCCGACAGATAGGAGTGCATATTTTTTCATCTATAAAAATGGTTTGTTTTAGTTTCGCAAATTACTGATAATTTCGTTAAATTGAACATACATTTACTAACCTTTCGGAACGGATTTCGGAATTATAATTTATCAATATGAAAAATTTATTAAAATTACTTTTTACAGTCTTTCTTTTGACCATTTCAGCGACAAATTTATTCTCAAAACTAAAGCCTCAAAAAGCTAAAATTTCTGATGAAACCCTCCGTAAAAAAGCTGATGTATTAGCTCATAAATTTATCATTGTGGATGGTCACGTGGATTTGCCATATCGTCTGAGCGGTAAAATGGAAGACGTTTCTGTACAAACTAAAGGCGGTGATTTTGATTACGTTCGGGCAAAAAAAGGTGGACTTTCTGCTCCTTTTATGTCGATTTATGTTCCTGCTAATTTGCAACAGAGAAAAGGTTTTTCAAAGGCTTTGGCGGATTCGTTAATTGATTTAGTGGAAAATTTAACGAAGCAACATCCCGATAAATTTGCTTTAGCAAAAAGTCCGCAAGACGTTGAGAAAAATTTCAAAAAAGGTTTAATTTCTTTTCCGATGGGGATGGAAAATGGCTCACCTGTCGAGAGTAATTTGGCAAATTTGAAACATTTTTATGATAGAGGAATTCGCTACATTACGCTTTGCCACGGAGAAGATAATTTCATTTGCGACACTTCTTATGATACCACAAATACTTGGCGTGGATTAAGTCCGATTGGTCGGCAGGTAGTCAGAGAAATGAATCGTTTGGGAATCATGTTGGATTGTTCGCATATTTCAGATGAAACATTTGCCCAAGTTATTGCCTTGTCAAAAGCTCCTATAATTGCTTCTCATTCGTCATGCAGGAAGTTTACACCAGGTTTTATTCGTAATGCTTCCGATGATTTGATTATCAAAATGGCAAAAAAAGGAGGGGTAATTATGATAAATTATGCCTCATCTTTTTTAGATTCTGCCATTAATAAATCCTCAGAAATCAAACGATTACATTTACGTACTTGGCAAAAAGAGCACAATCTGATGCCTAATTCTCCGCAAGCCCGTGCGTATGAAGCAGAATATACAAAAGCTCATCCAACAGCCTTTTCGACAGTCGAGAAAGTAGCCGACCACATTGACCATGTAAAGAAAATTGCAGGAATTAATCATGTAGGTTTAGGTTCAGATTTTGATGGTGTGGGACCAACCCTTCCAGAAGGCTTGAAAGATTGTTCACAAATTCCAAACTTGATTTATGTATTATTGAAAAGAGGATATACCGAGGAGGAAATTGAGAAGATTTGTAATAAAAATGTTTTTAGGGTTTGGAATAAAGTAGCTGAAGTTGCTAAAATTTCTAATTAGTAGTTTTATTCTAAAATTGTTCCATATAAAAAATGTTGTTTGTGAATAGCAGAAAGAATTTTCTTGAAATCCTGTTAAAAAGATAAAATAGAAGATTTGTTGTGATTAATCAAGCGAAGAAAATTTTATCAGTAGAAAAGCTAATAAATTGATTATTTCAGATTATAGAAACGGTCGGGAATGCCCATTTCTTAGGTATTAGTAAGTAAATTAGAAAGCCAAAAAGTCGTTCAGAATCAATTTCTAAACGACTTTTTTTATGACTTTTTACTAATAACTAATTACTCCGCATCTTTATCCTGACTTGGCAAAGTATAGGTAAACTTATTTTCAATAAATTCGTCAATTGCCAATGAGGTTGGCTTTGGTAAACGCTCATAGAATTTTGAGATTTCGATTTGCTCACGATTCTCGAAAATTTCTTCTAAATTATCTACTGAAGAAGCAAAATCAGATAATTTATTGTTCAATTCTTCTTTCGATTTCAAAGCAATTTGTCTTGCTCTTTTTGAAATAATTGCTACTGCCTCGTATGTATTGCCCCCAGCGATTTCCGCTAATTCAGCTACGTTTCTGGTAATGATTGATGGATTTGTTGCCATTTTGTTTGTATTTGGTTTCAAGTAATTATAAGTATCTTTCTCAGAAATTTAGGTTTTTACAAACCCTATTTACCGATTACTGATAACTGCCTATTGTTTATCTGCTGCCCCAACTTTGGCAGTATTTGATTTTTCTTTATCACGAGAAGCCTTAAAATCTGCTTCTATTTTTGCAATTCTATCACTTTCTTTCATACTTACATCGTATAATTTCTCAGCTTTTCTCAAGAAATTACTTTGAGGATATTTATCTACTAAAAGTTGATAATACTTAATAGCTTCATCAAAACGCTCTTTTTGCTTGCTTTCAATGGTACTCTGGGCTAAATTATATTGGGCTTGCACCTTCAAGTAAGCCATTTCCTCATTATAATTAGAATCTGGGTATTCTTTCTGAAAGTTATTAATTTCAATAACCGCAGATTTCAAAGTAGCCACGTTAAAAGCACTTGTTTTTAAGTATAACTTAGCTTTTTCATAACCTTTACGTTCCAATTTCACCCGCAAAGATTTAATAATATCAGAAGCTTCGTCTCTAAACTTACTGTCAGGATTATTATTGATAAAACTTTGTAACTCATTTATCGCCGTAATTGTTCCACTTTGGTCAAGATTGAAGTCTGGCGAATTCTTATACAAAGAGTATGCCGACATATATACCGACTCCTCATAATACTCGCTACGAGCAAATGTCTCAGCAAAACGCTTAAAGTGAAAATTTGCCGTTTCATAACTTCCCGTGTGATAATCACAATAGGCTTGATAGAAAGTAGCAATTTCCTGCTGGTCTGTTCCCGTTAGAATTGGCAACAATTCCTCAAAAAGTATGCTTGCCTTGTCGTATTGCCCTTTTTTGAAGTATTTAACGGCAGCGGCATATTTTTTCTTCTCGTCAGTCATTTTTCTGACTTTCTCGAAATTGCTACAAGCGGTTAAAATTACTGCGGAGAGTATAAATAATATAAATCTATTCGTTTTGTACATAAGGATGCAAAGTTAAGGTTTTTTTTGTAGATTGAAAATCAAGCCATTAACTATTATCAAATTTCGTCATTAAAACGTTGAAAACAGGAAGACTAACATGAAGTTTAACAAAATTTAACAAGAAGTTGGTTAGGAAGTAAGTGATTAGAGAATAGATGATTGTATTGTCGTAATCAAAACTCTTTGTGAAAGCCAAAGAGTGTAATTATTATTTCCCCAAATTCTGTAATTTCTTTTTTGGAAAGATGGGAAGACTTTTTTAATTTTCGTTATAATATAACTAATTACCCAAAATGATGAATTCTGGAAGTCTCAAATCACGCCTTTTTATTGGGTTAATTATGGCAGGAATTGCCTTTTTTTCGTATTATTCCAAAATGCAGGTGAATGCAATTACGGGCAAAAGCCAAGCAGTTACCATGACTCCGCAACAGGAAGTGACCACAGGTTTGCAATCTGCCCCGCAAATGGCGGCTGAATTTGGAGGACTTTATACGGGTAAAAAAGAACAAGATTTAGTTAAAACTGTGGGCATGAAAATTATAACAAATTCAGATGCAGCAAAGTCTGAATATCAATTTGATTTTCATTTACTCGCTGACCCTGAGACAATTAATTCTTTTGCTTTGCCAGGAGGACAGATTTTCATTACTTTAGGATTATTAAAAAGACTCAAAACCGAAGACCAATTGGCGGGTGTTTTAGGGCATGAAATTGGTCATGTGATTGGTCGGCATTCAGCTCAACAAATGGCGAAAGATGAACTTACGAGCGGATTAATGGGAGCAGCCGTAGCTGCAACTTCCGATCCTTATAATTCCAATAATTCAGGAGCAATCGCTCAATACGTTGGCAAAATGATAACAATGAAATATGGTCGTTCTGATGAATTGGAGGCTGATAAATTTGGCGTAAAATATATGTTGGAATCGGGGTATAATCCAGAAGAAATGATTCAAGTAATGGAAGTTTTAAAAGAGGCTTTGGGTGGTGCTGACCGTCCTTCTGAGTTTCAAAGTACACATCCAGACCCAGATCACCGTATTATCGAAATTAAAAGAGCGTTGGAACAGTATAAAAAGACAGGGAAATTGGAGTGGTAATAATATTGGCTAAAAACAAGGAAGGCTTAGCTTTAAAGCGAAGCCTTCCTTGTTTTAAAGCCAATTTGTCTTAAATACTGATGTTACGCAAGGTTACCCTAACGTAGTTATTTGATACTGATTATCTTTGTCTATGGAAAAAATGATGGATTTTTACACAGACTATTTGATTAGTAGCACATCACAAACAAGTGCCACGGGTTTATCA
>JANXRS010000267.1 GCA_025356745.1 Arcicella sp.
CTGGTTTTAGGTTTATGTTAACATAAATACTTCATTTTTAGGTTTTATCTTAAATTGAATCTTTTTTCATTATCCAAAATAAGCTCAATTTGTATTTTTCCAAGCAGTTTTATTGTACTTTTAAATGCGTTGAACCTGTCAGAAATAGAACAAAGTTGGAGAAGTACCAAACTTGAAATTAGAAAATCAGCTAGCTATGCTCTTGGAAAATGATTTACTGAAGGGTCAAAACAAGCGGGATGAAATAATAAATAAAGTTTATGCCAAAGTCGGTGGCTCTAAAGAAGAGATAAGTCAATTTATTAACAATTCATAAATTTTAAATTAGCAAAATATTAGGCAACTATACTTATTTACCATTGCAAACACTATTTTCGTTATTCGTGGGTAGGGCTTGAATGGTCTATTTATTGACAATAGTCTGATAATCAATTATTTGAATTATCAATAACATAAAAGTTTGTTTGTGTTAGTAACTATATATTTCCAACATATTACTAAATAATATTTGATTACCTCTAGTAATGCTCTTATGATTTATGTAAAAGTGTTAAATTTTGAACTGCGGTAAATAACTCCAATATCATAGTCGCAATGATGTTAAATCTTCATACTTAAATTTAATCCTGACTTTGCATGAGTTGTAGTACAGCAACTATTTTTAAACCTAAATTTACTAATTTTTTCTCAAATATCTTCGCACACGTCAGGCAGTGAACTATTAATGATTATCAAATTAAGATTTTTCTTTTATCAGATTTCTTGAATTCTTGTGCATACAAAATAATTTTCGAATCATATTATTTTCTGGTTCATTATAAAATTAATCAGTTAAAAAACATAACAACCAATCCAAACTGTTAATGAAAACGTATGTTAATTAGATTTTTCCATGAAAATCTATCATTTGCCTATTTCTTTTCCTAATACAATCTCAGTAAACTTTTTTTCACTTTTTTCAAATTTTAAAATAAACCTTATGAACAGACATGGTTTACCCTTAAGAAGATGGCTACAGTGCCTCACCTTCTTTGTTTCTCTGTTAATAGTCAATTTTGGCTATGCATCCAGTCACCGAGAAGCCCCGCTAATTTCTAATGACCCATTGGCAGATAACACCGATGTGTATGCTTTCCGAAGCCCAGATGATCCGAATACAATTACGATTATCGCTAACTACATTCCGTTTGAATCGCCTGAGGGTGGACCTAATTATTACACTTTTGGTAACAGAATACGTTATGAAATTCACATCAAAAATAAGGCAAATACGCTAGGTGATGATATTACGTACCGTTTTACATTTATGGTTACAAACGAAGACCCTTCAACTTTTTTCAATATTCGTCTTGGAAAGCAAAATCAAAAGACAACATATACGTGTGAAAAAAGTATGGACGGTGGCAGAACATTCGCTACAATTATTATGAATGGTATGGTTCCCCCAAATAATATTGGGCCACGTTCAATTCAGGATAAAACAGTTGGTTTGGGAACTTCTTATGATGCTTTAATGATGCAGTCAATTATGACTACGGCAGCAGGTGAAAAAGTTTTTTGTGGACCCGTTGATGACCCTTTCTTTGTGGATTTAGCAGGTGCTTTTGACGTAGGCAATTTTCGTCCAGAAGGCAATAATGTTAATCCTCCGAAAGATGCTTTGAATCGTTTTAATGTTCATACAATTGCCATTAAAGTGCCTATTAATTTATTGCAAAAAGATGGAAAAATGGTTTCTCAGGCAGCCAATATTCTTGATGGTGATTTTGTAATCGGTGTTTGGGCTTCTGCAAGTCGTCAGAAAATTCAGACAATCTTTTCTGGAGGAGACATAGGAATGGATGGTGAGTACGTACAAGTTTCACGTTTAGGAATGCCTTTAGTAAATGAGGCGATTATTCCGATTGGTATGAAAGACCGTTGGAATGCAACTACTCCTTATGAAGGTGCTGATCTACAGTTTGCTCAGTATTTTACTAATCCAGAATTAGCTCTATACATGGACGATTCTCAATTCGGTGGTGCAGTACCTTCATTAAATGCTCTTCGTGTTCAAACAAAATCATTAGGTGCATTTGATTTTCGTAATGGAAAGCCAGGTTTAGCGGGATTGAAAGGAAATGCTGCTTTGAACGGAACAGCTTTAGCTGAATCTGCCTTCGGAAGGATTTTATTACCAGATATGAAGAGTCCAAGAGCAGTTGATATTCTCCCAATTTTCTATACAGGTGTTCCAAATTTAGCTCCGTATCAATTAGCTTCGGGTAAAGCAGGAAATCCATTAGCAGCAGGTAAACCATTCATTAACAACTTCTTACCTACCTTAGGGGATATGTTGCGTTTGAATATGGCTGTGCCAGTAACTCCACGTAATAGTGCAGATTTCAACTCATTAGGATTGGTTTATGCAGCAGTATTAGGACTTACTGATACCCGTTTTAATGGAACGAAGGACATTCAATTTATTCCAAATATGGATGGTTTTCCTAACGGTCGTCGTTTAGAAGATGATGTTACAACTATTGAATTGCAAGCAGTTGGTGGTGTTGTTTTGGCAGCTGTTGGTTTATGGTACGATGATTTCACTCCAGGTGTTACAGCAAGCCCAGTTACGCCTAGATTATTAGCAACATTAGGTTTCAATTCAGGACCAACTAAGAACGATACTGCTTTGAAAATGTCATTCCCATACATGGCAACTCCTTGGAGAGGGTTTGATTATCCAGAAAAAGCACGTTTTTAGCGTTGAGTCGTGAGTAATAAGTATTAAGATTTTAAAACTTACAGCTCATAGCTAAATCAAATTCATCAATTTTATTTCAAGATAATAATGAAAAAACTAATATATATGATAGGATTGCTGGCTTTGATATGCCAGTTCCCATCTCAATCATTGGCCTCCTCACATCGAGAAGCCCCTCTAACTTCAAATGACCCCTTGGCAGACAATACAGATGTATATGCCTTCAAGAGTCCAACAAACCCAGAGAATATTGTTTTAATTGCGAACTATATTCCTTTTGAGCATCCTGCGGGAGGTCCAAATTGGTATACTTTCGGTGAGAGAATTCGTTATGAAATTCACGTGGATAATAATGCTGGAATCCAAGGAGCTGAAATTATTTATCGTTTCACGTTTATGAAAAAAAATGAAGATCCTTCAACTTTCTTTTTGATTAGATTAGGAAAAGAAAACTTGAAGACTACTTATAATTGCGAGCGTAGTATGGATGGTGGAGATACCTTCACAACTATTATTTCAAATGGCTCAGTACCTCCTCCAAATATTGGACCACGTTCAATTGAAAATACAACTGTTGGTTTGGGTGCAGCTTCTTATGATGATTTAGCTAAAAAGTCAATTATGACTGCTTCAACTGGCGAGAAAATTTTCTGTGGTCCCGTTGATGATCCATTCTTTGTGGATTTAGGTGGTATTTTCGATGTAGGAAATGTTCGTCCAAACAGTGGAAAAGATGCAGTAGCGAAATTTAACTGCCACTCAATTGTAATTGAAGTTCCTGTTTCTACTTTACAGAAAAATCGTAAAACAGTAGCAATGGCAAGCAATATTCTTGATTCTGATTATGTAATTGGCGTTTATGCTTCGGCAAGTCGCCAGAAAATTAGAACTTTTTATAATGGTGGAGATGTAGGAATGGATGGAGAATATGTACAAGTTTCACGTTTAGGAATGCCCTTGACAAATGAAGCTATTATTCCAATTGGTTTGAAAGACAAGTGGAATTCAGTAGAACCAGATGAAGATTTGCAATTTGCCTCTTATTTTGTTAATCCAGAATTAGCACTTTACATGGATGATTCTCAATTTGGTGGAGCAGTTCCAGGCTTATCAGCTTTAAGAATTCAATCGAAATCATTAGGGGCATTTGACTTCCGTAATGGAAAAGCAGGTTTATTTAGTTTGAAAGGAACAGCAGCTTTAAAAGGAACAGCTCTTTCTGAAGCAGCCTTTGGTAGTATTTTATTGCCGAATCCAACCAGCCCACGTGCCGTTGATATTCTCCCAATTTTCTATACAGGTGTCCCAAATTTAGCTCCGTATCAATTAGCTACGGGTAAAGGTGGAAATCCATTAGCACCAGGCAAACCATTTATCAACAACTTTTTGCCAACCTTGGGTGATTTATTACGTTTGAATATGGCAGTTCCAGCAACTCCACGTAATAGTGCAGATTTCAATTCATTAGGATTGGTTTATGCAGCAGTTTTAGGATTAACCGACGGACGTTTCAATGCTTCAACAGCTTTACAAATGATTCCAAATATGGATGGTTTCCCTAACGGTCGTCGTTTAGAAGATGATGTTACAACTATTGAATTGCAAGCGGTTGGTGGTGTTGTTTTAGCAGCTATTGGTTTATGGTATGATGATTTCACGCCAGGTGTTACAGCAAGCCCAGTTACGCCAAGATTAATGAGTACATTAGGATTCAATGCTGGTGTTACAAAGAATGATACAACCTTGAAAGCAGTTTTCCCTTATGAGCAAACTCCTTGGAGAGCTTTCCGTGGACCACAATATGCAGGTACTAAACAAACTAATTCAACGAACAAAGCTGAACGTATTTCTTCTGAACCAATTGATGGTAAATTATCAGTTTCAGTATTGGGAAATCCCATAAGTGGTGATGAAGTTACGGTTGAAATTAGAGGAGCAAAAGGCGAAAATCTTGAAATGGATTTAGTTAATACTGCTGGCCAAATCATTGGACATCAATCAGTTGAAATTGCGGAAACAACTGAGACTAAAACGTTCAAATTGGGCAAACAAATTGGTACATATTTCTTACGTACTGTTTCTCCAACTGAACGCAATACAGTAAAGATTATTCGTAATTAGTAGGCTTGAAAAGTAGGGGCATATAATATAAGTCCTTTTTTACAATGTCAGGGGCGTATCATATACGCCCCTACATAAAAATCATTGAAAATTCTATATCTCTACATCCAAAAACTTCAAACTTTCGTAAGTGAAACTATTGAAAGTCCATTATATACAACATTATTTAAACCAATATTAGTCATGAAAGCATTCATTACATTTACTCAACAAACTATTAAATATTTTTTTTTCTTGATGATTTTAGTGGCTCAATTTAGCTGTACTAAAACTCAGAAATCAGATAATTCAACTGTTCAAGACGGTTCTTCAAATTTAGCAATTCCTGCTCTTTTCGAGCGTACAGGGGATTTAGCCAAAGCCACAGAATGGCAAAAAACCAGAGAGAAAGTTGATGAATTAAAGAAAAAATTGGCTAAAGACCCTAACGATATTAAAATTCGTTTACAGATTGTAAATATCTATTTATCAGAAGCTCGCATCACAGGTGAACACCCTTATTATTATCCTGCAGTACTAAAAATCTTAGACGGAGTTTTATATTTATCTCCAAATAACTTTGAAGCTACTACCTTTAAAGCATCCGTAAAAATGTCTCAACATCAGTTTGCTGAAGCTCGTGAATTGGCAGAAGCGGCTCGTAAAATTAACCCAGATAATGCGTATGTCTATGGTGTATTAGTTGATGCTAATGTGGAATTAGGCTTTTATAAAGAAGCTATTGCTATGTCTGATAAAATGCAAGCTCTAAAGCCTTCTTTGGAATCATATTCAAGAGCTTCCTATCTTCGTGAAATTTATGGAGATTTGAAAGGTTCGATTAGTGCTATGAAATTGGCAGTTGAAGCAGGAATGCCTGGTTCTGAGCCTTTTTGTTGGAGTAAGAAAACGCTTGCACATTTGTATGAATCAGCTGGAGAATTAAATAAGGCTCAACAACAATATGATGATATTTTAGTAGTCCGTCCAAGTTATGCTTTTGCTTATGCTGGTCAAGCAAGAATTTTGAAAGTAAACAAACAGTATGATAAGGCTTTGGAAGTATTAGATAAAGCAGCCAAGATAATGCCTGAATTTTCATTCCACGAAGAAATGGCTGAGATTTATGACCTGCAAGGAAATCATGAAAAAGCCTTAAATAAATACCAAGAAGTTGTACAAATGTTAAACGAAGACACAAAGTCTGGTCACGCTGTTGATTTAGAACTTTGTAAACTTTATACTAAAGCGGGTAAAATAGAAATGGCCATGAAACATGGCTTAATTGAATACAAAAAAAGACCAAGAAACATTGATGTAAATCATGCGATGGCAGTTGTAGCTTTCAAAACGAATGATTTTAAAAAAGCTAAAGAATATATATTAATAGCTTTAAGTACGGGTAGTAAAGATCCTGAATTATTAGAAGATGCTAGTAAGATTGATAGAACTTTGGCAAATGGGAAATTTGGTTATCAACCAATTATTGTAGCTAATAAATAAATTTTCTATAGATAGTAAATTTTTATTGAGGTAAAAAAGGCGTGTCACGGTTTGCGGGGAAAAGCAAAGAACGTGGCACGCCTTTTTTAGAAATATAATTTCTCAATTATCGAATTAAAAAACATGGAAAAACTCTTACTTCTTATCCTACTTTTTATTTCAACCCATGCCTTTGCCCATTTAGGAAGTATTTCGGGAACAGTCTATGATGAGACAACAAATCTGCCTGTGCAAGGTGTGACTGTGCAATTGACTGGTTTAAACAAAATGATTTTTACCAATGAATTACAGGTTCAACGCATTTAAAAGTACAATAAAACTGCTTGGAAAAATACAAATTGAGCTTATTTTGGATAATGAAAAAAGATTCAATTTAAGATAAAACCTAAAAATGAAGTATTTATGTTAACATAAACCTAAAA
>JANXRS010000268.1 GCA_025356745.1 Arcicella sp.
ACAACTTTTGGACGAGAAGGCAAGTTAGACAAACTTACTCCAATCAGACAAGGGGGAAGAGTAATCTCTTCCTCTTTGCTGATAAAATATAGTCTAATCAACCATTCTCAAAGTTGCATTTAACAATTGAATTCAAGTATTTCTGTTTGATGTACTCAGTAATTTTTACTAGGATGTCAACGTAGGACAATTTTAGCTTGGTTTATCCTATAAATGCAAAAGGTTATACCTGCTGTTATTGTCAATTATTTTTTCTCTTCTTCCTTCATTTTATTAATCATTGCCAAAATCTCATCCGCATCTTTTATATCAATTTTTCCTTTTTTCGAGAAGAAAGAAAACAAGCTTGAAAACGAATTTTCAAAGTATCCTTCCACTAATTTCTCCGTGGCAAAAGAACTGTAATTGTCTTTGCTCACAATCGGGAAATACTCGTGTGATTTTCCATAAGAATTATGACTTACAAAACCTTTTTCTTGTAGAATTCTAATAATGGTTGAAACGGTATTATACGCAGGTTTAGGCTCAGGTAGTTCTTCCAAAACATCCTTAACAAATCCTTTTTCTATTTGCCAAAGCACTTGCATAATTTGCTCTTCAGCTTTGGTTAATTCTCTTTCTGGTTGCATGATTTTATAAATTTTATATTTTGATGGGATACCTTATTTTTAATTATAGAATAAATATAAAACTAATTATTTAGTTTACAAACTATTTTTTTAGTTTTTTTTTGCATAAAAAAAGCGGGTTATTAGACCGCTTGTAATTTTTAAATTATTCCAGAATTTTCTTAATAAAAATATCAAAAACCTCAATTAAAATTAGAATAATAACAATCCATTCTAAACGAGTGGATTCTCTGTTTTGGAGTAAATCAGTGAAAAGTCGAAGATTATCTTGAACGATTTTGAGTTTATAATCAATGTCTTGATACCGCATTTTGAGGTCAAATGTTTTCTTTAAACCTTTGTCAATTCGTTCTAAATGCTCATTTTCCCACACTTCTTCTGGGGCATCAAAAATATAGAGATTATCAATAATACTGTTTTTAATATTAATCGTTCTGCCAATAAATTTCAGTAAATCTCTTTTTGAATACTTAAAAGTTCCTGTTTTTTCGAGTTCATCAGTAATTTCACGGGAATCCTTGAAAATCTCCAAAGTCAAATCTTCGTAATGATCTAAGGCAACAGATTGACCAATGTTCAACATCACAATTCTAATGGTATCGTCTGTAATTTCTGAAACTGTTATTGAGTTATAACTTAATACAACTGACACGGAAGGGTCAGTTTTTAAAATAAAATGCTCTTCAAATTGTTCCTTAACTTCATCCTCAACAAAGCCTTTTACATATTTCAAAAACTCACTTTTTTCTAAATCTGTAAAACTGGCGAAAACGACAATTCCGTAACTTAGTAAATAGCAATATTTATGGTCATCGTGTTTATAAAAAAGTTCAGAATTATTGAATATCAGCGGCTGTCTGGTATATTCATGTCTAAATTTCTTCAGATTAATGACTTCCGATATTTGGTAGGCTTCTATTTTCATATTTACAGTTACCAGTTATCAATTATTAGTAAACAGGTCTTTTTGAATTGTTAAAATTGGCTAAGTACTTAATTATTTTCCTTTCTTTCTTTTTAAAAGTTCCTCATATACTCCATCCCAGAGATTAATACGTTTTTGAAGTGATTGTATGGTCGTTTGTTCTGCTTCCATCCAAAATTGTTCATTTGTGTCGCATAAGTTCGATGTCATTTGTAAAGCCAAATGACTATGGTGGTCTCCATCTACTTCAATATGTCTTTCTAAATAATATTTAAAAATTGAAACACTGTCAGGGAAGTTCTTATGGGCATCATTTATAATTGACATAAACATACCTGGAATTAAGTCTTCTCTTCCAAAAGTAAAAATGGCAGATTGCAAATAGTCTTTTTTACTTTCTATTACTTGAAAGGTAAATTCAACAAATTCTTTGGCTTCTTTCGGCGTATTCGATTTATCAAAGGCAATATCGAAGCTACCTGTTTGTTTAAGCTCTGAAATAAATATTTCGATTGGTGTGGTATCTGCTCCACATTGTTTCATCGCTTCAATGTATATTTCAAAATGGCTTTTCCTTTGTCCATTCATGTCAACATCCGATTCTTCTCCAACAACTATTTCATTAATGAGATGGCGAGTATCTGCTGAACCTTTAGGAAACCAAGGAACGGTCGTGCAAGTCAAGTTATTCTGTAAAGTCTTTAAAAGTGACATAAAATCCCAAACAGCATAAATATGGTATTTCATAAAAACCTTCAAGTCCTCAACATCCTCAATAATTGAATATACTTTGTGATTAATGATTTCCTGTCTTAAAGGTTCAATTGTTTTTTGTAGTTTTTCTATTCTTGCGTTCATAAGTCAATTTATTTTTTTACAGTTTGTTAATAATTCATTTTATACTCTATTAACATTCCGTTTTTGTTATTTGTTAAATTGTAATTTGTGGCAAAATACAATTAATCTACTACCACCTTACCTGTCCGTCACCCGTAACAATCCATTTCTCTGTTACTAATTTTTCCAAAGCAAAAGGACCACGGGCGTGTAGTTTTTGGGTTGAGATACCAATTTCTGCTCCTAATCCAAATTGTCCGCCATCCGTAAAGCGAGTTGAAGCGTTGGTATAAACAGCCGCAGCATCTACTTCTTGAATAAATTGGTCGCAATATTCCTGATTTTTAGAAAGAATTGCTTCCGAATGTCGAGAAGAGTATTTACTGATGTGTTTTAAGGCTTCATTGATTCCAGAAACTACCTTTATTGAACATTTATAATCTAAAAATTCTCTGCCAAAATCATCCTGAGTGGCTTTTTGAAGATATGGATATTCAATAATTGATAATATTTTATGCGAAATTTCATCGGCAAAAATCTCTACATTCCATTTTAGAAAATCTGCTCGTAGCATTGGTAAAAAAGCCTCGGCAATGACTTCATCCACAAGAATGGTATCTAAAGAATTACAAACTGATGGGCGTGAAACCTTGGCATTTACCACAATATTCGCCGCCTTCTGTAAATCTGCGGTTGCTTCCACATAAGTATGACACACGCCTGCTCCCGTCTCAATCGTGGGAACGAGTGAATGTTTACGTACAAATTGAATCAAGGATTCTGAGCCACGAGGAATAATTAAATCAACGTATCGAGTGGCAGTTAAAAGTTCTTTTACCAATTCACGGTCGGGTGGGAGGAGAGTTATACAATTGGTATCAACGCCAAATTCCCGAAGAACATCGTGAATCAAATTTACCAAAAATGAATTGGTATCAAAAGCATCGGAACCACCCCGTAAAACTACCGCATTTCCAGAACGTAAACACAAAGCAGTCACATCAACTGTAACGTTTGGACGAGCTTCATAAATTACGCCAATAACGCCCATGGGTACGGCTATCTTTTTGATTTTTAATCCATTAGCTAATTCGCTTTCTATGAAAGTTTTTCCAGAAGGGTCGGTAAGGTTAGCAATTTCTCGCATACTTTTAGCTAAATCTTCGATGCGAGCTTCCGTTAATTTCAGTCGGTCATATCTGGGGTCGGAGGTATCCATACGGCATAAATCTTTTTGATTTTCCGTAATAATTTGTTCTGTATTCTCTACTAAAACAGCGGCTAAACGATTGAGAATTCCTTTCTTTTGGGTGTCATTAAGCCGTCTAACTTCGGCAGAAGCAGCGTGGGTTTTCTCTAAAAGCGGTATAATTGTTTTAGGAAGTTCTAAGGTTTCCAATTCCATTTCTAAGTTTTTTAGTTAATTTCATGGTAAAGGTCGTGAAATGATAGTTAAAATTTAATTTTTTTATTAGTCTTGATTCAGAAATGATGGTTTACATATGAAAGTGGCTTTTGATGGGTAATTGTTTAACAATAGTTGTAACGGATAACGTTATGTGTTATATTTGTTGATATGATAAATAATTTTCACCATAAAGGGCTGAAACTATTTTTTGAAAAAGATGACTCATCTAAATTACAACCACATCATATCGAAAAAATCCGTCGAATTTTATACCGATTGGACGAAGCTGAAGTAATAGATGACATGGATATGATTGGCTGGGGATTACACGCTTTATCTGGAAAATACGAAGGCTTTTGGTCTGTTAAAGTCAATGGTAACTACCGTATTATCTTTAGGTTCGAAAACAGTATGGCTATTGATGTTGATTATTTGGATTATCATTAAAATAAAAAATAAATCAGGTTCAACGCATTTAAAAGTACAATAAAACTGCTTGGAAAAATACAAATTGAGCTTATTTTGGATAATGAAAAAAGATTCAATTTAAGATAAAACCTAAAAATGAAGTATTTATGTTAACATAAACCTAAAA
>JANXRS010000270.1 GCA_025356745.1 Arcicella sp.
TTTTAGGTTTATGTTAACATAAATACTTCATTTTTAGGTTTTATCTTAAATTGAATCTTTTTTCATTATCCAAAATAAGCTCAATTTGTATTTTTCCAAGCAGTTTTATTGTACTTTTAAATGCGTTGAACCTGATAAAAAGACTAAATTAATTAGTTTTGTAGAACTATTTTAATAAAAAATAGTTTATAATTAATATTATTAAATTCCAACAAATAACAATTTTTTACTTTTGGCAATTGCATTTCATCATAATTTTAAAGTTTTGCGTCTTAGAATATTTGTTTTAAGGATTGCTCAAGAATTATGTAAAGCTACTTTTTAAAATTATAATTTTTTAACTATAAACTCTTTCAATCTTAAAAACCATTTTCTATGAAAAAATTTACGTTACGGCTCTTTGTCGCACTATTTCTTGGAGCAGCAGGGACTTTGTCAGTTCCCAAAGTAATGGCCCAATCCAGTTCAGGAAAAATTCTTGATACAAAAATCTCTGGAAAAGTTACCGATTCAGAAAAAGATGAAATACTACCTGGAGTGAGTATTATTATCAAAGGAACTCAAAAAGGAACAACTACTGATTCAAACGGAGGTTATTCGCTTACCGTTGCCGACAGTAAAGCAGTTTTGATATTTAGTATAGTTGGTTATGAACCAAGAGAAATCACGGTTGGTAACCAATCAACGCTTAATGTCGGTATGAAACTCGATAATAAGAATTTGGGAGAAGTCGTTGTGGTGGGTTATGGTGTTCAGAAAAAAGCAACTGTTTCAGGTTCTGTTGTTTCGGTGAAAGGAAGTGATTTAATCAAATCTCCAACTGTAAATCTCAGTAATTCAATCGCTGGTCGTATGGCTGGTGTGGTAGCGGTTAATAGAAGTGGCGAGCCAGGAGCTGATGGTTCATCAATTCGTATCCGTGGCTCCAATACACTCAATAATGGTGATGCACTCATCGTGGTTGATGGTATTCCAAATCGTGCAGGTGGTCTGGACCGTATTAATCCAAATGACATCGAAAGCGTATCCGTTTTGAAAGATGCTTCGGCAGCAATTTACGGTTCACGTGCAGCAAATGGGGTAATTTTGATTACAACTAAGCGTGGAAAAACGGGAAAACCAGTGTTTTCATATTCGGCAAATCAAGGGTTTTCACAACCAACCGTAGTTCCTCAATTGACGAATGCTTCACAGTATGTAAGTATGTTGAATGACCTTGATATTTATGGTTTACCTGTAAATGAATGGGCTGGGGCAAATGCAGCGTATAAAGCTACGGGATCTTTCACCCGTCCTGATGGTTCAATCAGAAAATCGCCTTATTCGCCAAAAGATATTCAACAATATGCTGATGGCTCTGACCCTTGGTTGCATCCAAACACGGACTGGTATGGTGCTACCTTGAAAACATGGTCTCCCCAAACACAGCATAATTTGCAAATTTCAGGCGGTACTGAATCTGTTAAATATTTGGCATCATTAGGCTACCAAAATCAAGATGGTTTTTATAAAAAATCCGCTACAGCTTATCAACAATATGATATTCGGCTGAATTTAGATGCAAAAATTAATAAATACATTGATGTAAATGTAGGCTTATTATTTCGTGAAGAAGCACGTAATTATCCAACTCGTTCAGCAGGAGCAATTTTTAGAATGCAAATGAGAGGAAAACCTCAGCAACAAGCCTATTGGCCCAATGGTCTTCCAGGTCCTGATATTGAAAATGGAGAAAACCCAGTCGTAATTACTACAGATTTGTCAGGTTATGATCGTCAAAAGCAAGATTATATTCAAACCAATGGATCACTTAATATAAAAATTCCGTGGGTTGAAGGCTTGAAATTTACAGGAACAGCAGCGATTGATAAAAGAATAGGAACGAGAAAACTTTGGCAAATTCCGTGGACTTTATACCAACAAGGTGCGGGTTTTGAAACTGATGGTACAACACCTAAATTAGTGGCAAGTAAGCGAGGACCTGCTGAGCCAAATTTAACCCAAAGCTATGATGATCAACTCAATGTATTGCTCGGTGGTGTATTATCTTATGAAGGTAAATTTGCTAATAATCATAATATTACTGTTTTGGCAGGAACAAATAGAGAGACCATCAATGGAGATAACTTTAATGCTTACAGACGCTACTTTGTCTCACCAGCACTCGACCAAATGTTTGCGGGCGGTGATTTAGAAAGAAATAATGGTGGTGGTGGTTTTGAAACTGCCCGTATCAATTATTTCGGTCGTGTGGCTTATAACTACAAAGAAAAATATCTTGCTGAGTTTTTGTGGAGATATGATGGTTCTGATAGATTCCCGAAGGCAACTCGCTACGGATTCTTTCCTGGTGTAATGGCAGGATGGGTAATATCAGAAGAGAACTTCATGAAAGAACTTCCTGTGATTAGCTTTTTGAAACTGAGAGGCTCGTGGGGACAATTAGGGAATGACCAAGTGAATCTTCCTAATTCAAGCACTGCCGCTACTTATCAATACCTTTCAACTTATGGTTTCCGCAGTTATATTTTGGGTGATGCCGAGCAGAAAACTTTGTATGAAACTCGTTTACCGAATGAAAACATTACTTGGGAAGTTGCTACAAACTCCAATGTTGGTTTAGAAGGACAGTTGTTTAAAGGAAAACTAAGTTTTGAATTTGACTATTTTTCTAATAATCGTTCAAAAATTCTTTGGTTCAAAAATGCCTCTGTCCCTCAATCAACGGGAATTTCACTTCCTGCACAGAACATTGGTGAAGTTTCAAACAAAGGATTTGATTTTACCTTGGGCTACCGCAATGAAATCGGTGGTTTAAAATATAATGTAAGTGTAAATGGTGGTTATGCTAAAAATAAAATTGAGTTTTGGGATGAAGCCCCAGGAACGCCCGACTGGCAAAGAAGCACTGGTCGTCCCATGAATACGTACGTGGCTTATCTTTACGATGGTGTGTTTAAAGACCAAGCTTCCATTGATGCCAACACACTTGATTATTCGGCGGTTGTAAAACAATTAAGACCTGGCGATATGAAATATAAAGATTATAACGGCGATGGGAAAATTACCCCTGATGATCAAGTAAGGAATGATTTTACCCAACTCCCCTTGTTTCAAGGGGGAATGAATCTTGGAGGTCAATACAAAAACTTTGATTTAACCATCTTGATTCAAGGAGCAGCAGGAGCAATGCAATATGTGAGTGCAGGTGAAATGGGCAATATTGGTAATTATTTGCTTGATATTTACCAAAAACGTTGGACTATAGATAATCCAAGTGATACTGATCCTCGTATTGCTAATCGTTCGGATCAATATTATTCTGGTGGTAATACTTATTGGCTAAGAAGCTCAGATTACATACGATTGAAAAACTTTGAGTTAGGCTACAGTCTACCAGAATCAATCGGCAAAAAAGTAGGTTTTAGTAGCATGAGAATTTACGCAAGCGGTATTAACTTATTTACTATTGATAAATTGAAAGTATTTGATCCAGAAAGTTCAAGCAGTACTGGACAATATTATCCTCAATCTAGAGTACTTAATTTAGGTTTAAATATTAAATTTTGACAAAAAATAAAATGAAACAATATAAAAAAATAACCTTATCACTTATTGTAGCATCGTTTTTTACGGTAAGCTGTAATGATAACTTTGTAGATACCAAACCGCTTGACCAATTGTCTGAAAATGTGGTTTGGAGTGATGCTTCTTTAGCTGAGGCTTTTGTGAGCGAATTGTACGGAGGTTTAGGAGTTGGGGGTTTTAATGAGCAGATGTTAGCATCATTAACCGACGAAACCATTTTTACACATCCTGGAAGGGGCATAACAACTGTTACAGAAGGTAGAAGCAACCCTGCTGATACAGGTTGGATTAACGGTACTATAAGCTGGCCAAATATGTATTCAAGAATCAGAGCATGTAATCTTGCTTTACAAAATTTAGCTAAACCACAATTTCCAAATACCAACAATATCGTTGAGCGTTTAATTGGAGAAGCTAAAT